>ONCB01000187.1 GCA_900316175.1 uncultured Succinatimonas sp.
TAAAACCGTGAAAGAAATCACACTGATTTTTTAAAGAACAAACAGTCTGCTTAAGGGGCTGTTTTATAATGGTCTAAAAGTTTATTTCAGACCATTTACTTTTTTATTCATAAAACTTAATTTTTCAGAATTGGGAAATTTTACCGCTTCATTTGCCATGCAATCTTTTAGTAAAGATGTAATTTTCAATATTCTTAAATTATTTTGGAGAAAGATGCTGCTTTATATTCAATAAAATCAGATAGAGAAGAGTAAGCTTATATTTCTTCATAATGAAAATGTAGTTTCGCCAAAGTGAAAATGTCATATTTTCTAAATATCATCATTATGGTGACACTGTTATAAAAGGATATTTAGTTTTGCAGTTTAATATTTAAGTTATGACAGGAAAGATAAGAGAATAAGCAGTTTAATTATTAGAAATGAAAATAATGTGGACTTGGAATAAAGATGCCTTATAAAAAAAGGGCCGGGAGTTTTCCCGGCCAATGAGCAAATATGCTCAGGAGAGAAACCTGGTTACAGGTTATGTAAAAAACTTTTGTTATCAGGAGTTTAATAGAGACATTGCAATAGATGGTCTCTGATTTGCCTGTGTTAAAACTGTGGTTGAAGCCTGCTGAATGATGTTCTGTGCTGACAGATTTGATGCTTCCTCTGCGTAATCTGCGTCACGGATACGTGCTCTTGCATCAGATACGTTTTCAGCTGTTGTTTCCTGGTTACGAATGGTAGATTCCATTCTGTTCTGAATTGCACCGAGTTCGGCTCGTTTGCTGTCAACATAGTTAATGATGCCGTCAATTGCCTTAATTGTGTATTGGGCATTATCCTGGGTATAGCAGTTAAATTCGTAATGACCGTTTTCATCGTTTAACCATAGACCGGTTTCATTCTGGTCCTCTATTGCTTTACCAATGTCACTTACTGGTACATCAGCAATTGCTGACAGAGTGAAGCCTTTACTCATGCTGATTGATAGAGTATCGAAGGCGTATGCGCCAATCTGGAAGGAGCATTTACCTGAATTATCAAGAATACCACCGTGATCTGCACCGTCTACACCAGCGATACACTGACGTCCGGCGAAGGTGGTCTTACAGGCAATACGGGTAATTTCTGCTGAAAGTGCTGAAATTTCGTCCTGAACAGATTTTCTGTCAATGGTAGTTAATGTACCGTTTGCAGCCTGGATTGCTAGGGTTCTGATGCGCTGGAGCATGTTGGTGGTTTCTTCTAAAGCACCTTCCATGGTCTGGCACAGAGCGATACCATCGTTTGCATTACGGTTGCCCTGATTCAAACCGTTAATCTGATTGGTTAAACGGTTTGAAATCTGTAAACCTGCAGCATCATCCTTAGCGGTGTTGATGCGTAAACCAGATGACAGTCTCTGATAGGTAGTATCAAGAGCGTGCGTTGCATGTGTCAGGTTTCTCTGAGAGTTCAGAGATGACACATTAGTCTGAACGAATAAAGCCATATTTTTTTCTCTCCAATTTATCGGCAATCGTATTGTTGCCGTTTTTTTATTTGTGATTTTATATATGAAATAGTCATGCCAAAATTATTAAAATATTTAAAATAATTTTTAACTGCTTAAGAATTAAAGAGAAAATAGATAATGAAATACCATATCCTGATTTATTATCTACCAAAACTTGGGAGACATTGTGGCAAAGGGAAAAGTTAGGATGGCAAGAATGTGGCAAAAGTGGCAAATTATAAAATTTTATAAAAAACTGTTGATCTGTAAAAAAAAGACTGTATAATGTGCCTCATCGGATGCGGGAATAGCTCAGTTGGTAGAGCATAACCTTGCCATGGTTAGGGTCGCGAGTTCGAACCTCGTTTCCCGCTCCAAATTTAAGAATCGCAAATGCGGTTCTTTTTTTGTTTATACGCCTCTGATTTTCTTTTCTTATTTGTTCCTCGGATTTTCACATTTTTTATGTCACATGAGAAAGTCCGAGATCAAAGCCCCACAGAGTGGGGCTTTGCATTTCCAAGAGGTTACTCTAGCTCTCCA
>ONCB01000185.1 GCA_900316175.1 uncultured Succinatimonas sp.
TATTGATAAGAATTTTCGTTAATTATTTAAATTTGAGGATTATATTATGCCTATTAACAAGTCAAAATTCTGGGATGAGGCTTTAGAGACTCAGCCTCGCGAAGAGCTTGAAGCAAAACAGCTTGCTGATTTAAAAGAAATCGTGCAGTTTGCCTACGACAATGCTCCTTACTACAAGAGATCATTTGATGAAGCCGGTGTTAAGCCTTCTGATATCAAGACCTTAAAAGATATTGAGAAGTTCCCATTCATCAACAAGAAGACACAGCGTGATACTCAGGGGGTAGGTTCATTCTTAGGTGAACTGTGTGCTGTACCTGAAGATGATGTTGTATTTATTTCAACTTCATCAGGTTCAACTGGTGTTCCTACCATTTCACCATTTACCGCTCAGGACTTTGAAGAGTTCCAGGAAACTGAGGCCCGCTGGTTCTGGCAGGTTGGCATGAGACCTTCAGACCGTTACGTTCACGCCTTAAACTTCTCATTATATGTTGGTGGTCCTGACGTAATCGGTGCTCAGAAGACCGGTGCTTTATGTATCTGGGGCGGTACATTACCATCAGAACGTTTATTATGGGTATTAAAGACTTATCAGCCATCTGTTATCTGGACTTCACCTTCATACGCATGGCAGCTTGGTGAAAAGGCTTTAAAGAGCGGCATTGATCCTAAAAAAGATCTTAACATCAAGACCATCATCGTGGCAGGTGAACTTGGTGGTTCTATTGATGCAACCCGTAAGGCAATTGAAGATTTATGGGGGGCTAGGGTATTTGATTTCTACGGCCTGTCAGATATCTTTGGTGCCTGTGCAGCTATGTGCGAAGTTAAAGATGGTCTTCATATTGCAGAGAACCACATCCTGGTTGAAACCGTTGATCCAGAGACTGGTGCTGTTCTGCCACCAGGTTCAAAGGGCGAGTTTGTATTTACCACCTTACGTAAGCATGCACGTCCTCTGATCCGTTTCCGTACTGGTGATATCGGCTGGATTGACAACGAGAAGTGTGCATGTGGTCGTACCCATGGCCGTATCCATGTCCTCGGTCGTAAAGATGACATGTTCATCGTGTCAGCTGTAAACGTGTTCCCAAGTGACGTTGAAGCCGTGATCCGCGGTTTAGACTGCATTACTGGTGAATACTTAATTCGTGTGTTCGAAAAAGACTTCACCTGCAAGTACTCAGTAGAGGTTGAGAAGAAGTATAACGTTAAGGATGCTGACGATAAGGTTGCTGATATCGTAAGCAAGGCCTTAAAGGCTCGCATCGGTGTTAAGCCTTATACAGTAGTTGTTCACAAGGACGGCGGTTTGAATACCCGTTCAGAGCACAAGTCAAAGCGTATTATTGATGAGCGTACCTCACAGGTTCACTAATCAGCGCTAAAAATAATTAAAGTTAAGCCTGAGCATAAATCTGTTGCTCAGGTTTTTTTGTTTCCTGATGTTTAAATTTTTTTTAACAAATGAAAAAACGTTCTTTAACATTAAAATTAAAGAACGTTAATATTTTATAAATATAACTTTATTTAGGCTTTTTCAGTCTTGTTCTTAAAGTTAATGATAAAGGCTGCAGCGACAAGCAAAACAAGTGCTGTACCGAAGCTTAAACCTAAACTCTTTGTAAAACCAGCTACCACATATCCTGAGAATGCACAGAAAGCAACCATTAAAGCATATGGAAGCTGAGTGTAAACGTGTTCGATGTGGTCGCACTTTGAACCAGCTGATGAAAGAACTGTTGTATCTGATATTGGAGAGCAGTGATCACCGAATACAGATCCGGCCAGAGTTGCAGAAAGTGAAATTACCACAACCTCTGAAGATCCGGTTGGATCAATTGCCTGTGCCACAGTAACTACGATAGGAATTAAAATACCAAATGTTCCCGCTAATTAGGATCTATAAAAAACTATAAAATTATACAAATTGTTAATAATTATAATCTTTTAACCTAATTCCTGCTTCACAACTGCTGGTTGCAAGATTGTTCTGGTTAAAACAATCCTGCAGTGCCGTCAGCTCCACAGGCGTTAATTCGGGAGTAGCTCTCCCTATTTTTTCTTTTATC
>ONCB01000182.1 GCA_900316175.1 uncultured Succinatimonas sp.
TTTCAATTCATGTGACTCCTTATCTTTGTCTTAAAGGTAAGATCTCTTCTTCAATAAGGCTTTGAGCTTCTACTCTTACTGTTTTTCTATATTTCATCTTATTCAAGGTACCACCATTTGCTACGTATTCATCGTAGTAGCAGAACTTGTCCATATCAGCAATGTCATTTAGCTTATTAACTGTTGAATAGTATCTTGAGTAATAATCCATATCTGTCTTTTCTACAAACCACACTGAGCAAAAAGATGATATCTTATCGTTTATTATTGATTCGATTTTATCATTGATTACATGTATTGCCTGTTTTCCCTTGAATGAAGATGGATCAGATTTCAACTGCTCCCAAACACCGCGAATAACTTCACCTAGTCTTGGATTCTTTTCTTCTAATCCTTTGATGTACTTTTCAATCGCAGGATCATTAATTTGTGTAACAACATTTTCATCATATGAAGAAATATACTTTTGCATTAATGCAACCAGATACTCATAATCAATCTGAGTCTGAGTTACTGAATCAAGCTCATAGGCAATATCAATGTCAACAGGAGTACCTTTCTCTTCTCTATCTCTTATTTCAGAGATAGCATTGTGATACTTGCCAGTGTACGCATCAATATCAGCTTTAGTAATGGCAATGCCAGTTACACCTTTTAAAACAGCACCAATTTCTTCATCTAAAGTCGCTTCTCCGTTTTCTTGATCTGTTGATTGGTCCTTAGCGACAAAAACAGCTACAGCTTCAGTCCACTCCTCATAGGTTTTCATGGCAGCTAAAGCTCTATCAAAGCGCTGGAAGAGTTTTGCAAACTGTTTTAACTCTTCAGTTGAAGTGATACCAGAAATATCAATATCTGCTGGTTTTTCTTTGAATGACTTAAGCTCAGATAAAGCTGTAATAAGTCTTTCCCTGCATTCTTCATATGAAGGAGCCTGAACATAAGCACCTCCACCATTTGAGTAAAGATCTAAAGCCTTATCAAAAGCTTTCTTAAATAAAGCTGGAGTTTGGAATGTGACAATCTGTCCCCAGGATTTCTTATCTGAAAAGATTCTATTGGTACGAGAGAAAGCTTGAATGATGTTCTGTGGACTCATTGGAGCTCTGTCTATAAACAGGGTTGAAAGACAAGGAGCATCAAAGCCTGTTAAGAGTCTGTCAACGACTATTACAAGGTCTAACTGCTCTTCACGGACTTTGTACTTGCCTTTCTTTCTGGCAAGACGGTCATTTAAATCAGAGTTATAGGAACTTAAATTCTCTAGCGTCCACTTGGTGTTGAACATACTGTTATAGTCATTCAGATAATCCTTCATCATCTTCTGATTATCCTCAGACTCAGCATCATTCTCAGTTACAGAGTAGGTAAGAGCAATCTTTGGAAAGTCAGGACAGTATTTTTTAACAGACTGACTTACTTTGCCTTTAGCAACAAAATCCTTAAACTCAAGATAGTACTTTTGAGCCTCAGCAATACTTGAACAGGTCAGGATTGCTTCAAAGGCCTCACCTTTAGGTGCCCTTAATCTAAACAGATCTACTGACTTATTGCAGATGAAATTAATTACCTGTTCTCTGTGTACAGGAGAGTCGTAGAAGTTTTTATTGTCAGTTTTAGCTCTGTATATTTTTAAAATTGTGTCTTCTAATACATCTCTGTCGGCTGATTCAATAAAGTCCGTCCCTGGTTTAATCTCAAGCTTTTGAGCCACTTCTTCAAGCTCCTGACGGGAAAAACCAGAGCTTTGTACCTGAAAGCCCAATACAGCCTTGTCGTGCAGGGCCTCTTTAATAGTGTACTTATGTAAACATGGTCCATACTGCTGTTCTGTGGTTCTGGCAGCCTGACCTACTTCAGCCTTTTTATTCTCATTAAAAATTGGGGTACCGGTAAAGCCATACCATAGTGCTTTCTTGGTTGGGGTATTAAAGAAATCATCAATCTGCTTTTTCATCGTGTCGCTTACAGCGCGATGACACTCATCAACAACAAAGGCAACATTTTTTTCTTGTATCTTTAAGGCGGTCTTATAGTAATATGATGATTCATCCCCCGACTCAAGAGCTCTATTACATTTATCAAGTAAACAGTCTAACTTCTGACGAGTAGCTACAATTACAATCCTGTCTTTGTTCTTTAGAGCGTTCTCTAAAGCTTTGGTATTGTCTGTTTCTGTAATTGAGTCTCCGGTACTCTCTGCATAGGACTGGAAGCTTAAGGTGGTCTGCTGATCTAAATCTTTTCTGTCAATTAAAAAGATTGACTTATCAATGGATGGGATATCTAAAAGATTTCTTGTGACATTAAAGGTAATGGTCTTACCAGAACCTGTGGTGTGCCATACAAAGCCCGAGCGCATATTAGGGTCAGGATTCTTGCTTGCATCTTTAACAGCTTCGATAGCATGTATCTGATATGGCCTTAAAAGGATTAATGACTTGCTTGTGGCATCGAGCATACTGTATTTTCCTACAAGCAGATGTGCCTGAGGGATATTCAATGCCTGCTTTGCAAAACTTAAGTAATCATCTACTCTGTTGTTGTTCTTATCTACCCATGAAGCTAAAAACTTCTTGTTGAGTCTATCGTGGGTTGCAGCTGCTATGTATTTTGTATCAGTTCCATTTGAAACAACAAACATCTGTACTAGGCCAAACAGACCTCTGAACTTTCCTTCACCAACGTACTTCTTTATCTGATTATATGCGTCGTCAAAACTATGATCCTGATTCTTAAGCTCAATATGGATCATAGGAAAACCATTGATGAGCAAAGTTACATCAAAGCGCCTGTTTCTACCCTTGTTATCTTCCTTAAAAGCTACATACTGATTGATAACCTCATATGAGGAATGCCCGCCCGCAATATCCCTGTTATCGATAGCATCAAGACTGATAGAGCCTAGTTTCGCATCTTCGCGTCTTAATGGAATCTGAGCTAAACCATGTTCACCTGCAAGCCACATACCAGCCTTATAAGGA
>ONCB01000180.1 GCA_900316175.1 uncultured Succinatimonas sp.
TTTGTTGTTTAAAAATCAATTTCTTTACTTATTTTGACTCTGAATTAGAATTGAAGATTTTTGAAGTAAAAATTGCTATTTTTCTTTTAAAAATCATATGGATAGTAGTGATTTGGATGGTGTTCTGTGTTATAATATTTCTTGCTAAATCAAATAGATAACACGAGAAACACCATGGATAATATACAACAATCTTCTTCAAATTCCAAAACATTTTTATCTTTTTCATCAGTTCTGTCTAAGGATTGTCTGAATATCGCCAAACTTTTAAGTCTAAGTGGCTTTAGAATACGTTCAGGAGCTGATGTCCTTACCATATTTACGGGAAAATGAGATTTATACTAAAGGCTCTTTGAAATTTCTACTCTCGTAGATAAGACGCATAAGGCAGATGCAGTTCCTGAACAATACAGAAAATCACTGTGGTATGAAACTCTGTGGAGAATGTATGTACGTGAAGGCTGCAGCTGGAGCCCATCTTATGCACAATCTTCAGATATAAAAACATCATGATCGCGCAGTAATCACATCGGCTGTATGAAAGCGTGTTCAGAGAGGTTAAGCTTTAAATTCTTCTCATAATTATCTAAGCTTAAAATGAGGACAAATGATGGCACCTTAGTCCATGTGGCTTTTTTTGAGAGCTTCTGACTCCGTATAAAAACTATGGCAGGCGCTGCTCCCGTACATCGGCTTGACGACTCTTTTCCCAAAGAGATCTCGCATAAAAAAACGCGATACTTCAGTTATTGGCTGAAGCAATCATATTTTCAGTAGCAGGGCCGTTGTATAAGATGCCATCATTGATTTAAAACAACTCAATCCTAAATTTTAGGAAGGAGGTACTATGAGTATAAATCATATTCCTCAGGAAAAACTAGCTACATTTCATGCAATGAATCAATCAGCCATAGGAATTGATGTGCATTCAAATCTGATAGTTGGGGTATATCAGAGCAGCAGATTTAATTCTACCAGGGCATCCATTGATGGCGACACATGGAATGGAGATTCTACAAAGAAAGGACTTGAAGACTTTGCCAAATGGTGCAAAGAGCGAAAACCAGAAGTTCTGTTAATGGAATCTACAGGCGTATACTGGCAGTCTTTATATGAGAGTCTGGAGAATGTAGGCTTCAGCAATAAAGACATCGTTGTAGTGAATGCGCGAGATGTAAAGAACCGCCGTGGCAACAAGACAGACCTGTCTGACGCAATACATTTGGCAGAGATAGCCCGTAATGGAGATTACAGAGCATCGTTTGTACCTAAGAAAGAAGTGCGTCAGTTAAGATGTCTTTGGCGTTCATACCATACATTAAAGAATACCCGTAAAAGACTGCTTAACGTTCTCCATAAACAGCTGTGTCAGGTAGGATGTAGAGCATCATCTGTGTTTAGTGATATTCGAGGGAAAATTGCTACACAGGTTATTGAGCTTCTTATCGGCGGCAAGAGTGGAGATGAGCTTAAAGAAGCTATCGCTTCAGTTATCAAACACAGTCGCGGCAGGCTAAAGGCAACACCAGATATGGTGTATGAAGCTCTACGGGCAGATATGGACAGCAAAGTGTGGTACTCAATCAGACAGCATCTGGAGCACATTAAATTTATAGATAAACAGCTTGAAGCTGCTTTTGCAAACTTAACTATCCAGAGTGCTCCTTATGAGAAGACCATACAGCTGCTTCAAACTATACCAGGCATCAAGTATTTAACCGCACTTGGTATTGTCTGTGAACTTGGCGATGACTTATCTGCTTTTAAGTCTGTAAGAAAGTTCTCCAAGTGGATTGGTCATGCTCCAGGAAATAATGAGTCTGCAGGAAAGCGTTATTCTGGAAGAACTACACCTGGTAATAAGTATTTGAAGATTTTACTGGTCGAATGTGCTGCCGGCATTGGTCTTATGAAGAAAGGCTTTCTGCATGAAATTCACCAGCGATTTAAAGAAAGGATCGGCACAAAGAGAGCTAATGTTGCCCTTGCTCATAAATTATGCCGAATAATTTATTCAATTCTCAAAAACAGAACTCCTTATCAGGAACGCTATAAACCAATTTTAAAAGAGCATCGACTTGGGAAAGCGATTAAAGCTGTTGATGGTCTTAGAAATGTGGGGCTTAGCTGTGATGATATTGAAGTTACAGATACTGAGACTGGTAATTCAACCATTATATATGGTGCTAATAAGTATCGGCGAAAATTGATGAAGAAAAGTTAGCCATTGAATTATCAGATTTTTATAAGTGTCTTTGCGGGCACCTAATATCTTTTTGTGCGTGTTAATTAGTGCTTATACCTGGCTTTCATAAAAAATGCATCTAAGGTTAAAGAGCTTCTGCTCTCAATTCCTGAAGAGTATGTAAGTGACAGTATTCTTTTGAGCTTTTTTAAATGTCATTGCGATTATA
>ONCB01000178.1 GCA_900316175.1 uncultured Succinatimonas sp.
TAATCACACTAATTTTTAATGAACAATTCACCTGTTAAAAGTGAACTTTATGTAGCATTGGAAATGGTAGAATTAACTCAATTCTTACCATTTACAAAACTTGAACTCCTTTTTATTCTGAATGAATCCTTATTTGTGCAAAGGTAAGATTAATTATCGATACCTCCTGTCAGGATTAATCAAAAAAATTAATGACTGGTTATTGCAAAAGAGCAATTAATCTACTATCATAAGCCACCGTTTCTATTTTAGGCGTGTGGTATTTGGCGCATATGCGGCTGAAAGAGCGACACGCAATGAGGTTAACATGAAAGAGAATATCCATCCAGAGTACAAGGAAGTAAACGTACGCTGCTCATGTGGCAATACTTTTACTGTTCGTAGTACTGTAGGTCACGACTTAAGCATAGACGTTTGCTCTAAGTGCCACCCATTCTTCACCGGTAAGCAGAAGATTGTTGACACCGGCGGACGTGTTGAGGCATTTAAGAAGCGTTTCGGTGGCATTTCAGCATTTGCTATCAAGAAATAATTCTTGCAAAGTCGCATAAAAGGCAGATCTTGAAGATCTGCTTTTTTTTTACCTGTCTGCAAATATACGTATTTCTTATTTTCAATAAATATCTGACATAACTGTCATTTTTACAGAATATTCCTCTTGTTTGATTTAATTGGAACTATAATCATAAATAGGTGAGATTTTAAATTAGGTGATCTTATGCTTATTTATGAATTTCTGTTTTTACTGCTGATGCTTTATATCGGCAGCCGTTATGGTGGTATTGGCCTTGGTGTGGTTTCAGGCATCGGTCTGATGATTGAAATTTTTGTTTTAAGAATGCCACCAGCTTCAGCACCTGTTGATGTTATGCTCATCATTATTGCGGTTGTAGGCTGTGCTTCCATTTTAGAAGCTGCAGGCGGTATGAAATATATGCTGCAGATAGCAGAGAAGATTTTAAGAAAAAATCCAAAGAGAATTACTCTTTTAGGACCTCTGACCACATTCTTAATGTCTGTAATGTTGGGTACAGGCCATTCTGTATATTCAATTATGCCTATCATTTCTGATATTGCAGTAAAGAATGGCATTCGCCCTGAAAGACCAATGGCGGCCGCCTCAGTAGCTTCACAGCTTGCTCTGTCCGGATCTCCAATTTCAGCTCTGGTAGCCTGTTATCTTGGTAAGGAAGTATTAGGTCTTTATCCAGATTTAAGTCTGTTCACTATTCTTGCTGTAACTTTCCCAGCAGTATTATGTGGCGTGCTTGCCATGTCCTTATACTCAAATTTCAGAGGTAAAGAGTTAAAGGACGATCCTGAATATCAAAGACGTATGCAGGATCCGCATTACCGTGAACTTATTGAAAACTCATCAAAGACAACATTAGATGAGAAATTGCCTGCATCTGCAAAATTATCAGTATTTATCTTCCTGTCATCTCTGATTGTAATTGTACTGCTCGCAATGTTCCCTGAAATCCGCACCATTGGCGAGGGTGCTTCTCCTATCAGTATGGGCATCATCATTCAGATGGTAATGCTGACTTTCGGTGGTATTATTCTTATCTTATGCAAAACTTCAGTATCCAAAGTTCCAAATGGTGTGGTATTTAAATCAGGTATGGTTGCATGTATTGCCATCTTCGGTATTGCCTGGATGTCAGATACGTACTTCCAGTTTGCAAAACCAGCTTTTGTAGCAAGCATTAAAGATATGGTACAGGCAATGCCATGGACCTTTGCCTTTGCTCTGTTTGTTGTATCGGTAGTAGTTAATTCCCAGGCTGCAACTGCAAAAATTTTGCTTCCTGTTGCTATTGCCCTAGGTTTGCCTGCACCTGTTCTGATAGGTCTGATGCCTGCGACCTACGCATACTTCTTTATTCCAAACTATCCATCAGATATTGCAACTGTAAATTTCGATCCAACCGGAACCACAAAGATTGGCAAGTTCTATTTCAATCACTCATTCATGTTCCCTGGACTTGTTGGTGTATTTACTGCCTGCTGTGTCGGTTTAGGTCTTGGCCACGTGCTTTTATAAAAAATGTTTATATAACTTATTGAAAAATAAATGGAATAAAAAATATTAAAAAAAATTAAAAATTTTTTGAACTTTTTTTAAAAAGAGCACTCTAAGAAGTATATCAGTTAAGTTGGATGCAGCTGCTGGTGACTTTTTTCATAATGATTTCCTCAAGCCCAATGTTGAATAAACATTGGGCGCTTTTATTTTAACAACCTCATTTTTTCTTTTCATTTCCATTGTCAGGCATTTTATGGATGCATACTTTGTTTTTTAACGGAGCATCATAAGATTAATATGGTGACAAATTATAATTATTAACTCGAGTTTCCCAGATATAAAATCTAACTAAACCTAGATAAGATCTAGCGTTGACGCTCTTTAAAAACTTACATTGATTTATTTAACCTAAGTTGA
>ONCB01000176.1 GCA_900316175.1 uncultured Succinatimonas sp.
AATAATCTTAGAAACGTCAAAAAAATTTTTATTAAATGACAAAATTTAAAAAAAATGTGATAAAAACCTTTTAATTATCAATTAAAAGGAGATGTTAGATATTTTTTTTTAGAAATGAAATATAATGTCTTTAGAGGTATTTTATGGGAAAGGTTGTATCTTTTTGTAATCCAAAAGGCGGAACAGCGAAAACTTCGACTGTAGTAAATCTTGCTTGTGCGCTCACAACAGTGCATAAAAGAGTATTACTGGTCGATTTTGATCCACAGAGATCTGCTTCTGTAGCATTAGGTTATAACAACACTGATGTGGAGAACAATTTAGGTACAGCAATTTTAGATAACGTTGATATTAAACGCTGTATTACCTCTTATCCTAAAGGTGGTTTTGATATAGTTCTGTCAAGTGATGATTTAACTGCAATTCCAGCTGTCCTACATGACAATCCAGAATCACACCTTGCTTTAAAGAAGGTTTTAGACACTGTCAAAGACAGGTATGACTACATTCTTGTGGATACTCCTGCATCTCTTAGCATGATAAGTATCTGTGCCATCTGCGCAAGCGATTATTTAATTGTTCCTTTATGTCTTGATATGTTTTCGATAGACTCAATGAATACTTTACTTTCAAAGTATTATTCATTAAAAGAACAGGGGAAAACCAGCTGTGTGTTCTCAGGTCTTTTAAGAACTCTTTTCGATATAAATCAGCCTTTGTGCAGAACTATCAATAAAGAGCTTGAAACAGCTTTTTCAGATTTGCTGTTTAAAACCAAAATTACTTTTTCCCACAAGATTTCTGAATCATCATCTGCAGCCTGTCCTGTTCTTTTATATGACAGAACCTGTCTTGGTGCACAGCAGTATCTGTCTTTTACCGGTGAGTTTTTAAAACGCACCAGATAAAAGAACTTTATATGCTCATCTGTCTTTGAGTAATATCTTCTACAAAGTAGTAGCAGTTGTGGTTACAACAAGGGCAGTTTAAATCTTTGCACTGGCTTTCATATATATTAAAGTACGGGCTGCCACAGTGACTGCAGATTACGATTTTAATTTCTCCTTTGATATAACTTTGTAAAAATGCAAAATACTCATCAAAAGAAGGCAGTCTGTTTTCCTGTTCTTCATTTTCAATGTTCTGATTTGCATTGAAAAAAGCATTTGCTTTTTTGTAAAGTTTTCTGGCAGTAATGTAGGCTCCTGCAGCCAGAGGTACTGAGACTTTATCTTTATTTAACTCATCTACATGGTAAAGACCGTACATGTCATTGTTTTTAAGTACCTTAAAGCAGATATTATAGAAACTCAGCATGATCATCATGGAGGAGTTTGACTCTCTGAATTTTGATAAACGCCTGGCAATATATGTTAATGACTGATTCTTTACAGGACTTGCAGAAGGAATTGCTGTATCGTCATTTGAATCATACATTTCGCTGAGGTGTTTTTTTGACTTGCGACTTAACTTATAGTTAAGAGCAAGAGAACAACCTGCCTGATAGAGGATCTGAGAAATAAAATCATGACCGTTATGTATTCCGGATACTGCCTTGAAGATACCTGAATCAAGATTACATTTTAACTGCAGGATTGATTCAATCACCTTTAAAGGAGTATTACTTTTGGTATTTACAATTTCAGATATAAAGGTAGCTGGATTGCATATCTGCGATATTAAGGTATCGATTAACTCTTTTTCACTAACTTTTGAAATTCTTGAAACTGCACAGATTGGTGATTCTGTAAATCTTAACAATTCAGATTTTTTTAAAAAGAACTCATGATCCATTTTTAAGAAATCGTTAAACATTTCTTTATCATACACTGCTGCAAGATACATATACTGAGTGAGACTTTCCGGGCACTCGTTATAAAGAATGTTAAAGCATGTACTGAGTTTTCTTTCTTTAATTCTGCTTATGGTATTTACATAATTTATGGTGTCAGAATGGTGGCGAGCTGATACAGAATCAGCGTCATTATTATCAATGCATTTTTGAAAAAAGCTAAAAGCATTACCAGGATTCATAATAGCCTCAAGTTGTAATATTTTTTAAATAATGTGATGCATATCACATAAGTTGAGGCACATTATACACAAAAATTATCAGAATAGAAGAAAAATACATACAAAATCTTAAAAAATGTATGGTAAATAAATTAATTTATTGAATAATAAAAGAATAATATAGATTAAATTTTTACAAAATATAAAAAATTAGATAAATATATGATTATACATACAATATAGCAGAATATGTATGTTAGACGGATTTGTTATTATCTGTTTGAAACATAGCATTAAAAACACTATAGAATATGATTATTGTATATTTGATAGTATTTTTATGAAATAGTAATATTTTCCTGTGATTCGTTTATGATATTAACTATTACATTAGGCTCTTCGTGCACATCTGTGGATAAAATCTCAAAGTAGTGCACGATAAAAGCCTGTATTTAAGCTACTTTGAGTCCTAATCCACCTCGATTAGGA
>ONCB01000174.1 GCA_900316175.1 uncultured Succinatimonas sp.
GTATTATAGCGAGTGAGGTAAATACTATAATACGATTATGACTTTGGTACGAGGATAGGGGCTAAAAGACCTACATTTTGATGCGTAACTGCTATTAGACAAAACTAATTTTTATAAAAATAAGAATTCTTTGCTAAAATATAGGTATAAGTACAGGGAAATTATTTATGTATCAGTACAAATATCAACAGCGTTCACTGCTTCTGCTGCTGCCTTTAGGTCTGCTGGCTATAGTGTCATACGCTCTTGACAACCGCATTCCCATCGGAATAGGTTATTCCCTGCAGAATCTTTTATTAGAGCTTTCACGAAACATTCTGCCAGCCTTTGTGGCTGTTACCATTGCCTGCATGATCCCAAGCATAAACCGTTTCTTCCAGCTCTTTTCTGTAGGCTTTAACTACACGATGATTTCATCCGTATCCTTAAGCCTGTACCCAGATCTATTTACTCAGCCTACAGCCTGGGTTATTTCCGCGCTTACCGCAACATTATTCTTCCTGCCAAGTAATGAAGAGGAAACCGGAGAGAGTATCAGTTTCTATCAGATCCTTTTAAAGGCATGCGGAGTTATTTTAATTCCATCGCTTACTCTGATTTCTATCATGGTGATCATCAGAAATATTGAACATTCTATTCTTCTGACCTTCACCTCAGTATTCGTTGACTCAATTTTATCCTGCCTGTTTGTGCCAATTTACGAGATTATGCTGTCCCTTGGCTTCAGCTCACTCTTAAATTCGTTAGTTAGCCTTCAGAGTAACTCTCATACCATTCAGGCCATGTTAAACTCAATTCTGATGACCAATATGTTCTCTCTGCCGGCGATCATTATGACCAAGGCAATATGCCTATCAAATCAGAAAAGACTTTTTTTGGTATTTCTTGCAATCATTACTTCTCTTACGAGCACCATCGGTTCATGCATATCAGTAGAACTTGCAATACTTTTATTCTTCTTCACTAACACTATTCTTGCAATTTCACTAAGCTCAATTGTCACCTTTTTTATCTGTTATCACCTGCAGCTTAGCACCTTCACCAATTTTTATATGCTCTATCAGCCAGATCTCATCTTAAAGAATCTGACCTTCCTGCATATGTCCTACAGCCACTTTATGGTGATAATCTGTGCGCTGATATTACCTGTATTCATTCAGACAGGACTGGATAAACTGATAAGATTAGGCTCTATCAAACACCGCCTCAAGCATAAGGCTAGAAAAGCAACATGCAGTGCAAATCTGACTTCAAGTCCAGATCTCATCCTTATAGCTCTATTAAAGAATCTTGGTGGCAAGAGCAACATTTCCTCAGTAAGCTTCTTTAATTTCACTCTGGAAATTAAGGTTTATGATTTTAATGTCATAAATTCAGGACAGATTAACGCAATCTGTGGAAGAAAGACCTATTATTCTAGAAGTGACAAGAAAATTATTCTGCATCTTCAGGACAAATCTCAGCAGATTTATATCTGGCTCAGTAATTTTATTGAAGCATCAAGACTGTATAATCCAATTGCAGTACAGATTTCAGAACCATTTGATATACATACACATATAAAGAACCTCCAGGAGAAGAGTAAAGTTGAGCGATACAGACTGGACCCAAATTAAAGTCAGAACCACAAGTGATCATGCCGATACCATTGCAGACATCTTAGAACAGTTAGGTGCACTGGCTGTAAGTTATACCGATGCAGAAGACACTCCGATCTTAGAAGCTGGAGTTGCCGAAAGAAGACTGTGGCCAAACACAGAGGTTACAGGCCTTTTAGACAGAAATGCAGATGGTGAGGATATTTTAAGAAAATTAAAAGCCCTGCTTGGTGATCATGTACCTATGGCATGTGTAAAACTCCAGGATAAAAACTGGATCAGAGCATGGATGGATCAGTTCAAGCCTATCAAGTTCGGATCAAGATTATGGATCTGTCCAAGCTGGCTTGAGGTAGAAGAAAAAGACAGCGTGGTTATAAAACTCGATCCTGGTATGGCCTTTGGTACCGGAACCCATCCTACAACTGCCCTGTGCCTTGAGTATTTAGATTCAATCGACTTAAAGGGCAAACAGGTTTTAGACTATGGCTGCGGCTCAGGTATTCTTGCAATTTCAGCTCTAAAGCTTGGTGCTGAAAACGCGCTTGGAATTGATATTGAAGAGCAGGCAATCATCGCCTCAAAAGAAAATGCTACCCGTAACTGTGTAGCTGAAAGACTTGAACTGTTTATGGATCCAAAGGAAATGGAAGACAAACCATTATCCCCTGTAACAGTAGCCAATATTCTTGCAGGTCCGCTATCCATGCTTGAACCTGCGATTGCCTCACTTACTGCAAAGGGAGGATTACTCGCACTCTCAGGTATTCTCACTGAGCAGGCAGATGAAGTATTAAAGACCTATGAAAAGGACTTTGATATGAATCCAATCAAAGAATTAAACGGCTGGGCTCTGCTTACTGGCGTAAGGAAATAAAGTTCTTCATAAATTTATGTTGAAAACCTCTAGGATCAATTTGTTAACTTTTAACTAATTGATCCTTTCCTTGAAAGGCTTGAAATAACTTTAGA
>ONCB01000173.1 GCA_900316175.1 uncultured Succinatimonas sp.
AACTTAAAACGTTGAAGCTTGTAACATCGTCGTCTGGTTGATGTTTAAATTTTAAGATTGCAAACTGCAAACGTTTTATTTGTCATATTTGCGCTCTCTGACTTAAATATAGATCTAAAAAATAATAAAGAAAAGCAAAAAATGAATAAAAATGTTATGTAGATCTATAAATAAAATAATTATTTTATAAAATCAACAACATACAGAATTATAAAGAGAAAATAAAAGCAAGAAAATTTAAAAGGGTAAAAATAAAGAATTTATTACAATAAACAAAGATAGATAATGACGCATTGTCTATAAGACATAAATGAATTATAAAAGAAAAATTTCTGTACTTAAAATTACCCCCCGTAAACAATTTGCGTAATATTGTGCACACTATACGTTAAAAAAACAATTATATATTGGAAATGCCTTTATAAAGGGATGTATTTAAAACGCAAACGATTTAGTTAATTTATACATCCAATCATTACTTTTGCTTTTATTACAGTAAAACTATTCATTATTTATAACCATTTCCCTTGTCATACAGATTTCGGTTCAAAAAGGTGCAAAATAAAAAAAATTCCTTTTTTTGTTTTCTTATTGTTTAAATTGAGCTAATATCAAATCAGAATTTTAGTATTTAGGAATTTGATTATGTACTCTTGCTTTAACGGTTCTTGGTGGCTCCCTGCTTAACTGCGGGTCGAACTGTTATGCTTATAGGAAACCCGCTTAATGCGGGTTTTTTAGTTTTTAATCAGGACATTTATTATGAAGACAATCAGCTTTCAAACAAAATATCTAAAAGATGCCCATCTTTTTTACAGGGATTACGCTCATAAAGACAACACTATTTTATTTGAGTCAGCAGAAATTGTTGACAAATCCGGTGTACAAAGCTTAATTGGTATCTCAGCAGCGTTAAAGGTAAGCTGTGATGATCTTAAGGTTAAAGTTGAAGCCTTAAATAAAAACGGTGAAGCTCTGTTAAATACTTTAGCATTAAAACTGCATGCCACAACTGACAACAAAACCTTTACCGTAGCTTACACCCGTCCTGATAAAAACCTTGATGAATACTCAAGACTTAAAGCTGACGGTCCTATGACTGTAATGAGAGCCCTTCAGAATGAAATTAAAGATTGTGAAGGAATCTTTGTAGGTGGTGTAATAGCTTTTGACTTTATCAACAATTTTGAGCACATAGGCGATGTACCAAAGGGAAAGAATCCTTGTTCTGACTACGGATTCTACCTGTTTGATGTCTGTGTAAGATCAAATCATCAGAAACAGGAAACTACTGTTTCTGCATATGTATTCAATGAAGAATCCTACAAGGAAACTGCTTTTGAGGCTCTTGATATTAGAGATAAGATTGACAGTTTTGACAAGGAAGACAAGCTGGATGTAAAACGTCAGGTAAAACCTTTAATTAATCCTGATCTTGATGATGAAAAATTTGGTGAGATCGTAGGAAAAATCAAACAGCATATCATTCAGGGCGATGCTTTCCAGATTGTTCCATCAAGAACCTTCTCCTATGAATGTAAAGATCCGCTGCTTGCATACTCCTACTTAAAGAAATTAAACCCATCTCCTTACATGTACTACATCAAAGATCCTAAATTCACCATCTTTGGAGCCTCCCCTGAATTTGCAGTACGCTTTGAAGCATCTACAAGAACCGTATCAATAAGTCCGATTGCAGGTACCAGAGCAAGAGGCGTAAAGGCCGACGGCACTATTGACAGAGAACTTGATACCAGAATTGAGCTTGAGCTTAGAACAGACAAGAAGGAAGTATCTGAGCATCTGATGTTAGTTGACCTTGCAAGAAACGATCTTGCAAGAATTGCTGTACCAGGATCACGCTATGTGGATAACATGCTCCACATTGACAAGTATCAGTCGGTAATGCACCTTGTATCTGACGTACATGCAACCTTGCGAGATGATCTTGATGCTCTGCATGCATACCTTGCATGTATGAATATGGGTACACTCTCAGGAGCCCCTAAAATCAAGGCTCACGAGCTTATCTACAAGTATGAGGGCAAAAAGCGTGGCTCATACGGTGGTGTCGTGGGAATTCTTTCAAATGACGGCTCACTTGACACCTGTATTGCCATTCGCTCAGCTTTCGTTGAGGGTGACAAAGCCTATGTTCAGGCAGGCTGCGGTGTAGTCTTTGATTCAGACATTCAGGCTGAATGCCAGGAAACTGTAAACAAGGCAAAATCTGTTTTAACTGCCTTAGCTTTAGCTCTGGAGGATAAATAAGAATGGCTAACACAATTATTTTTATCGATAACTACGATTCCTTTACCTACAACCTTGTAGATGAGTTAAGAGTTCTTGACAATAATGTGCTTGTTTACAGAAACGACACTGATGTTGAGCTTATCGCCAAAATCGCAAATGAATATAAAGCTAAAGGCGACAAGGTTATCATTATGCTCTCTCCTGGTCCTTCATCACCAAATGATGCCAACAACCTTATTCCAATTATTAAGGATAATCTTGGCAAATATCCAATGCTGGGTATCTGTTTAGGTCATCAGGCATTAGGTCAGGTGTTAGGCGGAAAGGTGGTGAGAGCCTCCTCTATTGTACATGGTAAGAGCTCAATGATGACACATGATGGCAGACTGTGCTT
>ONCB01000171.1 GCA_900316175.1 uncultured Succinatimonas sp.
AAATTGTCATCACTTGCACCTAAATAAAAACCGTAGTTTCCATAAGAGTCTTTTGCAGCGATTGCTTTTTTGTTCTCAATCATTTCCATGGTAGTAATGGAGGGATTGTTATTTGGCATATCAAGATAGGAGGTTACACCGCCTAAAACAGCTGCTTTTGATTCAGAAAGAATATTGGCTTTCTGAGTCATACCAGGCTCTCTGAAATGAACATGTTCGTCAATCAGTCCTGGAATAATGATTCTGTCTTTGCACTCTACAACCTGTGCATCAGATGATGAGATATCTCTGTCAATTTTTTCAATGATGTTTCCGTTTATGAGAATATCATTGCGTATAATACGTGAAGGTGTAACGACAGAGGCGTTTTTCAATAAAAGCTTGGACATAGTGATCTCCGTTGGTTATACATTTATTGTACAAAATTTGAGAGATAAAAATATGAGCAATACTGATAATTTGTTTGCACCAAGGTTTTCTCAAAAGGATGTAACCATCCATAAAAAAGAACGCATATTTAAAAGCTACTTTGCAATGGATCGCTACGAGGTCTCATATAACCGTTTTGACGGTGGCAGAAGTGCTGTTGTTGCACGCGAGATCTTTGAACGTGATGCTAACGCCGTTGCTGTGCTTGCCTATGATAAAAACACTGATGAAATTGCTTTAATTGAGCAGTTCAGACCAGGTGCTCTTTCAGATAAGGAAACACCTTGGCTGATTGAAATTGCCGCAGGAATGATAGATGCAGGTGAAACTCCGACTCAGGCTGCTGTCCGTGAGGCAAACGAAGAGCTTAATCTTGCCTTAAGGCAGGAGGATTTAATCTTTGTTTCAGAGGAGTACTCATCCCCAGGAGGGATCTCAGAAAAGATTTTCCTGTACATTGCCCCGGCTGATTTATCTCATCTTGGAGCTCATGGCGGATTAGAGGATGAGTCTGAGGATATCAGAATTTTCAGGGCTAAACTTGAGGATGCCTATGAGAATATTAAAAAAGGACGCATCAAAAATTCTGTTGCCATGATTGCCATCATGTATATGATGCTTGAAAAGGAAAATATCCTGAAATTCATTAAGTAAAAAAGAAAGCTCACTGATAAACACAGATAGTATCAGTGAGCATTTTTTTATTCACTTAAACTGTCAAGCATGCCTGTATGAGTGATCCTGTTTATCCAAAGCTTATCTTTTTCCACCTCTTTTATTTCTTTACCCGCAGTTAAGGTGGTTAAAGCAGATTTTCCAATTATAAAACGACCTGTATCATTTAATGGAGATTTTGCAGGCAGCCCCCAGGCTGAATGAAAGATGATGGGCTCATCGTTATAGGTGCCAGCATAAATCATCACGTGTCCTGGCATGAAAAGCAGTGTCTGCATTGGTTTTCCATGTGAGGATAAAAATTCGAGCTTTTCCTTTGCACTGTATGATGATATATCTGTAAGCACAAGAGAGTTTTTCTGTTCGGATGAATTTCTTTTAAAGATAATTCCAAAATTGATAAATAAATCCTGTACAAGACCTGAGCAGTCTCTGCCGCGGTTAACAGATCCCCAGGAATAAGGAATATCCATAAGCGCATTTGAAAACTCTGAGAGTTTCTTTAAGGTAAACTCTTCTGGATGGCTGTAAAGGTTCTTTGCAATTTTATCGGTTATGATTTCCTTTAATACAGCATAACCTGCATCATTCTTTACAGGTACATAATATCTGTCAGCTTTTTTAGGAAGTAAAGTTCCGATAGAGGCACTGCCAAGATAATCTCCATTTTTATTGCAAAGTGCAACTTCATCAGCTTTAACTCCGTATAACTCCATTTTTCTCAGTCTTTTTTCAAGATTAGAAGACACATAAGCAATATCTTCAGCCTTAATCCATCCATAAAAAGTAGGTCCAAGACAGTAGACATATTTACCGCTTAAAGATTTGTGAAGAATCTTTACAGGAAGTCCTATGGTCACTTCAGTCATTACGGTCATGTCAAAAGGAAATCCTTCACCTCCTTTCCATGGAGCATAAAACAGCTGCTCCTCAAAAGGAATAACTCTAACAACTGAGTGTCTTACAGTGATAGCTTTGCTGAATTTTGAATTTTTAAGATTTGGAAAATTATTTAAATCCGCATCCTTTAAAATGCTCTGTTTAATCTTTTCCGGGAAAGGTCGCAGATTCTGCCCAAAGTACTCTTCATTTTCAAAGTTTTTGGCAAAGATGTAATCGCTTTTATATTCACAGTTATCATCCCACAGGTGAAACCACTTTGTCATAAAATTTTCTTTTATATTTACGATGGCTGGTGTTTCAATTGCTTCTTTTGAGTAACTCCATGAAAGTGCGCTAAAATCCTGAGGAATTTTCTGTAAGTCTGATATTGACTTTGTGTGCCATTGACTACTGTCGGCACAGAATGAACTGTTACTCTCTTCTACACTGCATCCAGAAGCAAACAGGAAAGAGGCTATGGCAACAGATAAGAGTGCTTTAAAAATATTTTGTTTGTAATTTAACTGCATAAAAGTGCTTCCTTAAGTTTTGTCTGGTTATATCTTATAGGTCTTAAGCGTTTTTGAAATTACAAATATAAGCTATATGATCTGTATCACATAAAAAAACGGTTCTTCGTGCACATCTGTGGATAAAATCTCAAAGTAGTGCACGATAAAAGCCTGTATTTAAGCTACCTTGAGTCCTAATCCACCTCGATTAGGAAGTGGCATTAAAATATTAGAACATCCTAATAAGATCATGTCCAACAGGTTCTGAATATTTTTAAAGCCGTAGGCTTTCCTGATAAACAGCTTGCTCTTATTCATAGACTCAACTCTGGCATTGCTGAGTTTGGAGTCTATGGTATTGAGGATATGTTCCTCATGACGCTTAATTTTGTAGGCAAGACAATATGAAACGACC
>ONCB01000170.1 GCA_900316175.1 uncultured Succinatimonas sp.
TTGCAACCAGCAGCGTTGAAACAGGAATTAGGTTAAAAGATTATAATTATTAACAATTTGTATAATTTTATAGTTTTTTATAGATCCTAATTAGCGGTTAGAGAAGATTAACAGAACTAAAAAAACTCGCACATGCGAGTTTTTTGTCAGTAGCCTACATTGACCTGAGAGTCAACATAGAACATCTTTCTTGATTCACAGCAGTAGCAGCACAGTCTTTTTCCCCATACGCAGCCGTTATCAAGGGCAGTAATATGGGCGACATTGCATCTAGCCTCTAAGGCTGCCCAGTGACCAAAGCACAGATTGTAAATCTCGCCTTCGTACATATAAGGTCTGCCAAATTCAAACCACGGGTAGATTTTATCAAGCTCAGCTTCTTCAACAGAGCAGTCTGAATGCCCGTAATCCAAAATCAGATCTTTTGTGCACAGGCGCATTCTGGTAAAGGCGTTTAAGACAAATCTCCAGTAGTTTAAGGTGGAGTTCTTTAATGCATCATCATAGGTGGTTGGATGATCTGCATACATATTGCAAAGCAGCAGATCGCGATCTAAAGGATTGCTTAAAACTTCAGAGATAGCATCAGAATGCTCTTTAGCCTCTTTTAAAGTCCACTTTGGATAAACGCCGGCATGAGCAATGGCTAGCTTTTTATGATGATCAATGTGGATTAAGGGAAGAGTACAGAAAAAATCGACAATCTCCTTAAAATTAGGTGCATTTAATACTTCTTCAAGATTGTCTCGTTTTTTAGGAGCACGAAAACCTGCAGCAATGGATAAAAAGTTCAGATCATGATTGCCAAGCACATAGTGAACAGTATCTTTATGATCCTTTTTTAACTGCATCAAGAGATTTAAGGTTTTAAGTGGCTTAGGCCCGCGTCCAATCAGATCACCTACCACCATCAGCTCATCTTTATGCTCATCGAAATTTACTTTCTTTAAGAGCTTTGTGAACTCATCAAAGCAGCCGTGCAGATCGCCAAAAATATATGTTGCCATGTTCTCTCCTCAATCACTTAATTTTAGGTGTTTTTTGTATTGATTTCTAGAGATATGATGATCAGTGCAAAAAGATCATCTTCTTCTACGAACGGCTTTATTTTCTAGTAAAATAATGAAAGATGAAGAGAGGATAGAGCATGGCATTTATTAAAAAGACGTTTATAACTGAAAAGCTGCTTCCAAATGTGGCCATCGAAAAGCTGATGGGCCAGTATGTGGATTTAAAGCGTTCAGGATCCAACTACTCCTGCTGCTGTCCTTTTCACCATGAAAAGACTCCCTCATGTCATATCACTCCTTCAAAGCAGATGTTTTACTGCTTTGGCTGCAAGGAGCACGGTAATGCCATTGACTTTATCATGAAGTACAAGAACTTAGGCTTTGTCGAAGCGGTTGAAGAACTTGCAAATTTTGCGGGTATTCCAATTGAGTATGATGAAAACTCACGCATGTCAAAGGATGAGGCTGACAGGTTTAAAGAATACTATGAACTGATGGACAGAACTGCAGCCTATTTTACAAGAGTGCTGCACTCTCCTGAAGGCAGAGACGGTATGGAGTATTTTGCCAGAAAGCGTGGTCTTTCTTCCGAAACCATTTTAAAAAGCCGTTTGGGATTTGCGCCTAACAATCCTAATTATTTAAAAGAATTTGTATGTAAGAATAAGGACGATGAGCAGAAACTGATTGAACTTGGCATTATGGTTCAGGGCTCTTATGGAAATCATGCAATGTTCCGCAATCGCGTGATGATCCCGATTGTGGACAGACGCGGTCGTATTATTTCCTTTGGAGGCAGAACCTTAGGTGATGACAAGCCTAAGTACATGAATACCAAGGAAACTCCTATCTATAAAAAGCGCAATGAGCTCTTTGGTCTTTATGAGACCTTAAAGGACAATAACAACCGTCCTGAGCGCATTGTGGTGGTAGAAGGCTATATGGATGTCATCTCGGTTCGTCAGTATGGCTGTACTTATGCGGTAGCCTCACTAGGTACTGCCACCACCGAAGATCAGATTAAGATGATGTTCCGTTACACCGATAAGATCATCTTCTGCTACGACGGTGATGAGGCTGGTCAGAAGGCTGCATGGCATGCCCTGAATGTGGCAACACCAATCCTGCCAGAGGGCAAAGATCTGCGTTTTGCCTTCCTGCCTCTTGAACACGATCCTGATTCATTAGTAAGAGCAAGCGGGCTTAAAGGTTTTACTGATTATCTTGATAAGGCCATGACCTATGCAGAGTTTTTAATTGTTCATAACTCTAAAAAATATGATCTCTCAGATCCGGGTGCCTTATCCTTATTTATAACTGATACCTTAAAGCTCATTGATAAGATCCCGCTCGCACCAATGAAGTCTGTAGCCTTAAAGCTGCTCTCAGGACCATCAGGAATTTCTGAAAATCAGCTTTATGACATGTTAAAAGAGGTAAAGTCAGACAGTCCAAAGTCAAACTATAAATCAGACTTTGAAAAGCACAATGCTCCAGTATCAGAGCAAAAGGCATCTGCTGAACTTTTGAATACTCCAATGCGACGCCTCATGGCTTTTATAGTGCAGCAGCCTATAGTTGTCTCAAATATGTATGAGGAATTTGCCTTAGACAGATTCCTTGATATGGTGCGTGCTCTGAACCTGAAAGGCTGTGAGTACCTTGAGGCTCTTTTAAATATCATTAAGGCTCAGCCATCCATAACTGCAGCATCCTTTATTGAAGAGACCCGCGGAACAAATCTTGAGAAAACAGTTTTCCTGCTGCAGAGCTCTCAGCTTTACACCACTTTTGAACAAGGCGATGATTTAAGCTATGAGCACAGAATTGCCTATTTCTCTACACTCATTTCAGAGGTTTTAACCGGAGCTTTAGAAGATAAGGCCAAAGCCCTTAAGATAAGAATGCAGCAGGGAGATATGAGGGCTCTGTCTGAATTTACTTCATTACAGTCAAGGCTTAAAAAGTAATTTTAAAAGTCAGTTTGGATTGAGCATTAAAGATGTGAAACACGCTTGATTTTCTGTCCTTTTATCGCTCATAAACTATGTTTTTAAGTAGCAGGTACGCATGAATAAAATAATTTTTTAAAGAATGGCTAAAACAACGCTTTTTTGATCTTGGTAAATTAAAAAAATCGTAAAAAGTTAAAACGTA
>ONCB01000169.1 GCA_900316175.1 uncultured Succinatimonas sp.
CCCAGTAGCAATGGCAGAAGGCGAGCGCTTCGCTATTCGTGAAGGTGGTCGTACCGTAGGTGCAGGTGTTGTTGGCTCAATCATTGAGTAATTAACACTCTGCCTTTAAGGTAAAAAAGAGGGTGACTGCATTGCAGCCACCCTCTTTAACTTTATACGTTTATGAATGTATAACTAATCTTCATCAATTTTATTTTCTATCAGATTCTTTCGATACTCATTTGGAGTAACGCCATATTTCTTAATAAACGCCCTTGAGAAGTAAGAGTGATTATTAAATCCACAGTCTGTTGCTATATCAATGATCTTAAGTCCAGGATCTTTAAGCTGGTTTGCTGCCATTTGAAGTCTGTACTCAACAAGATGTGCTGTAAAACTAAGACCAGTAAGCTCCTTGAATACCTTCATAAAATGACTTTCTGACATATTGCACAGATCGGCTACAATTTTCACGGTTACATTTGTGCTGTAAGCATTTTGAACATAGTAGATTGCTGGTTTTATTTTAGAATAGTTAAGACCAAGTGCTTTTTCATTATCTGTATTATCGATTAGATATTTGTTTAAAATATGCATAATCATAAAGCAGTTCGATTTAATTTTCAGTTCCTGGTTTGTATAGGACTCATACCTGTTATCGATGATATCATTAAGATACGGAGCAAGTTCATTAGATATGATTTTGCCTGCTTCTTTATATGATTTAAGTTTTTTTTCTCTTTTCTGATAAATAGTGAAATATTTGTTGTAAAGAGGTGAATTTTTATCAGGTTCTAACAACGACAGACTGAACAGGACATTAAAAAATTCGCAGTTTTTGTCTTTATATCTGCTGATCTTGTGTGGATTCTGAGGCAATATCACAAGAATATCACCTTCTCTTAGATGATAGTCTATACTGTTCATAGTAATGATTACGTCGCCTTTTTTCACAACTATAAACTCAATTTCCTCGTGCCAGTGCATAGGAAAACTGGTTATAAAGAGTGGGATCAGTGTGTGGTAGACAACAAACGGAAATACTAAAGTCCCGTGACCTTTTGCTTCATGTTTTAAGATGTTCTGAGACATAGATAGAAAACTGTTAAATTAAAAATAACATTATTCTATTTTTTTGAAAAAAAGAATACGTTGCTTTCGCAGTATAACATATAACAATGCTATTCATTTAGTAAATGAATATGATTTAAAAGATAGAATTGTGCTATAAACAAAATAGGATAATTAAAGAATTGCATTGATAAATCAGTACAATTATAAATCGTATTGTAATTTCTTCAGTGCAATATTTATACATAAGGAAGTTATCTTGTATTTAGATGGAATTTCTCATAAGTGTGGATTTGCAGACTGTTATTCTTTGAATGATGAAGAAGTTGTAATCAAGCTTACAACCAACAAATCTGTAAGTGCAGTAAATATTGTATGTGAAGATCCTTACGTTGGCGGATGCATGGGTGCTTCCCCATGGCATGGCTCACCAGTACCGATGGAAGTGACTAAGGAACTTGCCAGGTCACTTGTCTGGGAGATTGTTTTAAAGCCAAGATACAAAAGAATACAGTACTATTTTGAAATCAAGAGTGGTGATGAGTCTGTTCTGCTGCTTGAAGACGGTATTCATGATGTTCAGGTTCTGAATATCAAAGGGTATCTGTTTAGTTATTTCAAATTTGGCTGGATGAACAGTGTGGATATCAACAGGCATCCATCCTGGGTAGAGAATACTTTCTGGTATCAGATTATGCCTGACAGGTTCTGCAGGGTTTCAGATGTAAAAGATCCGAAATTCCGCGAATGGTCTGATATCAGTAATGTAACCTGCGATACTTTGTTTGGAGGTAACTTAGAAGGTGTTATCAGCAAGCTTGAATATATAAGATCTTTAGGCATAACTGGTATTTACTTTACACCTTTTTTACACTCAAGCTCATCGCATAAGTACAACATCAAGGACTATAGAAATGTAGATCCTGATTTTGGAGACAATAAGACCTTTAAAAAACTGGTAGATAAAGCCCACAGCCTTGGTCTTAAGGTAATGATTGATGCTGTGTTTAACCATTCTTCAAGAGAGTTCTTTGCCTGGCAGGATGTTTTAAAGAATGGTAAAAATTCAAAATACTTTGACTGGTACTTTATCAATCAGGATGATTTTTCAGGCGATGCTGGCACTGAGGACGGAAGGTATTACACTTTTGCCTTTGTTACAGAGATGCCTAAGCTTAATACCAATAATCCAGAGGTGATGGAATACTTTACAAATATCTGTAAAGAGTGGATTGACCTGTGGAACATTGATGGAATCAGATTTGATGTCGGTAATGAAATATCTCATGCCTTCTTAAAAAAATTAAATAAAGAGTTAAAAGCATACCGCAAAGATCTGTTTTTATTAGGTGAAATATGGACTGACTCAAGTTCATATATGTTAGGTGACGAATATGACTCAGTAATGAACTATCCGTTCCTTTATGCATTGAATAATTTCTTTGCAAATAAAGCATATACTGCTCATGACTTTAAACATATGATTAACTACTGTTATTCAATGTATCAGCGCCAGAGCAACAGTGTTTTATTTAACTTTGTTGACAGTCACGATATTGATCGTGTCTGTTCAAGATTTAAAAAGTACGATATCTATATTCAGCAGTTAACCATGCTGGTAACCATGCCGGGATCTCCTTGTATGTATTATGGTACTGAGATTGCCATGGAGGGAGAAGGAGATTCAAATCGTAATCCGATGCCTTGGGATGATATATCCAGAGGCGAATATGACGATAAGATAAATATAGTCAGAAAGCTCATAGCTCTTAGAAATGAACATCAGGCTTTCAGGTCAGAGGACATTGTCTGGACAGAAGGAGATAACCGCTTTATTTCCTACATAAGAAAGTCAGGAGATGAAGAAATTATCGTGCTTTTAAACGCAACTGATGAATCTAAGAGTGTCAGCGTTTCAAAAGACAGGATCCTCTTTGACTACAGGTTGCAGGGAGACTGTCTTGAAGCTGGCGGCGTTCTGATAGTTAAAAAATAATATCTTTATACAGGGCAGTTTTTTTATAGACTGCCCATTTTTTTATCCTTTCTTAAACATTTCACTTTTAATGTCATTTACTATAATTGTTAACTCAACTTTTGCATTTCAAAAATTGAGTTAAAACGTTAAATATAAGCGGTCTAGCACTGCTTTTGCTCTTTAAAATACGATTTTTGATTATTAAG
>ONCB01000166.1 GCA_900316175.1 uncultured Succinatimonas sp.
TGGCGATAACTTCAGAGGTGCATGGGCAAGTGCCGATATCAAGTATATGTTCTAAAAGCTGAATATAAAGTCCATCATTTTAGGGATCTCAGATGAAAACTCCGACATTATTTTATTTGAGATCCTTTTTTTCAGAACATTATTCACCAAAGCAAAACATAATCAATGCTCGTCGGACTTGATGGTTTAATAGATTGACTCTCCCACGACTGAAGTCGATGGGATTCCTGTTTCATAGACCACAGCATAGCGAACTACGTCTTACACGATCTCTTGGAGAATTGCTCCTCCAGCTTTTCAGCACAGGCTTAAAATTCCGTATGCCCTACGGTATTGTCAGAATTTCAGGCTACTGACAAGCCTTTATACATTAAGTGTACCGTTTTTAAATAACGTTTTCAAGAAAAATATTAGACTATCTTATTGATATATAAGAATATTATTGCAACTGATGAAGTTTGCAACTTTTTATTTCGCAATTTTACTTTTAATATCTTTAAGGGCTCTCATCCACACTGTTAAAAACGTGGTTTTCGAGCCAACATAATTTATAATAAAAACAAGGCAGAGGAATTGGCATTCCTACTCCTTGCAGCAGTTCTACTTTACATGACTGGACATGACCAAAGCAGTAAAAGAAGAACCATACTAAGAGACATGGCAGTGGCTCTTGGTAGGTAGAAGCTCCTCCGTAATCTCACATCTGCAAAAGGTGGAATTGTAGATAAATTTCTTCAAGTTGATTCTTGTATCGCTGTTTAAGAAGCGAGGCTTTGGTAGATCCGATAGGATCTGATCGGATCCTGTTGAGAACATAGTTGTTGCGTGAATTAAACAAGAGAAACTTGAAGTTTTTTTCCTAATCCTTTTGCTAGTTTCAAAAGAGTATTTTAGGAAGGATTAGCATCACCGTTTTCAATTTTTGACAAATCGGATTGAGGTATACCTGTAAGCTCTGAGAGCTCTTTTTGAGAAAGATTTTTCTCTTTACGTGCCAGAATAATACTTTCGATTAGAGCGTATTTTGACTCCAGGTCATAATACTCTTTATTTAATTTTGGATCTTTTAGCTGGTCTGCAAGAAAATCTTCAAATTTATTACTCATTTTGGTTGCTCATTCCCAAATCCAATTCCTCAATCACTTCATTAAGGCTGAAGGTTTCGGATCTTTCTTTTTATGCTCCAGAATAATGTTGCGAACAAATTGAGAAACTGTCAAATCTTTCATCGGTGCGCAAATTTTTAAGCTAATTGATAAAGACTTTAAAAATAAAATTATTATAAATCAAAGCCTAAGATGTGGTAAAATAGATATGCGGTTTAAGCCGTGGGAGGTAGGCAGATCCAATAGGATCTGGCCGGATCCTATTGGTAAGCCTGCTAGATTATTTGTGCAACAAGGAATTTTCAAATGAAAATCTTCTTAATTGTACTTCTAGTTATGGTTTTACTTGTTTGGGCTTCTCCTGCTTGGTAAAACCGTAGATAAAGGGTGGAGCTCCAACTCCGCCCTTCGTCTTTATTATAGATCAAAAAAACTTGATTATGCGCTTGATTCTTCCTTTAAGATGATCTGGCGAGAATTCTCTGCATTTTAGCCGATGTAGTTCACTAGCTAGAACCACCTCTGCAAACTCTCATCTGCATTAAGTCTATTTTATCATATTTATTGAAGTTATCCTACTGATTTATATATAAAAAAATGTAACTTTTGTTTTTATCCTCTGCTTTAATAAAGCTTCCAATAAAGATAAATCGCAGTTAACACCAGTATCAACAGGATTGCCAGACATTCTGGAATCAGAAAACATGCCAGATAGTTTCGTATTTTTCTTTCATTTCAAAAAGTTCTCAAAGTTTTAAATTGCTATTTCTTTGGCTTAAACAACGAAGATACATCTGATATCCCCAGCTGTTCCTGTAGTGATTTTGACTTACCTTTCTTCTTGGCCTGAGCTGCCTCTTCTTTTCTGGCCTTAATAATACTTTCTTTAAGAGTGCTGTTGATGTACGCCTTAAGCTGCTTCTGACGGTAATCAACTCTATCGCTGTAATCAGGAATCGGATCCTTCACCTCCTGGTTATCTTCGTCTGCAGCTTCTTCCTCTTCCTCCTCCTCTTCTGCAACTGATAGATTTGAGGAATTTATATTCTGTACTGCTGCAAGAAGACCATAACCAGTTGAGCTTTCCCCCTGCTAATACTCTGTCTGCTCGTTATGCAGCATAGCTTTCATGGAGAACATCATGTCTTCGTAACGCTGCTTTCTTAGCCTCTCAAATTCTTCATCTGACATTATCTGAACGGTTGAACTGTCATCGACATATAAGCCCACTTCTAAGAGCTGGAGGTTCAGTGAATCACGATTAACTTTTGACAGCTTTGCACCTTTTAGATTCTGCTGTAAATCCTTTCTGGCTGCCTCCCTTACCTGTAGGGGAATGGTCTGAGATCTAAAGATTCTTTCAGCCTTTCCGGATTCACTTATCAGATTAGTAATATGAGCAAATCCAAACAGGGTTAAAAGGAACAATCCGGCTAGAAAAAGCAGATTGAAGATTAGGAAGTTATTCTTTATGAACTCTTTCATTTACTGAACCTGATTATTCTGTATTTCGTTGATAAGATTTTCTGGTCCCACATAAACCTGCTGGGCGGTAGGTGGAACTGGAACATCAGGTGCAACCATGCGTTCACCGTTTGTATAATCGTCAATTACTTCAAGTGCGATAACCTCTCCTGTTTCCAGTACCTGAATTCCATAGTTGAATAAAATAGCGTTCAAGGTTTCTCTTTCATCAGCTCTAATCTTTGCGAAGTTATTCTTCTTCATAAAAGCTTCCACCTTCTGACGAATTTATGTAAAGTTGAGAATAATGTAAAGTAAGCTTTAGAAAGGCTGACAAAGAGAACAAAGCCGTCTAATTTACTTTACATTATTTTTTTTACTTTTTGGCTAAAGCAGTAAGCCAACTCATCAGATCTTTATTGCAAGTCCAGTCCTCCTTATTTTTATCTGTAACTTCTTTATAGACCTTTTCTATGGCTTCCATTTTCTTCTCTGTACACACTTTTGCATAGATTTCGGTTGTTGTGACACTGGAATGTCCAAGAATATCTCTTATATAAATCAGTTCAACCCCTGCTTCTAAGAGATGAACTGCTTTTGAGTGCCGAAATGTATGTGCGTGAACTTTTATGGAAATATTTGCGCCATTTTGATTTGCTATTGATACATATTTTTGTAAATGGTCAGAAATAAATCTCTGACCTTTATTTTGCCTGATCCATATTCCAAGGCATCAGTGCATCCAGAATCTCACTTGGAATGCAGTGAGA
>ONCB01000165.1 GCA_900316175.1 uncultured Succinatimonas sp.
TAGATCTACAAAAATTTTTGTCAGTAAGGTAAGCAATTTGGGGATCTGTAGAGACAATTTGGTGGGAAAATTTTTCGTCAAACTAGATTAGCATCAACAACAGATAGCATCCAGTATGCCTAAAGGATTGCTTCCTGAAAAACTGGCTCTGCTGGCTGAAACCAATTACATAAAACAGGGCGTTAACATTGTAATCACAGGAGCCACAGGGGTAGGAAAGTCAGCTTTATCAATAGCAGCAGCGATTGAGGCTATAAGAAAAGGGTATACCGTGCGTTATTTCAGAATGATGGAGCTTATCTCCATCCTTAATGCCAAGGTTGATGACTCCTTCATTCGTTTTCGCGAATTATTGCATCGCACAGATGTTCTGCTGATTGATGATTTCGGAGGTTGTATGCTCGAGGATGATATCGTTGCTAAACTCAATGAGATTGTTGATGCTCGCTATAACGAGGGAGCAACCATTATTACCACTCAGCTGCGAATGAGCAATATGAAGGAAGTTATTAAAACTCAGGGGCCTATTTGTGATGCTTTCTGTAATAGACTATTCAGGAATTCTGATATTGAAATCAGACTCACTGGGGCTTCCTGGAGAGGCAGACCTGAAGAAATAAGAGGAGCAAAATAGTGTTCAGTCTTAGAGCGTTAACGTTGGAAAATATTATAGAGTCAACCTACAAAAAAGGGCTTGAACTGACACCAGCTCTACTGACTGAGCTTGCTGATCCTGAGGTTTCTACCTACGATATCACATCCATGCTCTGTACCTATATCAATGAGCAGAAAAAGATAGCCAACGGTAAGGATTTGCAGGAACTATGTAATCTCAAGGCCCGTAATGAAGATCTGCAGATAAGTTACCAGAGCCTTAACAACAAATACAATGACAGCCTCAGGCAGGTATTGGAATCAAAGAAAAAGGAGATTGAGCTTACTCTAAGGAATAACGAAATTGAAAAAGAGAATGCCGAACTAAAAAGGAAAATTGATATTCAGAGTAAAAATCTAATAGCCTGTGGGTTCCGCCTCTGAATGAGTTATAAAAGCTTATTTATAAAGCCTGAGACAAAAAAGTGTCTCAGGTTTTTGTTTACTGATGGTATAAGATTTGTTTTGAATTGTATCAATATCTGTTTACGACTGTATTAAGGTTAATTTACAGGTGTCGCAAGGTACGGTTTAAAACTGTGGCATGATTACTTAATAATTTTGCAGTTGTGTCACGATTGAGGTTTAAGACTGTATCAAGACTTTGCTACGTTTGGTTCAAGACTTTGTTTACAAGAGGTTCATGAACTCAAATTTTTTCCAGTCATTTCCTTTTGAGGATCTTCTTTCTTTTCTGTCTGTTCAGCAAGCTCTGTTTCAACCACAGCAGGTTTAAGCAGTTCTGCTTCTTCAGGAGTTCTCTGGATCTTAGGCTGTGACGAGCAGGCTTGCAGATTAAGAAATGCAATCAGAGTTATGAGAGAAATCAGCTTTGACATAGGATATTACCTTTGAAGTTTTCTTGTTCCTAATCATAACAAGAACATTAGGAAGATTTGAATATTCTGAAAATAATATTTTTTAATTTAGGTAAATATCTTTTGAAATCAATATGATAAAGAATGTAGAAATGATATAACAGAGATAATGCTGAGGGCTCTCAGCAGAGGTGGTTCTATCTGCTAGTAGAGCCATCGGCCAATGGCTCTACGGTAGCTATAGGGCTAAATATTAACAATTAACCTAAGGATCATCATGAAAACCTTAGTAATTTTAATAGCAATTCTATTCTTACTGTTATGGTCTACAGCCGTATGGTAGGATAGAACTTCCTAATTCAAGGCTGGAGATTGGGGAATCTCCTACCTTGTTTTCATTATAGAGCCGAATTATATTTAACTCAACATCAAAAAAATGAATTAGTCTACATAACCAATTCAGTTTAGTTCACAACGATTTTCTTTTGTCTTAAGCAGTTTTTAAATTCCCTAGACACTGTTTGGGGAATTCAGACATTGATTTATAAGCAGTTATTAAATTCCCTAGACACTGTTTGGTAAATTCAGGCATTGATTTATAAGCAGTTTTTAAATTCCCTAGACACTGTTTGGGAAATTCAGTTATTGCCCCTTTGGAGCTTTGTCGGATAAATCTGTTAACAACTTATCTTTCTCAACAGAAATCATATTAGCCAATTCTTCCTCAGAAGGAAGAACCGTCTTATATTTACTTGCAAAAATCTGTTTACTATCATTCAAAACGGAATACTTAACCATTGTCTCGGATTTATCAGTACACAGAATAATTCCAATAGTTGGATTATCTTCTCTCCCTCTTTTAAGTTCATCGAACATTTTTACATACATATCCATTTGACCAATGTCGCCATGACTTAATTTAGTAGTCTTTAAGTCTATGAGGACAAAACATTTAAGGATATAGTTGTAAAACACCAGATCGACATAAAAGTGATCCGTCTCGGTACTTAGCCTGAATTGCTGACCGACAAAAGAAAAACCTTTTCCTAATTCGAGAAGGAATTGTTTCAAATTGTTAATTAGTGCGGCCTCAAGAAGACTTTCTTTACCTTCTATGTTTTCGGGCAAATCCAAGAACTCTAAAATATAAGGGTCTTTAATAAATTCCTTAGTGAAAGATTTAGGAACGGGTAAGGAATTATCTGACTTAAGTTCTTCTTGATTTGAGAGAACTCTTTGAAAGTATTTTGTTTTTATATTTCTTTCTAACTGTCGGAATGACCAATTTTGATTAGCAGCTTCTATCAAATAATAATCACGTTCTTTCTTGTTCTCGATTCTTATAATTCTTGATATATGCGACCATGACAAATTCTTTGGAACATCATGTGAATAATCAGGAAAAGCAATGTAGAAATTACGCATATTTAGCAAATTTGCTTCAGAGAAACCTCTTCCAAACATATCAGAAAGGTATTTAGATAGGTTTTCTATAATTTTAGAACCATATTTAGCTCTCAAATTTCCATCTTGTTCCGATTCAACTATTCTTTGACCGATCTTCCAATAGGATTCAACCATTATGGAGTTAACTTGTTGATAAGCCCTTTTTCGGCCTGTGTTTAGAATTGAAACAACGTTTTCATACAAATTAATTAGATCTTTTTCCATAATGCCCCTCTCCTATGGTTATTCTAGCATACATGATGCAAGCTGTTATTTGTAGAAACAGAGTCTCATCTTTTAACAAAGAAATATTTTTTTTTTAACAATGCGGAGACTCTTCAAAAATATACCCAGGACCTTAAGCAATTTTTAAATTAAGGTTATGGGCGATAGTAAACACCACCTTCTCAATGAGAAGTGGTAAATCTTTTAACTTACTGCGAT
>ONCB01000158.1 GCA_900316175.1 uncultured Succinatimonas sp.
TTTAGAAAATCCGAGGTATATCTTAGACGGATACATATTTATTTTATAAGTAAAAAATGTCCCGCAAATTTGCGGGACATTTTTGTTTAATCTAAACTGAACGATTAGAATTCAGCTGAACGAGGAGTACGTGGGAATGGGATAGCGTCACGTACGTTGCCTACACCAGTGATATAAACGATTAAACGCTCAAAGCCTAAACCAAATCCTGAGTGTGGAACTGAACCGTATCTGCGAAGATCACGGTACCACCAGTAGTTATCCTTGTTAAGACCTAATTCGTCCATTCTCTTATCGAGTTTTTCGAGGCTGTCTTCACGCTGAGAGCCACCGATGATTTCACCAATGCCTGGAGCTAAAACGTCCATAGCAGCAACAGTCTTGCCATCATCGTTCTGCTTCATATAGAAAGCCTTGATGTCTTTTGGATAGTTCTTAACAACTACAGGAGCCTTGAAGTGTTCCTCTGCAAGGTATCTTTCGTGCTCAGACTGAAGATCGATACCCCATTCAACAGGATATTCAAACTTCTTGGTAGCATTCTTTAAGATCTCAATTGCATCAGCGTAGTCAACCTGAGCAAAGTCTGAGTTTACAAAGTTCTCAAGACGTGTGATTGCATCCTTGTCTACACGCTCTGCGATGAACTTCATATCATCTGCACGCTCTTTTAATACAACAGAGAAAACATACTTTAAAAGTTTTTCTGCAGTAGCAGCACAGCCATTTAAATCAGTAAATGCCATCTCAGGCTCAACCATCCAGAACTCAGCTAAGTGTCTTGTGGTGTTTGAGTTTTCTGCTCTGAAGGTAGGACCAAAGGTGTAAACCTTAGAGAATGCACAGGCATAGGTTTCAACGTTTAACTGACCAGAAACTGTCATATATGCGTGCTTGCCGAAGAAGTCCTTTGAAAAGTCTACCTGGCCCTTGTCATCCTTAGGGATGTTGTTCATATCAAAGCCGGTTACGGTGAACATTTCACCAGCACCTTCACAGTCAGAAGAAGTGATAAGTGGAGTTGCAACCCACATAAAACCGTTCTGCTGGAAGAAAGAATGAATTGCGTAGGCTAAGGTATTACGGATACGCATTACTGCACCCATAATATTGGTTCTTGGACGCAGGTGTGCATACTCACGGAGATACTCGATTGTATGACGCTTTGCAGACATTGGGTAGGTATCAGGATCTTCAACGAAACCTGTTACAAAAACCTTTTCTGCTTCTACTTCAAAAGCCTGACCTTTACCTTCTGATGCCTTTAAAGTTCCGTCAACTACAACAGCACAGCCAGTTGTCAGTTTTAAGATCTCACTCTCATAGTTCTCAAGAGTGTTAGCTGCAATAACCTGTACGCTGTCAAAGCTTGAACCGTCATTTACTGCCAGGAAGGAGAAGCCTGCCTTTGAATCACGGCGGGTACGGATCCAGCCTGCCAGAGTTACTTTATCGCCAACAGCGATTTTTCCGTTTAAAATTTCTTTTGTGCTTGAAAGACTCATTGTCGTTTCCCTGAATAAATAAAATTCTTTAATTCTGTAGTTAGATATTTGTTGATTCTTTTACAAGATGACCTGCAAATGACTTAACAAGGAACATTCCCTTTGGGTGAGAAGAGTTCTGGTTTACTAAAAGTGCAGGAAGATCTTTATTATTGTTCTCGTTTAAATATCTCTTTAACTCATGACCGAAGTTTTCACCTGCAAAGCGACTCTCAATAGGAAGCAGAGTGCCGTCAGGCATGTGAAGCTGACCTTCTACAATGGTAATGCCGTGAGTTGGAGTCACATTATCTACTGTTGCTGTAACCTTAATACCGTTCTTCTTTGAAATTGCATTCCTTGAAAAGATTAAAAAGCTCTTGAAAGCAAGAATTGCAAATAAAACTACAAAGAATAACTGCATATAGCCTCTGTCTCCAAGTTCAATTACCTTGAAGTAGAGAATAATTCCTGCCATGGTAACAAAGCAGTAGATGATACCGAAAATAAGTTGAACGATACCAACACGAGGCTCAAAGGAGTTCTTTCTGTATTCCTTGTTAGTTTGACTCATGTACAATACCCTCGAATGTATCTTTTCCGTTTAATCTTGCGCCAGCTGCAGAGGAATCCTCTTTAACCATCAGGTTAACTTCAACCTTTGCCTGGAGCTGAAGCATAGGAGTATTCAGACTCTCTTTTGCAACAGTCTTTGATCTGTTTGCTGGGACAAAGATAGAGAATGAGTTTTCTCTTCTTGTTGGCAGAGCAGCCTGGTTTCTGTTTACGTAGTTTGCCACTTCCTTATTATTTACTTTAACTTTAATAGAAAGAGCTTCAACAGGCATATCTTCTAAAGAATTATGCTGAACAGTATAAAGAACGTTAAAACCCTGTTTTCCGTCCTTGCTGTCTAATGTTACTGAATCAATATGTAATGTAAGTGGCTTTGCTCCATCAGGAACAGAAGAACAGCCTGAAGTACCTAATAAAGATAAGGCACATAATGCTGTCAGTAATACCTTTTTCATAATCAAAAAACTATTCAACTAAATAAAACACAGATAAACACGTATTATAAACCTTAAACAGCTCTATTTAAAGGTTTAAATTTGTCATAAAACCTTTACTGCGGCTTAAACATCCTGTGTTTTACATGGATGATCTGAAGGATAGAAAATATCATAAATATGAAAATATATGTTTATGAACCTTTATATATCTACATTTCATTTCTCCTTTAACTTTAACTCACACCAGCAAAGTATCATTTTTTAATTATAAATACTTGTAATATTTTTCGTTAGAATTTTATCTAAAATGGATAAAATTAGATTTTTATGCTGATAATATAAACGTTTGCATAAAAGACACAAAATATAAGTAACATTCGTATTTTTAAGGTAAAAAATATTGTAAACGTAGCGATAAATGTTTGTTTGTTTTAATAATGATTTTTATTGAATAATTTTGCATTTTTTACGCATTAATATTACACTTTAGTGTGAGGAATGATATTTTGTTATGAAGGATAGATACTATGGCTGATAAATTAGAATGGCTCAACCATCACTACGTGCTTTTAAATAATGCACTGGTTGATGATGTGGTTGCCCAAAAAGGCTATAAGGTTCCTTTCAAGTTAAAAGAGCTGGCTTTAGAAAAGAAATACTCTCAGGATTATTTAAATTCACTCTGGGATCAAAAGCTTTTCAAGGAAGGATGCGAGTTCTTAGGCTATGCAATGCACAAAAGAGCAGCTGCCTGGTGGGCATACTGCTGTGTGCTTTCACTTCAGGAAGAGTTAAAGATAAATCCTTTCAAACCTCGTGATATTGAGGATATCGGTAAACCAAAACCTTTTGAAATCCCTGAATGGGCAAAAGTTCCTGAGCTTGAGATTTCAAAAGAAGAAGTTCAATCCGACAAGATGATTCAGAATACAATCGCGGAGCTTGAAAAGATGCATCTGCAGGCTCAGAAGGTTATTGATGAAACCCCTTATGAAGTAAAACAGCGTTTTGAAGAAACCAAGGCTATTTTTGATGAGGTTATGAAAAAAGAGACTGGTATGACCATCGATGAATTGATGGATGATGCCTTTGCCAAAATCATAGCTAAATCAAAACAGCCAGAACAGCCATTTGTTGATGAAGTGAACAGTCCAATCTTCATTGAAAAAAGAAAGCTTGACGAAAAGCTTGAAGCTATCAGGCTGAAGACCATCAAGACTATTAAGGCATCCCTGCCAGAAAAATCTGAAGAGGAGATTGCTTTCCAGACATCAAATGCAATGCAGGCAGCCTATAACTGCATGCCTGTCCTGATACCCCTGAAGGTCTGTGTGCCTTAATTACATTCTGGGCATATGGAAACATGACTCCAGAGGGAAAGACTGTTGTAAGAACTCCAGAAGGACTGGTTGGCAACGGTTTATCCGGTTTTATTCTGATGTGTGCATTAAGACAGGGTGGCACCAGAGAATTTGATGAGAGAGTGGAACATTATTCAGAAATCGGCAGACAGGTGTGCTATGGCAAGAACCTGTGGGCAGATCATGTTGCAATAGATCCTGAAGAATCTGACTTTAATGGTTCAACCGAGGCCTCTGGGGCAGATGAAAGAAAAGAGAATACAGAAGAGGCAACTGCACCAAGACAGGATATAACAACAAAGTCATTTGGTGGATTCAAGAGATTTAAGGCTCAGTAGAAAAATCTATTGAGGAGGTTCATATGAAAAGGTATCTGGCTGGACTTGAAGCATTAACAAAGAACTGAAGGTATCTCTTTGCCTTACAAAGCAGTTGTATCTTTGCTGCTACCGGTTATGTTTTCTGTCGATGAAATCAATTCAATGATGAGAAAAGAGGTTCTGTTAACTCTTGAGGTTAATGCAGACGATCTTGATCAGAGCAGAAAACGTGTTTTCCCTGGAATTATTTCAAGTGTCTCATATAAGGGAAAAATTAAGTCTGCAATAGATGAATTGGAGCTTTCAGAATCTAAAGGACCAAGATATCAGATCCTTTATGAGCTTGTAATTGAACCACATCTTAGTTTAGCCTCAAAAGAACCAAGAACATTACTTTATAAAGACAGAAAGAATGTAAAAGAAGTAATAAAAGGTTAGATTATATAAAGAGACTGTGTTCGATCTTCTGTTTGAACTTCCAGGTATCTTATAAAAAGGATGAATCAAACAGATTTATCGAATCTGTAAAATTTATGCGAGATACCGTATATCCAGCTGATAATGCGGTAATCGACAGAAATATTATCTGCAAACAGTTAAAACTCAATGGAAAGGAGTGGAAAGAGCCTATACCTGTCAAAGATACATTGAAGGATGGAGATGATTACTTCAGTCCATTTGCAAGCTTTGAAGGCTTTGTATCAAATAATGATTTTTCAGAAAGCGGCAAAGACGAGAGCTCAGATTATAAATACCTAATCAACTATGCTCAGCTGCCATCTTTATTAAGAGAGCCGGAAAAACCAGTAATCAAGGTTCTTGAGAAACTTGCCATCAGTCATAACAAGGCTACCTCCTACTGTTCAGAGGTAAAAGGTCTGCTCTCAAGTGACAATCTTCTGTTTGTCCCTGGTGTACCTCTGTCTTTTTTAGATGAGACCGGTAAGACTATTTTTAAAGATAATGTCATTTCAAGAACCGCAATTGAGTGTACTCCTCAGATTAAAAACAAGTATGTATATGAGGATAATGAACTCAAAGAAAAGAACAGCAGCCTGAAGGTAAACTTTGTAGTAACTCCAATATGTTTTGATAAAGCTGTAGCCAAGTTTGTTCACTACTCCCGCTATAACTTTACAGACAGTCTGAATGATGCATTAAAGATTGAAAAGGTTCAGCTGCACGGAACAGACGAAAAATCAAAGGGTGATGGTCTTTGTATAGTAGAAGGCGAAGTGTGCGACAGTGAAGGCAAAACTGACAGAAAAAATGCAAGAAACATAGATACAGTAGGACAGACCGATTCCTCATCAGCATCTTCATTCTATGTACTGTTAAAGGATTCATCAAAGAGTGTGGTTGTCGCACAGTTTATGACACCAGAAGGAAGTGATCTAAAGTCAGGAATCACACCAAGGATCGGAGAGAAGGTATTTCTAGTAAAACAGGGTAGCAAGTACTACTTCATGGGATACCGACCATATGGCTTTGGAGAGCCGGTACAGGATCGCTCAATATCAGATGGCGAGATGGATTCAACCGGCATATACAAGAAGAATTTAGATGGAACCGTATCAGAGCCATTTAAGTGCATCAACTTCAAATCAGGACTAGAGAAACTCAAGTACCTTATTGTGGCAGGAGGTATAAAAGAGTTTGTACTGCATAAAGATATTCTGTTAAATGAATATTATTTTGAGGTGAAATTTAATGAAGAGACCTTTAAAGGATGCCATAAGAATTTTGAGGCAGCAGTAAATCTGTATGAAGCCTGTGAGCAGGTAAAGAAGAATCTGGAGAATGCCAGAAAGTCATATTCAGAACTCAGAGGCGAAGACAGCAAGGAGCAAAGAGAAGAGCTTAAGGCAGAGTTAAGCGACTGCTTTGCAGATTTAGGAGAACTTGCAGCAGCAATACAGAAACTGTTTAAGGCACATGAAGATCCGGATAAGGTCTTAACAGACATCACCAGTGATGACAGCGATATCATGAAGACAATTGATGCACTGATGCAGACAATTGCAGAACTTGGAGCTGCAACAGAGAGGAAGAACGCTACAACTGAAGAGAATGCCAAAAAAGAACTTGAAACAAGATGTAAGAAGCTTCAGACAAGGCTTGAAACAGAATTAAACAAGCTCAAAGGTTCAAAAGTATCTCAGGATAAGGTAGCTGAGTTACAGAAGCTTTTAGATGATTTAAAGAATTCAGTGACATCAAATCAGGAAGATATAAAGAAGAGCCGTGATTCTATAAAAGCAATCAATGAAAAGATAAATGAAATAGAAAAGCAGAAAAAGGAAATGTCAAATAGAGGAAATGACATAACCGCGATAAATAATGAAATAGAAAAGTTAAAAAATGAGAGGAATTCATTAGATTCAAGATTAAAGGCATTAGAAAGTAAGGGACCAGAGAGTGATTCAAAAAAGATCG
>ONCB01000161.1 GCA_900316175.1 uncultured Succinatimonas sp.
AAAAGCACTCTATGAAACAAAGGATCTGCATAAAACATCTTGCTTAATAGGAGCTGGCAGAGAATACCTGTTAAGACTGCCATTAAAGACAGTCTTATATCAGCACTCATGAAGCTAAGCAGAGAAGTTATAAAAACGTTAATCATGCTAAGCTGCCTGTTTCCTCCTAAAAAGGAAAAGTTTTTAAAAACGCCTCTGTAGGTCTTATGGTTTTTACTCATAAACTTAACAGTAGCTTTCCTTTAAATCTCCAAGACCTTTGCTAAAGAACGGATCTTTGATGGTGTTGTGCTGGTTCTGTACTCTGTTTACAAGGTTGAAGCCGGTATTTATGGTGGCACCGTTAAACAGAGAAGACATCATGGTGTTAGCTCCGATTAAAAGACCCATTACCAGTACCAGATAGATAATTGATCTCATGAACTTGCTGATTTCGCCACCTGCAAAGATTAAAGTTGCTCCACAGGCTACAATACCGATAATGGAAACAGAATAGGCCACAGGTCCAGTCATGGATTTCTGAATGGTTTTAAGCCAACCTTCATATGGCAGCGCTGAGGTCTGAGTGTCAGCTGCCAGGGCGATGTCAGTTGCAAAAAGCATCAGGACATAAAAAAGACCTTTAAAAATGCGTGATGATAAAATTGATGAAATCATGATTTTTTCCTCTATTCAGATAAGATAAATTCGCCATTATTTAATCCATTGACGTAACTGATGCTTTTTACATGTCTGAAAGGATAGGCACAAAGTACAATGATGACATTGACTGAAAGAGCAATCAGCTCATCAAGATTCTTTGGTGCATTCTCATTTCGTGAAGCCATCAGCTTAAGTCGGTTTAAACACTGTTTTGCAGAGCCTGCATGCATTGAGGCGATACAGCCAGAATGTCCTGTAGACAGAGCATCGAGCATATCAAGAGCTTCTTTTGATCGGATTTCTCCTATTACGATCCGGTCAGGACTCAGTCGTAATGAAGCTTTAACGAGCGCGGACATATCAGTTTTTTCATTGCTGTAAAGATTTAATGAATTCTCATTTTTAAGTTTCAGCTCCGGGGTATCTTCAATGCATATGATCCTTTCATCAGCCTGATTTTCAGCCAGATAAGAGAGCATCGAATTTATAAAACTGGTCTTGCCACAGCCTGTCTGTCCACATACAAGCACATTGCTTTTTTCTCTTAGTATTTTTTGAAGGTTCTCCTTTTGGTGATGGTTTAAAAAATTCTGCCTGAGTAAATCTTCAAAACTCATATTTACCGCATGCAGAATGCGAATGCAGAAAACAGGTCTTTTTACAACTGGAGGAAGTACGGCACTGAATCGGCATCCAAAAGACGCAATTTCACAATCAAGAATGCTTATATTGTTAAGATCATGACCGTTTAGGGATGCAATGGTTTTGATAATAATGATGGCCTGAACATCAGTTAAATCAGAGTGGTACTCAGTTGAGCCACCGCTGAATTTTACAAATACTCTTCCATCAGAATTAAGCTGGATTTCATCTGCTGTCTTCTCAATCAGGAAATTGATGAGATCACTTTCAAGAACTGAAGAGAGCATCATAAATGACTTGTCGTATTCCATTTTCCTCAAACATCCTGTTTTTTCTGGTGGCGGTATTATCACTTAGAAAAACAGGTGGACATTTGAGCAAGTGGATCAAAAAAGCACGATGCTCTGATTTTGTGAGTTAATATTAAAAAAAGTTTGAAAAATGAAAACAAAAAAAGGCCTGTTTAAAACAGGCCTGATGTCTTGAGAAAAGAGATTATGCGTTCTCTTTATTCTGTAATGCTTTTTTCTCTGCTCTCATGCATGAAGCAGCAGTGAAGATTACGTCAGTTGAACTGTTTAATGCAGTCTCGCATGAATCCTGTACAACACCGATAATGAAGCCGATACCTACAACCTGCATTGCAACGTCGCTTGGAATACCGAAGATTGAGCAGGCAAGAGGGATTAACATCAGTGAGCCACCGGCTACACCAGATGAACCGCAGGCACATAATACAGATGCGATACACATTAAGAAGGCTGCACCGAAGCTTACTTCAATACCTAAGGTGTGAGCAGCAGCCATGGTCATTACAACAATGGTAATACCTGCACCTGACATGTTGATGGTGCATCCTAAAGGAATTGAAATTGAGTAGGTTTCCTTCTTTAACTTAAGCTCTTCGCATAATGCCATGTTTACTGGCAGGTTTGCAGCTGATGATCTGGTGAAGAATGCAGTCAGACCAGATTTTACAAGGCATTTGAATACTAATGGGTATGGATTTGAGCCTGTGGTCAGGAATACGAGCAGTGGGTTAAAGATTAAAGCCACGATGAACATGGTCAGAACTAAAACACCAACTACATGAACGTAGTTTAAGAGGTTTGAAAAACCGCCTTCCTGAGTACATGAATTGTAAACAAGACCAAATACGCCTAATGGAGCACAGCGGATAACGAAGCGGATAACGCCAGAAACTGCAGTTGCAACGTCATCTAAAACAAGCTTGGTGCTTTCCTTTGATACACGGAACATTAAACCTAAAGCAATAGACCAGACCAGGATAGCAACGAAGTTGCAGTTTATAAATGCGGATACTGGGTTTTCAACAGCCTGATTTACGAAGTTTACTAAAACCTCAACCACGCCCTTTGGTGCTGATACATTCTCAGATGCTGCAAGCTCGGTAAAAGTGCTTGGGAATAAGTAACTTAAGCCTAAGGCTAAAGTGCCTGAAATTACCATGCCAGCAAAATATAATGCAATGATAGGCTTTAAGTTAGTCTGAGAACCTGACTTGTGCTTTGCAATTGCAGAGGTTACAAGAACGAAAATTAAAAGAGGTGCAACAGCTTTTAATGCCTTAACAAAGAGAGTACCGAAAGTTGGGATAACAGTCTTGTCATCTGGATAGATGTAGGCTACCAAAACACCGAAAGCAAGGCCAATAATGATCTGCAGAATAAACGGAATTTTATTTAAGGTCTGCGCAAGCGGGGCCTTAGGGTTAAAAGATTCTAACATTTAGAATGCTCCTTGAAATGTAATAACAAAACACAGGCATTATATGAGCTGGAATTTTTTATTTGTGTGAAAAAGTTTGCACAAATGAATAAATTAGTAATTTTTGAATACTTTTTGAACAGTATAAAAGTAGCTTTGCACATTTATGATTCAGTATGTTTAATAAAATATACTTAAAACAGGTTAACTATATTGAATTAAGAAATAAAAATCAGTTTTATTAAAAAAAATCTAATATACTGGAAATAAAGCTTTAATACTGGATTTTTTATTTCAGCTCTTTGGCAAAAAATAATTGTATGTATTATAATTGCTTTGTATTTTTCAGATTTATCCGAAAAATTCATAAAAAATTTTTTATCGAACAACGCAAATATTTAGGTACCACCAATGATCTATTCTAAAGAAGTAGAGAACATGTGCCCAGTTACTAAGGGTGCATATCATGGTCCTGCTCCAATTCCTGAAGAGGGTATTCCTGAAGAGGGTAAATGGGTTCAGGCTAAAGAAATCAAAGATATCAGCGGTTTAACTCACGGTGTGGGTTGGTGTGCTCCTCAGCAGGGCGCCTGCAAGATGACCTTAAACGTAAAAGACGGCATCATTCAGGAAGCTTTAGTTGAGACCATCGGCTGTTCTGGTATGACTCACTCTGCAGCTATGGCTTCAGAGATCTTAATCGGTAAGACTTTATTAGAAGGCTTAAACACTGACTTAGTTTGTGACGCTATCAATACTGCTTATCGCGAGCTTTTCTTACAGATCGTTTATGGTCGTACTCAGACTGCTTTCTCAGAGGGTGGTCTTCCAGTTGGTGCATCTCTTGAAGATTTAGGTAAGAACCTGCGTTCACAGGTTGGTACCATGTTCGCTACCAAGGACAAGGGCCCACGTTACTTAGAGATGACTGAAGGTTATGTAACTCGTGTTGCTTTAAACAAGGACAGCGAGATCGTAGGTTACGAGTTCGTAAATCTTGGCAAGTTAATGGACCTCTTAAAGGAGCACCCAGAGTTAACTGGTAAGGAAGCTTTAGATCAGGTTCGCAAGCACTACGGCCAGTTCGATAATGCCGCTAAGTATATTGATCCAAGAAAAGAATAAGAGGTACTAGGAAAATGGCATTATTTGAGTCTTATGAGCGTCGTATTGACAAAATCAACGGCGTATTAGCAGAGTATGGCATCAAGTCAATCGAAGAGTGTAAGGAAATCTGCGCTCAGTACGGTTTAGATCCATATACTGAAGTTAAGAACATTCAGGGTATCGCATTTGAGAACGCAGCTTGGGCTTACACTGTAGGCGCAGCTATCGCTATCAAGAAGAACTGCACCGTTGCTGCTGAGGCTGCTGAAGCTATCGGTATCGGTCTGCAGGCATTCTGTATCCCTGGCTCTGTAGCTGACGACCGTCAGGTTGGTATCGGCCACGGTGAGTTAGGCGGTATGTTATTACGCGACGAGACCAAGTGCTTCTGCTTCTTAGCAGGTCACGAGTCATTCGCAGCTGCTGAAGGTGCTATCGGTATCGTTCGTAATGCAAACAAGGCACGTAAAGAGCCTTTACGCGTTATCTTAAACGGTTTAGGTAAGGATGCTGCTCAGATCATTTCTCGTATCAACGGCTTTACCTATGTTCAGACCAAGTTCGATTACTTCACTGGCGAGTTAGAGATCGTTCGTGAGGTTAAGTACTCAGATACCGAGCGTGCAAACGTACGCTGCTTCGGTGCTGACGACGTTCGTGAAGGCGTAGCTATTATGCATCACGAGGGTGTTGACGTATCTATTACCGGTAACTCAACTAACCCAACCCGTTTCCAGCATCCAGTAGCTGGCACTTATAAGAAAGAGTGCATCCGCGCTGGTAAGAAGTACTTCTCAGTAGCTTCTGGTGGTGGTACCGGTCGTACCTTACACCCAGACAACATGGCTGCTGGTCCTGCTTCATACGGTATGACTGATACTTTAGGTCGTATGCATTCAGACGCTCAGTTCGCAGGTTCTTCATCAGTTCCAGCTCACGTTGAAATGATGGGCTTCCTCGGCATGGGTAACAACCCAATGGTAGGTGCTACCGTTGCTGTTGCTGTTCAGGTTTCACAGGCTTTAACCAAGTAATTTTGTGAATTTGAATACTAAAGGCGGTCTTATGACCGCCTTTTTTTTGCCTTCAAATTACCTCCATTACCAAGTTCATTATTTTTTACAGTTTTTTCTAAAGAATAATATCTTATCTCCGTTAAAAAAGTATCAATGCTTTGAACTGGTTTATATAAAACCGGCCAATGAGCCAAATCAGGAGAGAAACAGCAGGGAATAAACTCTATGCTGTTGTTAGCTCCTGGAGTTTTACTTCAGGAGCCTAACTCTTCCTTCTTTTTTTTAACTCCTTTAATAAATTGTTTTGGAAATCTTTGCTATACTGTGCGCCGAAGGTGAGAGTATGCAAAGATTTTTTTTATTTTTAAAAAACAATATTGATCTTGATATAGCCATTTTACTGGCATTGGGATCATGTTTTATTGATGGTATCGATCCTCTGTCTACAGTAGCAGGATTAAACTACGAAATTCTTCTTCTGCTTGCATGTCTTATGACAGTAATTTCAGGATTCAGAAAGGAAGGATTTTTAACCCTCATCTTTGAAAAGACCATGAATTTTGTGCACAACAGCCGTGCCTTAAGTCGAATTTTTGTGTTTATATGCTTCTTTTTGAGCATGTTGATTACCAATGATGTGGCCTTAATTATTTTTGTGCCTCTGGCAATTGGTTCTTTAATGAAGGTACAGCGCTGCGATCTGGTGGTAAAGGTGGTTTCACTTCAGACGATTGCCGCTAATATGGGTAGTATGCTTACACCTATTGGCAATCCGCAGAATCTTTATCTCTACGATAATTACAAGATCGCGCTTCCGGAATTTCTCTTGCTCATGATCCCTTATTCGGCACTGTCGCTTGCATTGATCGTTGCTCTGACATTCATACTGGTTAAAGGCTCTGACAAACTTCCGCCTTTAAAAAATTCAGAAGTAAAGAAGCTGTCTTTTGTAAAGCTCCTGATCTATTTCGCGTTGTTCGTACTGAACATCCTGACGGTTGTAGGATATGTTCACTTCCTGATCTCTTTAGGAGTTACAGTTGCTTCCATGCTCATAATGGACCGCAAGTCATTTAAGAAAGCAGACTACAACCTTCTTGCAACTTTTGTTTGCTTCTTCATACTCATAGGTAATATCGGACGCATAGATGCGATCACGGGTGCTCTTTCAGGACTCGTATCAAGCTATCCCGTACCTGCTGCAAT
>ONCB01000156.1 GCA_900316175.1 uncultured Succinatimonas sp.
CAATGTTAGTGTTTTAACTAACTGATTAATTTATATTAATTTTAAATTTGACCAATTTTCAACTTTGTGATATTCATCAAGTGGTGGATTGGCCATATATCAAAATATTAAATTTTTTTTTCAAAAAAATTTCTCTAATCTATAATAATATATAGAAATTAAATACTTACTTATCGGAGGTATCGAAAATGGATACTCAGCTTACAGGTAAAAAGATAATTTTAGGTGTTTCTGCAGGAATTGCCGCATACAAAGCATGTACTCTGTGCAGACTTCTTGTTAAAGCAGGTGCTGATGTTTATGTTGTTATGACAAAGGATGCTTTGAATTTCGTTGGAAAGGCTACCTTTGAAGCATTATCAGGTCATAAAGTAAGCGTTGAAATTTTTGAAGACCAGAAAGACATTTCTCATATTTCTCTTTCTACAGGTGCTGATCTGATGATGATTGCACCTGCTACAGCCAATACTATTGCAAAGATAACTGCAGGTATGGCTGACAATATGCTAACAGCGGTCACTTTGGCTGTAACCTGCCCCGTAGTTGTAGCCCCTGCTATGAATTCCAACATGTATCAGAATATTGCAACTCAGGAAAACATAGCTACTTTAAAGCGCAGAGGTATCTACGTAATTACCCCTGCTGACGGACCATTAGCATGTGGTATTTCAGGTCCTGGCAGGATGAAAGAGCCTGAAGAGCTGTTCTCTGATATCGTATCAATTCTTTCAAACCGTATTGGCTATACCCGTGAACAGTCAGATCTTTTGCCTCCACCTGTAAAACCACTTGAGCTCACCAGAACCAGACTTCTGCCAAAAGCTTATGGTGCTGGTCTCAAAGTATTAATTACAGCAGGTCCAACAGAAGAGCCTATCGATCCGGTTCGCTTTATCTCCAACTGTTCATCAGGAAAAATGGGCTATGCACTTGCAGAAGCAGCCCTTGCCTATGGTGCAGAAGTTATTCTGGTTTCAGGTCCGGTAACACTTACCTGCTCTAAGGATATTACCCTCATTAAAGTAAAATCAGCCTCGCAGATGCTTCAGGCTGTTGAAGACTATGTTAAGGAAGTTGATATCGTAATAGGCTGTGCTGCCGTTGCTGATTACAGAGTTGAAAACTACTCTCCTGTAAAGATTAAGAAAGAAGAAGGCAACGACACCATTACCTTAAAGCTGGTAAAGAACCCTGATATTCTTGCAACAGTAGGTCTGCTTGAAAACAATCGTCCATTTACTGTAGGATTTGCGGCAGAAACAAATAATACAGAAGAGAACGCAAAGTCAAAACTTGTAAGAAAGAATCTTGACCTTATCGTTCTTAATGATGTTTCCAAGAAAGATATTGGCTTTAATTCTGATGATAATGAAGTTACCATCTTTGACAAGGATGGTAAGATTGCACATCTTGAAAAACAGCCAAAACATGTTATTGCCCAGTCAGTAATGGAGCTGATATTCAAATATCAGAAGAATACCAAATAATGAAAATTAAAGTAAAAATCCTGGATGAGCGATTAAAAGGAGAATTTGCACTCCCAGATTATCAGACCTGCATGTCTGCAGGTATGGATTTAAGGGCCATGGTGGATGAGGAGATTACATTAAATCCTGGCAGTGTGGTAATGGTAAATTCAGGTATTGCCATGCACATTGCTGATCCTGATGTAACCGCACTTATCGTACCAAGATCTGGTCTTGGCTATAAGCATGGTATCGTACTGTCAAATCTTGTGGGAGTGATTGATGCCGATTATCAGGGACCTCTGATGATGCCAATCTGGAATCATTCAGATAAGCCTTATGTTATTCATCCTGGCGACAGAATAGCTCAGATGCTGTTTGTACCGGTACTGCACCCGAGCTTTGAAGTATGTGATGACTTTGAAGACAAAACCGAACGTGGTGAAGGCGGCTTTGGATCTACCGGAAGACACCACTAAAGACTTTTAGTCTGTGTACTGATTGTATATGCTTCATACACAGGAGATATAAAGATCTTTCCATCACCTGGATTTCCTTTATCTCCTGTCATAGCTGAACTCATGATAGTCTTTACCACCACATCCTTTTCATCATCTTCAATCACCATATAAAGCATTACTTTGGTAAGCTCTTCATAGATGACTTCACCTACCCTGATACCACGCTCTTTGCCACGACCTGAAATAGTGGTCTTGCTAAGAGCACAAAAACCTTTTGCGTATAAGGCATCCTGAACGAACATTACTCTTTCAGGACGAACAATTGCGGTAACTGCCAGCATATAAACCTCCTGTTTCTTAAGTACACTTCAATAATACTTTAAGATTTATTCTGTTTTCCTTGTTGCACACAAACGAACACAATTGCCTTATCAGAAATCATTTTTTCTTTTTTTAAGTGCAAAAAAAAGAGCCAGTATTCAAAACTGACTCTTAATTTCTGAAAGATTAAACGTTAAAAAGCAAATTAACGCTCAGCAAGAAGCTTCTTTAAATTCTCAATTTCAATCTTGGTCTGAGCAGGTGCCACACCACCAATAATGTTGCGCTTGTTTAAGATATTCTCAAGCTGCAGTGATGGATAAACATCATCTGAAATAACATCTGAGAATTCCTTATACTCTTCAACAGATAAGTCTTCTAAAGCCTTCTGCTTGGAGATTGCAAAGAGCACAATACGACCAACAATTGAATGAGCCTCACGGAAAGGAATACCCTTGCCTACGAGGTAGTCAGCAAGTTCGGTTGCATTTGAGTAGCCACCTTTGGCTGCATCAATTGCATTCTGCTCATTAAGTTTGATACCTTCAAATACCAAGGCAGTCATATAAAGGCTGTCAGTCCAGGTATCCATTGCATCGAAAAGACGCTCCTTATCTTCCTGCAGATCTTTATCATAAGCTAAAGGAAGAGCCTTGCAGGTTACAAGCATACCGGTTAAAGCACCAACTACACGGCCACATTTACCGCGGATAAGCTCTAAAGCATCAGGATTCTTCTTCTGAGGCATTAATGAAGAACCTGAAGTTACCTTGTCTGATAACTCAACAAACTTTGCTTCACCTGAATTGTAGATAATTAAATCTTCAGCAAGTCTTGAAAGATGAACCATAGAAATACTTGCAACAGATAAAAGCTCCATTACATGATCACGATCTGATACGCCGTCTAAAGAGTTACGAGTAGCCTTCTTAAATCCTAAAGCAACAGCTAAAGCGTCACGGTCGATATCGTAGGCAGTACCAGCTAAAGCAGCTGAACCTAATGGACAGGTACTCATCAGCTCTTTGGCATTTAATAAACGCTGATAGTCGCGCTCAAACATCTGAACGTAAGCTAATACCCAATGAGAGAAGGTAACAGGCTGTGCTCTCTGCAGGTGAGTGTAACCAGGGAAAATCTTGCCCTGATTTTCGTCAGCGACACGAACTAATTCCTTCTGAAGATGAATCATTGCCTTTAATACATCATCAACAGCCTTGTGGCACCATAATTTCAGATCTAAAGCAACCTGATCATTGCGAGAACGGCCAGTATGGAGTTTTTTGCCTAAAGAGCCAACCTTCTCGATAAGACGACGTTCTACATAAGAATGAATATCTTCATCGCCAGCAGTTGCAATTGAATCGATATCTTTTTCAACTTCAGCATGAAGCTCATTTAAAGCCTGTTTTAAATCCTTGTTTTCCTGTTCAGTCAGAACGCCTGCCTTGAAGATAGCATCTGCCCAGCAGATTGAACCTTCAATATCCTCTAAAGCCATTCTGTAATCAAACTTTAAAGAATCGTTGTAATCCTTGAATCTCTGATCTGGTCCCTGAGTGAACCTGCCGCCCCATAAAGCCATAATTACCTCATCAATA
>ONCB01000148.1 GCA_900316175.1 uncultured Succinatimonas sp.
GGTCGGCTGTGACGCTAAGAACGGTGGGGGATATATCCTGACTGCTCTTGCATTCGGTCTTGTTATTGTCGGTATGGCTTACTGCGTGGGAAATATTTCAGGCTGTCATATCAATCCTGCGGTTTCTCTTGCAGTTTTGGTAAGCGGTGGAATGACATTCACTGATTTTGTCGGTTATGTAGTTTCACAGTGTCTTGGCGCTATAGCAGGTGCAGGTACATTGAAGCTTATCTTTGAACTTGGCGATGTTACAGATATGACAGGCGGATACGGTGCAAACGGTCTTGCAGGCGTTAACGGAAATGCAGGCGCAGGCGTTATCGTAGAGATAGTTCTTACATTCATTTTCGTACTCACAATTCTCGGTGTTACATCTAAGAATGCTAAGCACGGCTCATTCGGCGGACTTATAATCGGTCTTACACTTACACTGGTTCATATCTTTGGAATCGGTCTTACAGGTACTTCTGTAAATCCTGCAAGAAGCCTTGGACCTGCAATTTTAGCAGGCGGAGACGCTCTCAATGATCTCTGGGTATTTATTGTCGGACCGTTTGTTGGCGCTTCAATTGCTGCTGTTAAGGGTGGTAAGTGTGTTGATACTTCAATGGGTTTAACTCCATTAGATGGTCTTATCATGGGTACCCGCTGCGGCTCAATTGATGCTTCTGTTGTATTCTTCCTGTGTGAGAGATTAGGTATGACCACAGAGGAAGTTAAGGATATCTTCAACAAGAAGTCTGGTATGGCAGCTATCTCTGGCGTATCATCTGATTTCAGACCTATCGTTGCAGGTTACAACGAGGGTAACGAGCGTTGCGTACGTGCTTTAGAGATGTATGCTTATCGTTTAGCCAAGTTTGTTGCATCTTACTATGTACCATTAGGCCATGTTGATGCAATTACCTTCGCAGGTGGCGTTGGCGAGAATGGTCCTACCACCCGTAAGATCATCTGTAAGGAACTTGAAGAGGCAATCGGTCTGAAGCTTGACAACGATGCTAACTATGCAGCCTTAGGTTTCAAGGGCGCAGACAAGTGCTTAATTTCTGCACCTGATTCAAAGGTAAAGGTATTTATGATTGCAACTAACGAAGAGCTTATGATTGCACGCTCTGCTGTTAAGTTCGTTAAGTAGTCAGCCATTTACAAAAAGCTAATTTTAATCTAATATTACAGTTGTATAAAGCTAATTAACTGTCGATATTAGTTTATGATAAATCCTCGTATTCGACAGTACGGGGATTTTTTATTTATAAGAGATTCAATGAAAAAAAACAAAAAAACAGCAGATAGACTGGATGTCATCCCTGAGGTTGGATCATTAACTCCAATGCAGGGCATGAAGAAATTCTGGCCTTTCTTAAAACCATACTTCTTTTGGACTGTGGTAGGTATTTTGCTTACTATTCCTGTTGGTGGTCTTGATGCAGCTGTAGCTTCCTTCCTAAAACCTTTCATGGATAATGTTATGGTTGAGAAGGACAATGAGTTTGCACAGATTGTTCCTATGATTATTGTAGGCTTTACTCTGATTCAGGGTATCTGTATTTACTCATCAAACCTGGTTAACTCCTTTGTTGGTAATCGTATTGCTACCAACATTAAGCTTGCGCTTTATAAGAAACTTCTTGTTAATGATGTTTCCTTCTTTGATAAGAACACCTCAGGCATCATTCTTTTAAGATTCTGTAATGATGCTGAGGCCGCAACTTCTGGCCTTATCAATAACGTTAAGCTGTTCCTGTCCAAGTTCTGGTCATCTGTTGGTCTGGTATGCGTGCTCCTGTATCAGTCATGGGCACTGTCTTTAATTGCACTTGGCGTTTTATTCTTCCTGGCAGTTCCTATGAAGATTGCCCGTAAGAAGCTGATGAAACTTATGAGCTGCAACGTTAAGGCTATTACCAAGATCAATACTACTTATGTAGAGACCTACTCCGGTATCAGAATCATCAAGTCCTTTAACCTTCAGAACACCATGTTCAACAAGTTTATGGGAGAGGTTGAGGAAGTCTTCAAGTTCAGCATGAAGATTATTCGTGACACCAACTGGCTGTCACCTGCAATGCACCTTGTAACCTCTATTGGTGTAGCCGGCGTTTTATATTTTGGTTTATATCTGATTACCACTCCTTGCGTGGATGAGTTTGGTAATGTAGTAATGGGCGAAAACGGCAAGCCTGTAATGATGCTTACCGCAGGTGCCTTCGTAGCTTTCCTTGCCGCTCTTATCATGCTCTATACCCCTATTAAGAGCATTGGTAACAACTATATCGCTCTGCAGCAGTCTCTTCTTGCCTTAGAGCGTATCTATGAGATTTTAGATGGCTACAGCTTCGAGAATAATGATGGCAAAGGTACTAAGACTTTAGAGAAGATCGAAAAGGATATTACCTTCAAGGATGTTAATTTCTCCTATGATGGCCAGAGAATGGTTTTAAAGAATGTAAATCTTACAGTACCCGTAGGTTCAAAGGTTGCCCTGGTAGGTAACTCTGGTGGTGGTAAGTCTACTGTATGTTCTTTAATCCCACGCCTTTACGAAATTGATGAGGGGGAAATCACCATCGATGGTGTAGATATCGATGAGTACACACTCTCTTCACTTCGTGGAAAAATTTCTATGGTATTCCAGGATAACTTCCTGTTTGACGGTTCTGTTCGTGACAACCTTATGTATGGTAATGCTGATGCTACCGATGAGGAGATTGATATCGCCATCAAGAGTGCTTATCTTGACGAGTTTGTGAAGAAGCTTCCAAACGGACTTGATACTCTTATTGGTGAGCGCGGTCTGCTGCTCTCCGGTGGACAGAAACAGCGTCTTGCTATTGCACGTGCAATCTTAAAGAATTCTCCTGTTGTTATCCTTGATGAGGCTACCTCTGCTCTTGATAACAAGTCAGAGAAGGTTGTACAGCGCGCTCTTGACAAGCTCATGGAAGGTAAGACCACTATCGTGATTGCTCACAGACTTTCAACCGTAATGGATGCAGACAAGATCCTGGTTATCAATGACGGTGAGGTTGTAGAGCAGGGTACTCACGACGAGTTGCTGGCAATGAATGGTGCTTATTCTGTTTTATATAATTCTCAGTTCTCTAAAGCTAAGGAAGAAGGCGAAAATGAGGATGCAGAAGCAGAAGATGTTGATGCAGTTCATTTTGCTCCACCTGTTGTTGAAGAAACAGAAGAAGAATAATTTATAAATGATGCCCAACATTAAGTTGGGCATTTTTTCTTGATGTGTATGAAAATTAAATTTTTATTTGCTGTTGCAGTTTTTTCTGTAACCTCTTTTTTTTCCGCTTCTGCCGATGATGAAACTTATGCAGAAAAAGTTGAAAAGAACTGTATTGTAAAAAACAATTCATATTACTGTTCTGACGCTGGTCTTCTGTATATCGAAGGTAAAATAGTCAAGGCTGATGATCACAGTGCAAGCGAGCTTTTCTACCACGGCTGTGAGCTTGATGATGTATTCTCCTGTACTGTGTTAAAGTTTTCACCAGAGAAGGAACAGAAAGAGGGGATGAGCATTATTAAAACAAATTCTGGTTCTTCAGTCAGGTTTGTTCCTTTTTCAACCTTCTCAACCTATTCAAGGGCCTGTCTTTTAAGTCAGTCTCGCGATGGTGCTATTCTGCATGCATTTAAGGTAAAGGGCATACTTTTTAACAGCAAAGACCTGAGTGTTTATCATGAAAACAGAAAGGTAACTGATTCTTCATCTTATTACATTGCCAAATTTCCTGACAGCACCACGGTAATTCTGCATTTTGATAAAAAGGGAGACGGTATTCCAAAGAAGCTCACTCAGGCTATGGATTTAAAAGACAGGAAATGGCTGATTAAAAAGAGCTGGAAAAACTGTGAAGAAAATTATATGAAGCAATAGAAAGTTATAACCTTAACATGACCTTATGTTAAGGTTTTTTATTGATATGGATTGCAGATTTAGTTAATTTTCTTTAAAGATAAATACATATTCATTATCTTGAATATAATATTGTAAATTTTTGTTATTTTTGTGAGGTAATATGGATTTTAAAGAGCTTGTTAAAAAGCGTTACTCATGCAAAAAATATTCAGACCGCAAGGTTGAAGAAAATGTTCTTAACGAGATCCTTGATACAGCTCGTTTTGCGCCAACTGCTAAAAACTGGTAAATAATCGAAAATGCTCACCCATGATCCAATGATGCCCACCATGTAAATCCATAAAATGCCCACCTTCGTTACAGCAAATTACACTTATAGC
>ONCB01000147.1 GCA_900316175.1 uncultured Succinatimonas sp.
ATCTGCAGGCCATCACATCATGAGAATGATAAAGATTAGAACCAGTTATTCATGAACAGATAGAAGTTCTTATACTCGCTTAAAGATGGTTCTACAAACAGGAAACCGATAAACACGACAATTACACCGATGAAAGCAACAATCATACAGTAGAGCATCATATATAAAGGAATAAAAATTCCCTTTAATCTCATGCTGTCATGACCAGTATCGCCAAGCAGTGCAACTTTAAGCTGAAACAGTCTTAAAAAGAAAGGTACTGTGGTTACCATACATAACTCTGCTATACATAACAGCACAATAATATTAAAGAAAAATGAATACATGGAAGGAATGTAGTTACATACAATATAGCTCCATGGAATTCCAATACTTAATGCTGTATAGCTAAGGCAGGCTTGATTTGCTACCTTGATACCATCATCCTTTGCAAGTGAAATATGATTTTTAATGCCGCAAATAAGCTTGTTTCTTGCCATCACACTGTGAATTAACAGTACAATAGGACTTGTCAAAAATAATACGAAAAAGAATATTGAAAAGCCATTGAAAACATATGCGTATTCACTATCCTGAGCATCCATCGCTACAGAAGGATTTGCAACTAAATAAACCCCAGCCACAGTACAAAGGAAAGCCGCAATTCCATAAACAATAAAAAGACGTTTAAAAACATTTACAGATGTGTTGATTTTCTTTCCATAATCAGCCACATCAAAAACGTTATCTGACATATAAAATCCATCAAACCAAAAAAACTAATTTAAGGATAGTTTTTAATATTCTATTAGGAGGTAAATTAAGTTATATGTGTGAAAAAACTCACAGTAAATTAACAAAATTCTTTAACAGAATAAAAAAAGCCGGTAAAAAACCGGCAAAGGAAAAATGACAAACATTCCGCTAGGAAATCTTCTTGTATGAAAAATGAGAATCAATGAGATTCTTCACTAAGAAAACATAAGTCTGGTTGATAACAAAATTAACAAGGCAGAAGCAGCTTACAACTAAAATGCATACTAACACGAAGATCATTCTTACTAGTCCGAACATACTTTCATCTCCTTGTTGATAATAATCATTCTCTTTAACTTGAGTATAAAATACCATTATTACAGATCAAACGAATATCAGCCAAGTATCAAAAATAATAAAATATTAATAATATTGTTATAATATGACTTATATGTCATTATATTATCTACTTAATATTTATACAGAACTTTTTATAATTATTTAGTTGCAAATATTTATCAACAGAACCTAATACAATCATACAAGTCACATTTTGACAGATAATGACAATATTGTTATATAAAGAATCTTACTATTTTATTATTAACAGTAATAATTATCATTTTTTAGTATTTTTAATGACATTTTTTATGTTTTGCATCTCACATTCATGTCATTAACTTTCTTTGCCTTTCATGTGGTCTGACAAATATGCAGGCAATGAGTTTTAATCATGAACTATATTGCTGATTTTTTTATTGGCAGGATAAGAAGGTTGGTTTAAAAATACCGGCATTTGCCGGTATTAGTGAAGAAGACTTCTATTCTTGATTGAATTTTTCATAAGGTATGAAAAGTTGCTCGATATCTTGCTCATCAAGTTCCATATACTCTCCCTCTTCAAGCTCATCACTGAGCTTTAAAGAGCCGATATACAGACGCTTTAATTCTACAACTTCATTATTGACGCATTCAAAAAGACGTTTTACCTCATGGAAGCGTCCTTCAGTTACAGTCACTAAAGCTTCCCTTTCTGAGAGAATTTCAAGCAGAGCACCCTTATAACGGCACTTCTCCTCATGATGCTTTAAGCCCTTTTTGAAAAGGTCAACATCCTTTTGCACAATTTCATCTCTGGTTGTTACAAGGTAGGTCTTGGTAACCATAGACTTAGGTGAAGTTACTCTGTGGTTTAAATCACCATCATCAGTTACAAGAATGAGTCCTGTAGTATCTATATCAAGTCTGCCCACACAATGCATTGAGGTGAATTTAGGTACATCAGCAAAGAGATTTATAACTATAGGATTATTATTATCTCTGTCTGCACAGACATATCCTGATGGTTTGTTAAGCATAAACACACGCTTTTTAAAGCCGTCTTTGGCGGAGACCTCGTTTCCGTCCAGAACAATGTCAGAATCTATGGAAATCTTACATGAAGGATCGGTAATGACTTCATCATTTACCGACACCAGGCCAGATTTAATAATTTTTGCAGCATAATTGCGTGGCACATCAAAATTATGTGCCACTGCTTTATCAAGGCGTAAAGTATCTTTAGCCATGATATTTTCTTAAAACTAACGAAGCATTAGTACCACCAAAGCCGAAGCTGTTTGACATTACAGTCTCAAGTTTGGCTTCACGCATAGTGTTAGCAACAATATCAAAGCCCTTTGCACCTTCATCAAGCTCATCAATATTGATTGATGGAGCAATAAAGTTGTTCTGCATCATCAGTAATGAGAAGATAGCCTCGTTAACACCTGCTGCACCTAAGGCATGTCCAGTCATAGACTTGGTTGAAGAAATAGCAGGAGCATTTTCACCGAAGACTTCGCGAATAGCCTCAAGCTCTTTTAAATCACCTAATACAGTTGCTGTACCGTGAGTGTTGATATAATCAATCTTGGTGTCACAGTTCTCTAAAGCCTGTCTCATGCAGCGAACAGCACCTTCACCTGAAGGAGCAACCATATCGTAGCCGTCAGAAGTTGCACCAAAGCCTACTACTTCAGCTAAAATCTTAGCTCCGCGTGCTTTGGCGTGCTCTTCAGACTCTAAAACCAGAATACCACCGCCGGCACCAATAACAAAACCGTCACGATCTTTGTCATAAGGGCGAGATGCTTTCTCTGGAGTCTCGTTAAAGTTCTTTGACATTGCACCCATGCCGTCAAACAGGGATGAAATAGTCCAGTGAGCAGATTCACCTCCACCTGCAAACATAATATCGTGTCTTCCTAATCTGATTTCATCACAGGCAAGACCAATACAGTGAGCAGAAGTTGAACAGGCTGAGCTGATACTCATTGAAGCACCTTTAATCTTAAAGGCTGTTGAAAGGTTTGCAGATGTAGTTGAACACATTGCCTTAGGAACAGCGTAAGGACCAACCTTTTTTACGCCCTTCTCTCTTAAATTGTCAGCAGCCTCGACAATTGCTGCAGTATCACCGCCACCAGAACCAGTAAATAAACCAGTACGAACGTTTGATACATCGTCTTCAGTAAGTCCAGCCATCTCAATTGCCTCTTTCATAGCAATATATGAATAGGCAGCAGCCTCACCCATAAAACGAATTACTCTTCTGTCGATCACTTCTTTTAAATCAAGATCAACAAGACCTGCAACCTGAGAACGCATCTGCTTGTCTACAAAGTCCTGAGAGGTTTTAATACCGGATCTACCTTCCTTAAGTGATTTTACAACAGCATCTACACCGACACCAATTGAAGATACAATACCTAAACCTGTAATGACAACTTTCTTTAATGTCATACTCTAACTCCGATCTTTAGTAGTTGGCAACAAAGCAAAACAAATACAAATATACCTAGCATATTATCTTAATGCTACTTAATAAGTTTTTAACCTTTTATATTATAGCTTGCAAGCTACTTCAAAAAAATTGTATAAACTCAAAAAACAGTATAAAAAACACTTGAAAATTAAAGAGTTTTGACCTGTATTTGATCTTTTTAATCTTTTGGTGAATTTTGATGTATAATACGCACGCGTCAAGCGATGTTTATCGGATTCAATTACATTGCTTAACAAGTTTTTTTAACAGGAATTTTTAATTTTAATTTATGGCAAAAGAAGAAAGCATTGAGATGCAGGGTACCATCTTAGAAACCCTGCCAAACACCATGTTCAGAGTACAGCTTGAGAACGGCCACATTGTTATGGCTCATATTTCAGGCAAAATGCGCAAAAACTACATCAGAATTTTAACTGGTGACAAGGTAACCGTTCAGATTACTCCTTACGACCTGAGCAAGGCTCGTATCACCTTCCGCGCTCGCTAATAAAATTCTTCAGAATTTCTAAAAACTCCCTGAATACTGGTTATTCGGGGCGTTTTCATTCACCTTAAAAAAACAAAATGTCTAAATCTGAACTTATAAAAAGATATATTCTGTTCTTTTTGTCTGTACTTCTTCAGGGAACTGCTATCGCCTTTATTACCTATGCAAACATAGGCACCACACCAATTTCTTCATCAAACTTTGTAATTTCCATTCACTCAGGCCTTACCTTAGGTGATACAACTTTAATTTTCAATCTGCTTTTAATTGTGCTGCAGATTATGTTTATCTTTATAGGTGAAGAAAAATTCAAAGATCATGTCTTTAAGATTGTAATGCAGCTGCCAGTGTGTCTTATATTCTCTTTTATGATTGATACAGCAACG
>ONCB01000146.1 GCA_900316175.1 uncultured Succinatimonas sp.
TCGGCATCTTTATAAAATGTTCAGTGCAGTCCTTCGAGCGGGTCGGGACCGTACTGGTTCGGACCTTCGGTGCCTTTGGCAAGGAGCAGATAAAACCCGAATATCACATTGACAAAAGGAATAAAATTACCAATAATCCACCAAGTGGGGCGATCAAGGTCATGTAACCGGCGAATCGCCAGCATGAGACCAATAATACCTGCGCCAAGCCCAATCAATGTCCCCATCGTTCCAATCGCCGAATCGCTCATACCGGCCATTCCCAGGATTACGCCCAACACGAGGCAAACTACCATAACGGCAGCTCCCAGCGCCAGCGCCCTCATAATATACCGCTTACGGTTCAGGCGATTATCATAACGAAGAAACATCTCCTTGATGCCTTCGTCCGGCACATAATGTTCCCCATTGAAAGCTTGCGCGCCCATCATGCCCATGCCGTAGGCGGCATTCGGTCCGCCCTGTCCCGGCGCGTTCTGATACATCATCGGCTGCGGCTGTCCGGGCTGCCCCTGCATCATTGGCGGCTGCGGCATTTGACGCTGCATCGGGGGATTCTGCACTCCCGGCTGTCCTTCCATCGACTGCTGCCCTTGCGAAGGCGCTGTCCCTTTCGAGGCAGGTATCGGCGGCTGCGGATTCTCCGGGCAGAAGTCGTACTGGATGTTGGTGTAATATGCATACCCGTAGCCCTGGATCTCCCAGTTTCCGGGGACCTTTATCCTGTCCCAGCTGGCGGGTTCCATGGTGAGGTTGTTGTAGTTAACGACAAGTTCGGTATCAGATTAACCGACGTTATCTCTCAGGTTGAGCGTATTAAGAAGCTTCAGTAATATGAAATTATTGAAAGGAATTTTTCTCCTTACAATATTATCTTGCAATGTATGTCTGGCAGAAAGTGGCAAAACCACTGAAGGCCAGATATTAACATGGCTTTTGTCCACCTTTTTCATCCTTGCCATTATTTTTGTTCTTGCATATCTTTTAAAAAAGACCCGACTGGTTAAGAAAAACTTTGGCAGACTCTCCATAGAAAATCAGCTTTACATAGGTCCAAAGCAGAAGATCTTGCTGGTTAAGGCTGGTGATAAAAGAATTTTAGTTGGAGTAACTCCGACTAATATCAGCTATCTTACAGACTATAAAGACGAGAAGACAGAGTTTGATACTCTGCTCAAAGAGCATACTCAAGAAGAGAAGAAGAATGATGAGAATAAGTAGCTTTTTTAAAGAAGCATCCATGCATATGGACAATTCAAAAGCAATTTTACAAAGACTTGCTTCTTTAAAGAAAACCTTTTGTATAAGCTCTCTGATTGCCTTAACTTCATTTGTCATTTTGTGCCTGATGCCAACAGCAGAGGCTGCAAACTCACTTGATATTTCAGCTTTTACCATTCACACCAACGAAGATGGTACCCAGGATTACGGACTGTCAATTCAGGTTTTAATCCTGATGACTCTGCTCTCATTCCTGCCATCTATTCTGGTGATGATGACATCCTTTACCAGAATTGTAATTGTGCTTGCGATTCTACGTCAGGCTTCCGGTCTGCAGACTTCACCTTCAAATCAGGTGCTTGTAGGTATCGCCTTTTTTATGACCATCTTCGTGATGACTCCTGTTTTTGATGATATCTATACTCAGGCAATTGAACCATATTTGAATGAGCAGATTCAGGCAAGAGAAGCCTTTGAAATAGGCCAGATGCCTTTAAAGAAGTTTATGCTTTCACAGACCAGAATGTCTGATTTGAATGCCTTTTCTGAATATGCAAATGTTAAGATGGACACAGAGAATTTAGAATCACTTTCAATGCGAGTGGTAATTCCTGCATTTATTGTCAGTGAGCTTAAGACTGCGTTCCAGATTGGCTTTATGCTGTTCCTGCCATTCCTGATTATTGACCTTGTGGTAGCTTCCATTCTGATGGCTATGGGTATGATGATGCTCTCTCCTATGATTGTATCACTGCCGTTTAAGCTGATGCTGTTTGTTCTTGTTGACGGCTGGTCGCTGGTTACCGGAACTCTGATGACGAGTTTTGGCCTTGGTGTCGGAGGATAACTATGGAAGTAGAAGTATTTGTAGACATCGTGCGTCAGGCTTTAGGTCTTGTTGCCATTCTCGTTAGTGCCAGTATTCTGCCATCACTGTTTGTTGGTCTGTGCGTTTCAATCTTCCAGGCGGCAACCTCAATTAACGAGCAGACCTTATCCTTTCTGCCAAGACTTTTAGTTACCGTAGGTGGTCTGATGGTTGGCTCTCACTGGGGTCTTGAGAAGCTGATGTCTTTTTTTAGAGATATTATTGCACTTATTCCTCAGGCCGTTCAGTAATGAATGTTTTAGAACCAATCACTCTTCAGGCAGTAGCTCAGCTGGTCTGGCCACTCTGCCGCATCAGTGCATTCTTTGCAACCATGTTTGCTGTCTCTGGTAATTCTTTTCCTACCATGACCAGAGCACTAACAGCTCTTGCAGTTACCGTCTGTATGCTTCCTTCAATTCCTGATATTACCTTTGATGCCAATCCATTTTCAGGAACTGGTGTTCTTATCACTATTAAAGAGTGTTTAATCGGTCTTGCTATGGGTATTTCCACTCTTTTAATTGCCCAGGCCTTTGCACTTGCTGGTCAGGCAATTGCAATGCAGACCGGTCTTGGTTTTGCTTCTTTGGTTGATCCTGTATCAGGTACCAATAATGCCATCGTAGGTCAGTTCTTTACCGTACTGTGCACGCTGGTTTTCTTTGGTGTAAATGGTCATTTAATCTTTTTAAGACTTTTACTTGAGAGTTTTAAAACCGTGCCCATAGGCTCATTTCTGCCGATGTATGGTTTAAGTCAGATGTTCATCTTCTTTGGAAGTATCTTTGCCGCAGGTCTTGCGATGTCACTAAGCGCCATCTGTACCATGCTTGTGGTTAACTTCACCTTAGGTGTTATGACCAAGGCAGCTCCTCAGCTTAATATCTTCTCATTAGGCTTTGCCATTTCCATGACTGTCGGCATTATTGTTCTTTACTTAAGTCTTAATGCCTTCATGAGTAACTATACTCACTATTTTAATGAAGTCTTTAATTTCAGCTGTACTCTGATTGGCACAAGCTGTGATGGAATTTTAGAATAGCTGTTATGGTGATTTAATTACCGCAGAATTATAAAATCAATATAAAAAAATGACCTGCAAAAGCAGGTCATAAATCTATATAAAATCCTTATTCAAGAACATAACAAGGCTTGTACTCCTTGGTATTGATAAGTATTCGCCCCTGATCAATAAAGGATGTTAAAAGCTTGTCGAGTGCAGCGATGATTTCTGGATCTCCATGGAGCTTGAATGGTCCGTTATTTTTTACAGCGTTAATGCCTTGTTCTTTAACATTGCCACAGACAATGCCAGAGAAGGCTGAACGCAGTGCACATGCCAGAGCCTGTGGAGCCTGGTTTTTAGACAGGTTTAAAGATGCCATGAATTCATGGGTGATATCATTGGCCATCTTAAGTTCATAAGGAATATTTAATGACCAGTTGTAGCTGTATGAGTCGTGGAACAGGGTTCTGTGCTCGAGAACGGATTTGTTGTTCTCACTGACTGTTTTTGCAACTTTAACAGGATCATCAATAATCACATCATAGTAACGGGTAATTTCATGACCCAGGCATGTGATGAGAAATTCATCCAGAGCCTTGAAATAATCTTCACTTTCTTTGCTTCCTGTAAGAATAATAGGCATAAAGTTATGCTTGTTCTCAGGACAGAGCTTGATGGTTAAAAGGAAGAGAAGCTCTTCTGCTGTACCTGGACCACCAGGGAAGATGATAAGAGAATGACCAAGTCTTACGAATGCTTCAAGTCTCTTTTCAATGTCAGGTAAAATTACCAGATCAGATACCATCAGATTAGGTGGTTCACCAATAAGTCTGCATTCATTTACTGCACACTGCTGAGTGAAACCTAAAATGGCTCCCTTCATAGGTGCTTCCATAACTCCAGGTCCGCATCCTGTACATACATCAATCTTTCTAAGACCTAGTTCATGACCTACTTTATATGCATAATCATACTCGTGGCTGGGAATTGAATGACCTCCAAAACATACAGCAATATTTGGTTTTTTACCAGGAATTAAGACTCCAGCGTTTCTTAAGATCATGAAAACATAGTCGGCAATCTCTTCACTCTGAGTCTGCGTAATCTTTTCATTCTGCTTTAAGAAAGCATTGGCATTGATGCTGTTTATGAGCACAATATCTCTTAGAACAGCATAAAGATGTTTTCTAATCTGTTTGATAATGTGTCCATCCACAATAGCAGCTTCTGGTGGATTGATAAGTTCAATCTTAAGACCACGCTCATTTCTGACAACATTGATTTCAAAGTTCTTGGCGTTGCCAAGCAGATATTTTGAATTGTCTGTAATACTGCCGGTGTTTAAAACTGCCAGAGAGCAGTTTCTGTACAGATCATAAAGAGCATCATGACTTGATGCAGAAAGCACATCTGCTTCCTTCTGTGTTAACAGGGCCATCATTCCTTCAGGCCAGACATCATATATACTCATATTCACTTCCATTTATTATAAAAACGCTATATACACTTTAAGTATATGAAAAATTGTCAGATTTGGTAGGAAGTCAGGAAAATATGAAGCAAATAAAAAGAGCAGGTTTTACCTGCTCATTTTTACTGTCTTACGGTTCTGCTTGAGATTGCATGTAAGAATGTATTTGATCTGACAGGATTGATATCAATGCCGCCTCGTCTTGTAAAGTTGGCACTTACTGTCAGCACATCAGGCTTTAAGTAGTACATGATATCTGAGTAGATAAGTTCAACGCACTGCTCATGAAAGCCCTGATGATTTCTAAGGGAAATAAAGTATTTTAATAAGGCTGCCTTATCAATCTGATTACCTCTGTATTCAACGCTTATGGTTGCATGATCTGGCTGTGAGGTAACCGGGCATAAAGATCTGAAAAGATTTGTGTAAAGAGTTTCTGATACAAGTTCTTTAGACTCAGATAGTGAGAGCAGCTTTGGATTGTAGGTGTATTCTGAAATTACGAGATTTCTGCAGGCAGCTGACTTTTCAAGGCAGGTTCCCTTAACTTTGTTAATAGCGAAGTTTTTAGTGGTTACCTCATATAGTTCAACTGTAACATCACACTCTAAAAGCCTTGAAAGATCACGTTCAAAAACCTTTTCAACTGTTTCAAGATCTCTGAATTTTGTCTGGGTAAAGGAAAGTTCATAAAGCTTTAATGACTTTGATTCAACAATATAGTCGCTATGGCTTGGAACCTTCATGATGCCCATACAGACGCAAGGCATTCCCTGAAGATTTAAATATGTCATTTCATACAGATGCCAGATATCTACACCTTTGAATTTCTGAAGGTGTTTAATCTGCTCGCGGCCAAGACGGCGCTCAATTCTCTGTAACAGAGCAGAGGAGTATTCGTCAGAGTAAACAGTACTCTTACCTAAAACAAGTTCCTGTGTATCCATTTACAGATCTCCGTATGTACAACCTAAGATAGATAGGGCTGCAAGAGCTGCAGTCTCTGTTCGTAAAATTCTAGGACCTAAGGTTACGCCTTTAAAACCGGATTGAGCAGCCTTATCGATTTCCTCCTCAGACAGGCCTCCTTCAGGACCAATGAGAAGTCTTAATTTTGATGGGATCTCAAGTGCGCTTAATCTGGTATCAGCTTTAGGATCGAGGGTGATGCTTAAAGCATCAGGTGCTGCATCATACCATTTACTGATATCAGTAATATCGTTAACCTTTGGAACAACATTACGGCCACACTGTTCGCAGGCAGCAATTGCAATCTTCTGCCACTGTTCAACCTTTTTTTGCTGACGCTTTTCATCAAGTTTTACTCCACAGCGACTTGAATAAAGAGGGGTAATTTCACCTATACCGAGCTCTACAGCTTTCTGGATAGTAAACTCCATCTTGTCACCTCTGCTTATAACCTGACCTAATTCAACAAAGACCGGTGACTCCACATTGCGTACAATTTCTTTGGTACAGACATAGGTAGCGTTTTTTCCTGCTTCTGTAAGGACAGCCTCATATTCATGTCCAAGACCATCAAAGACGACAAATTCATCGTCTTTGTTAAAGCGCAGCACTCTGATTAAATGACCAAAGCCATCTTCATCAAGTGTAAGAGGAGTATTTAATTCAAGCTTTGCCTGATACTGACAGATTCTTACGGTTCTCATTTTTATTTTGCAGCCTTGCACTTTTTAGTGATGAATGGATTGTCATTGCCCTGAATTTTTGTAACAAGCTCATTCCATTTGCACTCATTACTGTCAGGAAGATATCTTTTATTCCACTGATTAAACAGGTTTATATGTTCTTCATCAAGTTTGATTGAATATTTTGAAGCCATATAAAGATAAGCTCTTGCCACGATGCCTCTTGCTCTTTCAGGGATCTGTGCTCTCTGACGCTTTGAATCAATAAACATATCGCATTTAGGTCCAAAGATATGTTTTTTATTGTTGACGCTTTCAGAAAACTTAAAGTTGCTTCTCTTTGCGTTTACTTCTCCAACGGAAGGATAAAGATTATGCAGATCACCTTCCATTAAAGCAAATTCATCATCTGATGATGCGCAGTTTTTGCGACCTCCATTATTCCAGCACTGTCTTTTACTTCCAAACTCATGGGCTGGCATAATGTGTTCTGCTTCGATCCGTTTTGCTCTTTTCTCATCTGTATAAATTACATATCCGCAGCTTTCAAGATCTGGATAGTACCAGTTTTTCTTAAAATCAATTCTGCATCCACAGTAGATAGTTTTAGGCTCATTAAGCTGTCTGAAAATTGCAGGCATCTGACCTTTGGCTTCATTGAAGTTTCTACGGCGGGTTGTTTCTGTTTTTTCATTTCTGATTTTTTCCTTATAGGTCTCCTTTGCCTGTTTTTTTGCTTTTATGTCCTTCTGGTTATAAGCAGTATCGGTAGAGGCTGTATAGGCTGATGCATTATCAAAATGTGAATATAATGCACAGGAGGCTGCAATTACAATTGCTCCTATTAGAGAGATTTTTTTCTGCATAGTAAGGAATTCTGATATGAAAAAAAATATATATATAAATTTTACAAGATTTTTACTTATTCAGAAAGATTGGATATTAAAAAGGTTCATTTGTTTTTGCTTTTCTTAATCTGTTCTGATGCATATATTGAACCTGAGTGATGTCCATATATTCAACGGCTTTGCAACACCATTAAAACACTTGTGAGTATGAATTTGTAAATCTATGAGTCGATTGCTATTAATGTATTTACTGTTATCGTTCTGTTTAAAAGTTATATCCTTTTAAATAACTTTAACTGTAAGTGCATTTTATAAAGTGTCTTTTTTTATTGATTTAATAAAAATGACCTGTGATTAAAAAAATGTCTGCTAAAATTAAATAAAATCTACAGGAGATTTATATGAATATTGATTTAAAGAAAATGGCAACCTTTGGTGTTGCCGGCAATTTTACCGGTCATTTAGAGCAGGCTGGTGAAGCAAGTGATTTTACTAATGTTAAGACTGCTGAGGCTAAGGCTCCAAAGGCGGTTTTCCCAACCTATATTCCTGGTGCTGACAAGCTGACACCTGCTTTCCTTGGTATTTTTCCATTTGACAGTTCAAAGATTATTTTTCCTAAAGGCGAACAGAAACTTCAGATTGAGCCTGAGTGCGCTATCGTATGTGATGTTACCTGGAATAATGGTAAGGTTACAGCATTAAAGCCGGTTGTATTCTCTGCATCAAATGACTGCTCAATCAGAAAGGAAGGTGCCAAGAAGATTTCTGAAAAGAAAAACTGGGGTGTATCTAGCAAGGGCTTTGCAGATAACTATATTGCAATTGACAGCTTTGATGAGAATGGTATTTTAAACAAGTACCGTATTGCAAGCTTCCTTGTTCGTGATGGTGTGGTTCATCCATATGGAGAGGACAGCGCTGTTCGTGATTACAGCTATGTATACGGCAAGTTGATTGACTGGCTCATTGAGAAGTTCAACAATCAGTTAAATGAAGGTCCTGCTGAGAGAATTAATGATTATTTAAATGAGGCTGGCTGTCCATCACAGGTTATGATTTCAATCGGTGCTACCCGTTATACAGATTTTGGTGAGCACAATTTCCTGCAGAACAATGATCTGTCTGTTGTAGTTGTTTACCCAGAAGACAAGTACTCAAAAGAGGATATCATTAAGGGGGTAGAGCAGGGAACTTTAAATGATCCAATGGTATCTGTATTATCCCAGAGAGTAGAAGTTTAAAGTCTTTCACGTCATAAAAAAACGCAGCTGTTAAGCTCGGATTTTCTAAATAGTATCTCATAGTAAATTGTGACACAAGGATCAAATCCAAAAAAACAGTCATAAACCTTGATGGAATGCGAAATATAAATTGC
>ONCB01000145.1 GCA_900316175.1 uncultured Succinatimonas sp.
GCTGTATTATAGCGAGTGAGGTAAATACTATAATACGATTATGACTTTGGTACGAGGATAGGGGCTAAAAGACCTACATTTTGATGCGTAACTGCTAGAAGTCTTTTATTCATTTTTGACTTTGAAGGGGCTAAAGCATAAAATAAAGAACTGTTTTTATATTTTCAAAACCATTCTTCAGGCTGTTTAGAGGAGGCGTAACAATGGCTGCATCAAAAAAAGATGATGATGTTCTGTCCGTATATAAAGAGCCTCCTAAAAATCTTGATGCCGAGGGCAGTTTTATAGGTTCGCTGCTTTTAGACGGAAAACTACTTTCTAATGTTACAGAAGAGCTTGGAACTCTGGATGCAGATGAATTCTTTTCTGAGAAAAACCGCATTATCTATAATGAGATCCTCGAGCGTACAGCTGTAAGCTATGATTTCAATCCTACGGTAATCTGTGCCTCCCTGGAGCAGAAAGGACTTTTAGAGAAGGCCGGTGGTCTTGCTTATGTGGCCTCATTGACTGATGTTAAGGGACCAACCTCTGCAATTGTTGAATATGCAAAGATTATTCGTGATACCAGCAAACGCCGTCGTTTAATCAGCGTTTCTGAATATATTGAAAAGCTCTGTTACCGCCCTGAAGGCAGAAGCGTTGAAGAAATCTACGACGAAGCTCAGGGTCTTGTATTTGAGCTTTCTGAGAAGACTTCAAGTGTAAACTCAGGTCCTAAGCCTATGACAGAGGTTGCCCTGAATCTTATCAACAAGATTAAGGAAGATCTGAATTCTCAGAAGAAACTTCGTGGTATAGCAACCGGATTTACCGCTCTTGATGAGTTAACATCAGGTCTTCAGGGAGGAAGTCTGAATATTCTGGCTGCCCGTCCTGGTGTAGGTAAAACCTCCTTTGCCATGAACATTATTGCCAATATTGCAACCAATCCTGAAGAACATCGCCCGGCTTTGGTATTCTCACTGGAAATGCCGGCAGATCAGATTGCTATGCGTATGTTATCAAGCTTTGGCCGTGTATCCATGAAAGATCTGGCAGAAGGCAGAGCAACCCCTGATCAGTGGCACAATATCATTCACAAAGTAAGAATGCTTACAGAAAATGATGAAAACGGTAATGGCAGAGTCAAACTTTATATCGATGACACTACTGATATTCAGTTGACTCCGCTCGAGCTTCGCTCAAGAGCAAGAAAAATCGCTCAGGACAATGGCGGTCTCTCCTGCATTATGGTCGACTATATTCAGCTGATGAAAGGTCAGACCAAACAGGAAAACCGTTCTCTTGAGGTAGGTGAAATCTCAAGATCTCTAAAGCAGCTTGCCAAAGAGCTTGATGTACCTATTATCGCCCTTTCACAGTTAAACCGTGATGTTGAAGCCCGTAAAGATCACCGCCCTTTAAACTCTGATCTGCGTGAATCAGGATCTCTTGAGCAGGATGCGGATATGATTATGTTCATTCACCGTGAATCTTTATACACCAAGACAGGTCCTGACAGTGATGAGAACAAGGCTGTACTGATTGTTTCAAAGAACCGTCATGGTGCGGTTGCTGATATCAATCTGCAGTTCCAGGGCGCATACACTACCTTCTACAATGAGGTAGATCCTTCAGCAGAGATGGCAGATGTTCCTCCTCCTGCTGAAATATATCAATAAGGTAAACAAACATGGAATGCGTAAGCGCATTTATCGATAGAGAAGCCCTGCTTTTCAATATTAAAAAGATTAAAGAAAAAGCAAAGGATAAAAATGGCAATCAGCCAAAGGTTGTTGCTGTGGTCAAGGCTAATGCCTATGGTCATGGTCTTTATGCGGTTGCAAATGCCTTAAAGGACAGTGTGGATGCCTATGCTGTTGCAAGAATTGGTGAGGCCATGGAACTTCGCCGTGAAGGCATAACAAGACCAGTGATTCTGCTTGAAGGCTTCTTTAATGAAGAAGATGTAAATTTCATTTCAAAGTATTCACTTATCACTGCTGTAAATTCCATTTATCAGGTTGAAGCTTTAGAGAAAGCAAAGTTAAACAAAAAGATAAAGGTTTTTCTGCAGGTTGATATCGGTATGCACCGTTTAGGCTCATGCTCGGTAGAAGAAATCAGAGCTCTGTTAAAGCGTCTTGAGAACTGTCCTAATGTAGAACAGCCAGTAGGAATGATATCTCATCTGTCTGTTGCCGACACTCCATCAGAAACAGAGTATAACCGTCAGCAGATTGAGTTTTTCTATGAGGTTTCAAAAGAGTTTAAAGGAGAGCTTTGTCTTGCCAACTCTGCAGGTATTTTTATCTGGCCTGAGACTCATACTCCATGGGTTCGTCCCGGCATTGTGATGTATGGTGTATCTCCATTTGAGGATAAGACTGGTCCTGATCTGGGCTTGAAGCCTGTAATGACCTTAAAGAGTCGTATTATTGCCATTCATAAACTTAAAAAGGGTGATAAAGTTGGGTATGGAGCTGCCTTTGTTGCCGATCGCGACACCACCCTGGGGGTGGTTTCATGCGGTTATGGTGACGGTTATCCACGCTGTGCTCCTAACGGTACACCGGTACTCGTAAACGGCAGAGAAGTTCCAACTGCAGGTCATGTCTGTATGGATATGCTCTTTGTTGATCTTGGTCCTGATTCAAAGGATAAAGTCTTTGATGAAGTTATATTATGGGGTAAAGGTTTGCCTGTTGAGAGAATTGCATCCCTGTGCAATACCATTCCATATGAGCTTTTATGTCACGTAATGCCTCGTGTTGAGTACGTGTTTGGCTAGTGGTTAAGACAGAGTTTACTCTGTCTTGGTAAGATAACTTTTGTCCTTTCTGTTATTGTTTTATAGTAGAATGCTGCCCAGAGTCCATACTATGGCGGCATTTTCAATTTTAGGTACCACAAATGACTGAAAACAACTCTAACACAAAAGAGAATCTGCTTTTTATGTGCGGTCATTTTGCGACCGATCTCTGTCATGGATCGATGCCTGTGATCCTGGCATACATGTATCAGGCAGGAAGACTCGGAAGCTATTCTCAGGTTGCGCTTTTAATGATGGCCAATACCATTTTAAATGCAATTGTTCAACCTCTTGCAGGCAATCTGGCAGATAGAAAACCAAGACCTTATCTTATGAGTATTGGTATTTTTCTGGCATGTCTTGGTGTAATGTTCTTAGGTCTTGTCGAAAATCAGATCCTCTTATATGCACTGGTATGCCTTAATGGTATTGGAGCATCAATCTTCCATCCTGAAGGTGGCAAGATGACACATGCCTTTGGCGGTAAAAAACAGGGAAAGAGCATGTCTATCTTCTCAGTTGGCGGAAACGCTGGCTTTGCGGCAGGACCATTCTTCTTTACCGGTCTTTATATCCTGTTTGGCCTTGATGCAACTTTAGCTTTATTTGTTCCAGGCTTTGTAATGATAGTGATATTCATGATGAAAAACCGCTATTACACTATTATGTGTCAAAGAATGGAGCGCCGTAGCGTTGCTAAAAAGGCTGGTGCTGAGAATGAAGAGAACATAAGAGGCTTTGCAATTCTGGTTGCCATGCTGTTTTTAAGATCAGCAGGCTGGTTTTCCTTTACCTCATTTATTTCCCTTTATTATATGCATCATATGGGCGTTCAGGATGAAATTGCAACTTTAATCAACGGTGCAATCTGTCTTTGTGGTGCTATTGCAACCTTCAGTGGTGGAACTATTTCAGACAGGGTGGGCTTTAACCGTATGGTTACAGTAGCTGCTTTCCTGGGTATTCCATTCATATCCCTGTTTACCCTGACTGACAATGTATATCTTGCAACAGTCATGCTTCTGGCGTTCTCATTCCTTTTCTATACACAGATGTCTCCTACTGTAGTTATAGGCCAGAAGCTTTTAAGCAGGCATGTAGGTATGGCAACAGGTTTTACTATCGGCCTTTCCATGAGTTTTGGCGGTCTGGTATCTCCTTTAATGGGTAAGCTTGGCGACGTATATGGAATTGAATCAATCATGTATGCTGTTGCGGTATTTATGATCCTTGCAGCCTTTATGTCACTCTTTATTCCAAAGGTTAAGTAAACAGTAACAGCTCAATTATTTTCATAAAAAAAAGAGAAGCATCCTTTATACCTTAACCTGATTCTTAGCAGGTCACAGCATATTGATTACAGGATGACTTCTCTTTTTTTGTAGATAAAAACAAATAAAAATTAGGGATCTTGATCAGAATAACCACTTGCAAAAAGTCTCAATAATTTTCCAATTTATACTTTGTGACCAATCCTCAAAGGAGGTAAAGTCATAACAGTTTTAAAAGGAAAATTATGTATAATGAAATAAAGAGTAAAGAAAACAGGTTTATTAAGATGAAGACAATTGCAGAAGGCCAGATATTCAGTGACTTTAATGCATATGATTATATCTATGTTGATAAGACTGATTATATTTTCAACATCTTAAGAAGTCACAGAAAAATCTTCATCTCCCGCCCTAGAAGATTTGGTAAGTCATTAACATTAGATACCATCGGCACCCTGTTTGAGTATGGAGTAGAGCCATACTTTAAAGACACCTGGATT
>ONCB01000143.1 GCA_900316175.1 uncultured Succinatimonas sp.
TACAATACAGTGATCTTTAGCTCACACTTATTCATGAACTTATTTAACACTTTGATCCATGTATCACAAAGTATTTTTTATTCAATTCATGCGTACGCCCTGTATGAAATCTGATCATCTTGATGATAACCTACACTTGAAAAGATAAATTCAGAGCTTAAGAAGCTTTGCACTCAGCCTTGTAAATGCAAAGCAGATGCTGAGCTTGCACGCTAGTTTGACAGTTCCTGCAGGTCAGCTTATTGATACCCTGAAAAATATGAAGATAACTGTTTTTGACAAGTATTACACCGGTGCCTTTACAAGAACCGATGTAACCGATGCTCTGCATGAGCTGACAGGTATGAGATTTGACTGTGAACTGCTCACAAAGAATTCTATTGAGAAATTCAAAAAAATGTCTAAAAAATTTTCCTGACCCGTTTAATATACCTTACATATTACTACATTTAAAATCAGTAAGTTGCCGATTCATAAAGATATTGGTCTAATAACTGTCAAACTCGAGAATGTCAATCAAATGCATGCATTTTAATAATGATTGATTAAAGATTCTATCTTAGACATATCGACAGGTAGTTGCAGTAACTTTTTTTCATCTATATATCAGGAATTAGTTGAAATCTATATCACATTCAGAGGAATGTTATAACAAAAGTTAAATGAAGCACATAGCACGATTACATTAAGAATGTAGTATGAATGTTGACAAAATAGGATCATATATTTGGAAAATGTAATATCAAAAGTTTAAAGAATTCCGTTCCTCAATTTGAGGAACAATATATAAAGATCTACTGAAGATTCCACTTATTGAATTGCCACACAATAAATCGTTTCACTGGTCAACTTTTCTATCGCGCAACAGTAGCCAAAGGAGCCTTAAAAATAACACAGATCCTTCATCAATTGTTTTTTTTTAAAAGCTCTTTTAATGTCGCTCTTTATAAAGTATCCTTGACAGTGGTGACAATTTTTAACAATCTTATTTTATTTCCTGGTTATGGAATTATTTTTTGTATAAAAAGACCAATTAACCTGATGGTAACTTTACTAATTGCTTTACAGAAAAAATAAAAATGGACTTTTTCCTGGACTACAACCGATTTCTCGACCTTCGTGAAAAAGACAAAGTGTGGAAACTGCTAAAAGCAGATAATGCCCCCTTAATTCTCTCCTTTCTGAAAAATATGTTTCAGACAGAAAGAGAAATTCCATATGATGCAATCAAGGCCAATCTTAATATGCTGCTCTCTGAATTTGCCTCATCAAATCCAGATCTTCAGTTAAAGGTCAGTGCCAGAGATTACCTTAATACATGGATGGAAAGCGGGTGGATCAAACGTCTTCTTCAGAATGATGTGGTAATGCTTACAGATGCGGCACAAAAGGCCATAGATTTTGCAGATAATCTTGATGCTCAGATAATCTCAACATCTGCAACTCATTTAGAGAATCTGTGTAACGACGTGCAGCGTCTTTACATTATGGTCTGTTCTGACAAGAAACTTAAACTTAAGGAAATTGACAACAGAATAAGAGCTCTGAAAAAAGAGCGTGAGCTTGTAGCATCAGAACAGTTAGAGCCATTAAGTGAGTATCAGCAGAAAGAAAAAATCAAAACCCTTTATGACAGTTCAAGAAGTCTGCCCCGCGACTTTAGAAAATTAGAAGAAGAAATCATAGATATTGATATTACTCTAAGGCAGAAGATCATCGAGGATGGCTCTTCAAAAGGTGATATTCTATCTATGGATCTTGACTGTCAGGAACAGCAGATGATGACTGACTATGGTGCAGCCTATAAGGACTTTTTCAGGCTTATCTGTGACGAGGCTTTATGCTCCAAGTTCAAAAAGCAGATTGACTACATTCTTGACAAGCCAATCTCAAAGCATCTTACAGAAAAACAGAAATCACATCTTCACAACCTGATTGATAATCTTGTCAATGAAAGTGACCGCGTAAGAGCGGTGCGCAGCAGAATCAATGCAAATTTAAGAGCTTTTATATCCTCAGAGGATTTTGAAGAGAACCGCAGAGTAAATGAGCTTATCAATGCTCTTGAAAAGGAAGCAATTAAATTTACCGAAAATAAAGTCCCTATCCATTCAAAGAGAATGGCCATTGAAATGGAGCAGGGCTCAGTCAGAGTAAAAAGCCTTGAGTCTTTGAATGCAGGCATTAAATCGCCAGATAAGGAGCCAGATCTTAATATCGAGACGCACGTATCTGACGGACCTGTATCAAAAGACGTATTAAAACTTCTGGATACTGTAAATATTCAGGATGTCAAAAAGTCGGTAAAAAAGACCTTAGGACAGACTTCCATAATGACCATAGGACAAATCATCAATTCAAATGTAATCCGCTATGGTCTTGAAGAAGTGGTAGCCTACGTCAGAGTTGCCAAAGAATATAACGATGAGACAGTAACCGAGAATGAGGATATTCTGATTAAGGCTAAAGATCATACAGGGGCAGTAAAAACTCTAAAAATCTCACTGCCCAAAATTATGCTGTCAAGTCAGATGATAAGAAACAAAGAAGAGGGAAAATATGGATCTTAATGAATTAGAAAGCTTTACATCCTTTGTAAGCAAGGTTGACCCAAAAGTAAAAAATCTTATCATCGATTTACTGTCTAGCGGCAGTGTGGTCTATCAGATAGATTCAGAAAAATACCGACTGCTCTCTGACAGCAGCATTCTCAAATTTGTAAAGGGTATTCTCTTTGTTTTAAATATTGATGTCATTTTCAGTCCGGAAAACGGCACGGTCTTTATAAAAAACTACAGAAAAGAAGATCATGCTGAAGACTTTTTCTCAGAAAACACAGATGGCTCTCAAGAAGATAATCCTAATGACGGCTCTGAAAATTACAGCTCTGATGAAGAAAAAGGAACAGACAGCTCAGGCAGTGACATCAAAGTAACATCTTCTTTTAAAAGGCAGACTGCCACCTACAGTACTGACAACAAAGATGTTGAAGATCACTTTCTTATCAAGAAAAAAGCGCTCACTCCATTCAAGTCGATGCTGCTTGTGATCTTAAGAAAGTACTATCAGAACAGACTTGAGCATGGAGCCTCGGCAAACCGCGTAATCATTGACTCAGAAGAGCTGAGAGCTGCATTTATTCCTTATGTAAAGGCCTCTGTAAGTGAAGTTAAGGATAACAGCAAAATCAGTGGCGCCATGGATGAATTTGCAACATACCATATCGTGCGTAAATTGCCTTCAGAGGATATTGACCGTTATGAAATCTTCCCTACTATCCGTTATGCAGTAAGCGCCGATACACTTTTAAAAATGCTTAAAGAGTATGAACTGTTAAACAGTGGCAAAGAGTGCAGCGAAGATTCAAAAGCAAAGTCTTTGGATCCTGACCTGTCAGATGACAATGAATAACAGTCTTTCTGGAAGTAGAACCTAACAAAGAAAATTTAGAAAACAAAATCAGTTTCAGATCAAGGAACAAGAGTATCAGAATGAGTGACACAAGCTTAATGTTTGATTTTGTAAATGAGTCAACAGAACAGATTAAAATTGCCTCTATAAGCGTAATTAACTGGGGACCACTGCATGGACATCATGAGGTGAAAATTGATCCTGAAGGCACCTTAATCACCGGCGATAACGGCGCCGGAAAATCTACCCTTGTAGATGCTCTGATGACTCTTTTAAGACCATCAGGCTCTGTAAGCTATAACATTGCGGCAGCTCAGGATGGCAAAAAGGACCGATCGATTGTCACCTATATCAGAGGCAGCTATGGTAATTCCATGGTTGACGGAACTCAGGTTACCAGAAACCTGCGTGAAAATTCAGTAATCTCTGCTGTAAAGGCTGTTTATGAGTTCACCTCGTCCAAAAGACAGGTGGTGCTGCTTGGCATCTTCTCTATTAAAGGTGAGTCAAATGCCAATGCCGATGTCAGAAAAATTTATGCTCTTGCAAATCAGGACATTGACATCATAGCTGCAGTAAATGCCTTTAAGTCTCTTGAATTAAAGCCTCTAAAGGGATTTTTACAAAGATATGACAACTGCCATGTCTATGAGAACTTTACCGAGTATGAAACAGCCTTCAGAATGCAGCTTCGCATGGATAATTCTAATGCTCCAGCGCTGCTCTCAAGAGCCTTAGGTCTTAAAAGAATTGATGATCTGACAGCTCTTATCAGAACACTGGTTTTAGAAAAAGGATCACTTGATGCTGATGCCAGGGATGCAATTGCTTCTTTTGAAGATTTAAAAGCAATTCACGAAATCCTGATAGATCTGTTCAATCAGGAAAAGGAATTAAAAGATCTCCCTGAAAAAGCAAAACTCTATGAGGAGCTTACCAAAAACATTGCTCTTTTAAGCAGTGCTGAAAGCAGCTTAAATTCCTATGCGGCAGGTTTTGCAGTAAAGCACTACCTAAAGAGCGAACAGAATATTCTGCTGCAAAAAGAGCGCCTTGCTGAGGAAATTAAATACACCGAAGAAGATAAGCTAAAAGCAGAAGCTGACAAAAACACAAAATTCCAGCTCTATCTTGAAAATGGCGGCACCGGTTCACAGAATCTTGAACAGCAGCTTGCTGCCTTAAAACGCGAAGAAAAGAAAACTTCTGATAACTCAACTTTTGCATTTGGATTTTAGCTCCAAATGCTGATAACAATGCGGTTTAACACTGCATTTGCTCTTTAAAATACGATTTTTGATTATCAAG
>ONCB01000142.1 GCA_900316175.1 uncultured Succinatimonas sp.
AAAGAAATCACACTGATTTTTTAAAGAACAAACAGTCTGCTTAAGGGGCTGTTTTATAATGGTCTAAAAGTTTATTTCAGACCATTTACTTATTTTTTAATAAAAAGGTAATCAGTCATTATTGTGTTCTGATTACCTTTTAATAGATTTTCATAAGTTGTCAGTCAGCAGACTGTGCCTTAAGATCATCGTAGGCCTTAAGTCTGCTTTTAATATGATTTTCAAGAACTCCAGGTTCAAAGAATCCATCCTTATTGCGGCTTATACCTTCAAAGTCGAGGTAGTAAACCTTTGGAGGATTGTTAAGAGTTAAAAACTCACGGTTACGAAGCTGATTTACGCTCTGGTATACCAAGGCTGCAGTGGTGTAGGTTTTTCCGTTCTTTTTCCATTTTTCTATGACAAACTTTACACCAATTGGTGTTACCTTCGTAATGGCATCAGGAAGAGCATAATCTTTAACCTGCAGTGCAGAGATAGTGCTCATAATGGTTGAATCATGACCGCACAGGAAGGTAAAACGTCTGTCATTGTTCAAAAGCTCAGCCTGAATTTCCAGTAAGCTTGAATGAGCCTCATTTAAAGAAAGAGATGGTGTTCCGAACACGACTGTCAGGAACAGATCTGTTAAGGCTCCGATTTTTTCAAAGTCCTCATATGTTACATCATGATGATTGAAGGCAGCCTTTGTAAGATTATCTTCTTCATAATACTGAAGCACCAGTGCATCTGCCACAGTATTGGCTGCTCTTAATGTTCCTGTTAAATCAGCCTCACCGGTATCTGATGGAATTAAAATATCTGTAGGAACATTAAAGATATCCTCGCCTTTCTTTGCAAGAGCTGATGACTCATAGTCAATAACTTTCCTGAGTACTGCAAGGTTTTCTGCATATTCCTTTTCAAGACCTTTAAAGCCACCAATCCTGTCAATTTCATCTAGTACCTGCTTTTTATACTTTTCACTCACAAAATTTATACCAGGCATAAATGGATGATCCATATTGCCAAGAGGAAGATGGTACTCAACCTTTACGTTGGCTACAGGCAGCATGCCTGAGGAGAAATATTTTGCGGTAGCTACAGTACGCTGCATTGAATTTGCATAGAATAAAAACTCGCCATTCTTTGGCACATAGTTCTCTTCCATAAAGCCTTCAGACTCAAGGTACTTTTTAAAGTACAGTCCCATTAATGTTTCAAGCTCAGCACCTTTTGTAGACAACTCTCCTGGTTTTGAAGTCCATTCAAACCACTCATTTTTAGTGACTTTGCCAAGAAGAGAATCTTTTGAACTCAAAGGAGAGCGGATATTGTGGCGGCTTAGGATCACCACCTTTTCAAGTGTGTATCCTTTGTGCTGTCCTAGAACTCCTGCCTCAGCAAAGGCCTGCGAAATGAAGACTGATAAAGTCAGAAATAGTACTGAGATGATCTTTTTAAGTCTAATCATAAGCTGCTCCTTATATCCACATAAAAGGCTCTATACATTTAGTATATGTAAAGTGTTATCAAATGATCTTAAATGGCATTGCTTTTGGGATTTACCTTCAAAAAAGCTTTCTTTCAGGCATACAATTTTTTTGATAAGCAGCTATACTTTGTTTTAATAATGATAAAATTGTCAGCATTATTTGAGGAATTGAACGATGCGTACAAATGACAGTGAGATCACTTCTCCTTTTGTAAGGTTTGATACAGCCACATGGGCTTCATTCAAGCACTCAGCAGATAAGCTCACTCTGACTGAAGATGACTTGAACCGCTGTCTGGCTTTTAATGACAAAATAACCTTAGAAGATGTAAACAATGTTTACATGCCACTCTCAAGTCTGCTTAGAATGTACTATCTTTCAAGACATGACCGCCTTGCAATTATTCAGCAGTTCCTAGGCTCACCAATGGATTCAGTGCCCTTTATCATTTCAATTTCAGGCTCCGTATCTGTTGGTAAAACCACCACTGCAAAACTTTTATATGAACTTATAAAGGCATGGCCATGCAAGCCTAAGGTATCTTTAATTACCACCGACGGTTTTCTGTATCCAAACGCCTATCTTGAAGAACGGCAGATGATGGGTAAAAAGGGTTTTCCTGCATCCTATGATGTCAAGCGTCTGATGCAGTTCCTGATTGATGCAAAAGAAGGTAAAAAGGAACTAAAAGTCCCTGTATATTCTCATTTAACCTACGATATCGTGCCTGATAAATTCACTATTGTTGACAGACCAAATGTCATCATCATCGAAGGAGTGAATGTGCTTCAGGACGGTACTGAATATCCTGAGTTCAGAAAAAAAGCCTTCATTTCAGACTACATTGATTATTCAATCTATGTTGATGCAAGTGAGAAGAATCTTATGAAATGGTACGTAGAAAGATTCTTAAAATTAAAAGAGAAAGCTTTCGGCGATCCTGACTCATACTTCCATAAATATGCTGAACTTCCAGACGATCAGGCCGCTTCAATTGCAAAGCTTATCTGGGAGGCTGTAAACCACGTCAATCTGATAGACAATATCCTGCCCTGCAGGAACAGAGCCAACCTCATTTTAAAGAAGGGTGAAGATCATCATATTCAGGAAGTTTATTTAAGAAAATAGAAAAACTGAACCTCGCTTTTGCGAGGTTCACTTTTAAAAAAATCTACTCTTGAGAGATATGACCTGAACTTATGGAGATAACCCCGCTGTCAGTTGACAGAAGAAGTGCTCCGTTTTTATCAATGCCATCAGCCACGCCTTCAAAGACACCTTTTTCATTCTCAACTTTTATAAAACGGCCTTTAAGCTCGTCTTTTAATCTGAACACTTCAAGGTAATCGTCAAGCTGACCATTATTAAAATCAGAGCAAGTCCTTTTAATATTGTTGATGATATTTACAGCAAGATCATTTCTTGAAACATTATCCTGAATGCTTTCGAATAATGCACTGTATTCACGGCTTAAAGATCCGAAATTATCAGCATACACATTAAGACCTACACCGATAACAGCCTTTACCCTGGCACCTGAGGCTATGGTTTCAATCAGAATTCCACCGATCTTTTTATGAGATTTGTAAATATCATTAGGCCATTTTAAAGAAACATCTTCAAAGCCAAGTGAAGAAATGGCGCTTCCTACTGCCACTCCGATGCCTAAAGACAGCCCCCGGATACAATCAAAAGAATCAAAGCTGTAACATACCGACAGGGTAAGCTGTCTGCCAAAGCCTGAATGCCATTTGCTGCCACGACGCCCTCGACCTGCAGTCTGAAGTTCAGCTAAAATCGCATCCCCCTGAGCTATGGTTTTAGCATTTTTCAGCATATAGGTATTTGTTGAGTCAACTGAGTCTAAAACCAGAACTCTGCCTGAACCTTCAGTACGTTTATAAATATTTTCAGCATCAAGTAAATCAAGAGGTTCTTTTAATGACACAGAATCAGCATCTTCGTTTAAAAGCTGGAAATTGTCATTAATAAAGGATATGCACTCCTGAAGAGAACTGTCATCTGTATCAAGTGCTGTTTTTAAAAGATCTTTACCAAGGCTCAAATTTGGGGAGGAGTTTAAAAGCCTTAAGAATTTAAGATAGCTGTTTACAAATTGTCCCAAGAAACTTCTCCATTAGCATCAAATGTTCGAACTTCAGGTTCAAGCTTTACTTCAAACCTGTTATAGACCTCAGTCATAATGTATTTGGCTAAAGCCACAATCTCATGAGGTTTAGCTCCGCCTCTGTTAACAATTACCAGAGCCTGAGACTCCCAGGTACCCACACAACCGTGAGTAATGCCTTTGCAGCCGGATTTTTCAATCAGCCAGCCGGCAGCTAACTTACAGTCGCCTTCTATAGCTGGATACATAGGTAAATCAGGATATTGAGCTCTGATCCTGTGTGCGGTTTCAAAGCTTACGACAGGATTCTTGAAAAAAGAACCGGCATTGCCGACAAGCTTTGGATCTGGCAGTTTCTTATTTCTAAGTTCGATGATCCTATTTCGAAGATCTAAAGCTGTTTTAAACTCTTCTTCTGCCAGTCCCTTATATTGAAGTTTAGGGCTAAATTCAGAAGAAAGCTCGAAAACAACCTTCGTAATGAAGAGTTTTCTTTCTTTATGCTGCTTAAAATATGAAGTTCTATAACCAAAGTCACATTTAAGCTTTGGGAATGATTCAGTAATATGACGCTGCAGATCGTAAACCACAACCTCAGAAATCAGATCTCCTACTTCGACTCCATATGCACCAACATTCTGAATTGGAGCAGCACCTACTGTACCTGGAACCAAAGACAAGTTTTCAAGACCGTAAATACCCTTATTCACGAGATATGAGATAAGCTCGTCTAATACCAGGCCTGCACCTGCTCTGACAATATATTTACCGTCTTTAAGTTCTATAGAGAGGCTTTTAATCTGATTTATAAGTACAGTACCGTTATAGTCATCAGTGAAAAGCACATCGGATCCATGACCTAAAGTAATGGACCTGTCTGTATGCACCTTTCTTAAATCAGCCTCAGATTCGATGATGATTCCATCTTTTGCATGAACCTGAAGACCAAAGGTATTGAATTTACTTAAATCAAACATCTTTATTATATTAATAGAAGCGTTCTATCTGACCACCAAGACATCTTACCTTGGTTTCGATATGCTCATAGCCTCTGTCCATATGATAAATACGGTCAACTATGGTAGTGCCTTCCGCAGCCAGACCAGCAATAACAAGTGATGCTGAGGCTCTTAAATCGGATGACATAACCTGAGCACCCTTAAGTGATGGAACGCCATTGCAGACAAGGTGAGCACCCATTCGGATGAGCTCGGCAATATGCATGAAACGGTTCTCAAAAATGGTCTCGGTAACTGAACTTACACCATCAGATAAAGCATTTAAAACAGTCATCTGAGCCTGCATATCAGTTGGGTAACCAGGGTGTGGTGCAGTTACCACGTCAACAGGTTTTATCTGACGGTTTCTCATATCAGCAGTAATAGATGTTCCATCCACAGTAATGATGGCATTGGCCTGTCTTAATTTCTGCAGTACAGACTCTAAAGATGATGGCAGAGTGTTAAGGCAGGTTACGATACCGTGAGTTGCAATACCTGCAATAAGATAGGTACCAGCTTCAATTCTGTCAGCAACAACAGAGTGTTCGCAGCCGTGAAGCTTGATTACGCCTTCAATTTCAACTCTTGAGGTGCCGGCACCCTTAATCTTTGCACCCATCTTGTTTAAGCAGTTTGCAAGATCTACAACTTCAGGCTCTAAAGCAGCATTTTCAATGATGGTAATACCATCAGCAAGAGTAGCAGCCATCATCAGGTTCTCTGTACCGGTTACAGATACCTTATCCATAATGATGTGACCACCGTGGAGTCTGCCAGAACCGATGGCATTAGCCTTTATATAACCATCATCAAGCTTGATCTGGGCTCCCATTTCCATAAGCCCCTTGATGTGCAGATCTACAGGTCTTGCTCCGATAGCACAGCCACCTGGCAGTGATACTTCAGCTGATCCTGCATATGAAACCAGAGGACCTAAAGCCATAATGGATGCTCGCATGGTCTTTACAAGCTCATATGATGCTACATGATTGGTAATGCCGTTTTCGATAACAGCTTCTCCCTTTTCAACATCATATGTGCATACCTTGCCAAAATCCTGAAGAAGTTTAAAGCTGGTCTTAACATCAGCTAAATCAGGAACATTCTTTAATAAAACCTTTTCATCGGTAAGAATGGTACTTAAAAGAATTGGAAGAGCTGCGTTCTTTGCGCCTGATATCTTCACTTCACCGTCTAAGGCTTTGCCGCCTACGATTTTGAATTTAGCTGTTTTGTAAGTCACTTTACACACCCTGCAGTTGAAATTTTGTGATTATTATACTGTAAAAAGGCCCTGTTCACAGAAAAAATGTGCAAACAGAGCCTTTTTTAAGCTAATTGGTAAAGTCTATTAGCGGTTTACAAAATCATAAGGAGTTGCCTGATATACATAATAGTTCAGCCAGTTGCCAAAAAGCAGAGATGCATGAGCTCTCCAGGAAGCACTTGGGATCTTCTCAGGATCATTATCAGGGAAATAATTCTCAGGAATTTCAGGATTGATTCCAGCAGAAAGATCTCTGAAATACTCCTGCGCAATGGTATCGGCATCATACTCAGGGTGGCCTGAAACATATACCTGTCTGTGATCTTTTGAAACAGCAAGATACAGACCTGTCACAGATGATGATGCAAGAACATCAAGGTCAGTCTTCTCTTTGATGAGATCAACCGGAAAATCGCAGTATCTTGAAATTGGAGCATTAAATGAATCATCAAAACCGCGGGTGATTTCATCTACTGTGGTTGAAAGATACTGTTTGTAGATTCCTGAATATTTTTCATCCTTAATGATAATATCAAGGTTATAAAACACCTTTAATGCAGCAGCCACGCCCCAGCAGGAGAATAAGGTTGATGTAACATGGGTAGAGCTCCATAGAATAATCTTCTTTAGCGCCTTCCAGTAGGTTACATTATGAAACTCCATTCTGTCTAAAGGAGCTCCCGTAATTATCATACCGTCAAAGAACTTGTCTGAAACCTCTTCAAAGGTCTTATAAAAGGTATTTAAATGCTCCTGAGGTGTATTTTTGGAAATATGCTCATCCACCTTCAGCAGGGTGATGTTAACCTGCAGAGGGGTGTTTGAAAGCTTTCGCATATACTGAATTTCAGTATTAATCTTTTTAGGCATCAGATTTAAAAACAGGAGATTTAATGGTCTGATATCCTGATGAACAGCTCTTTCATCAGTCATTACGAAAACCTGCTCTGAATTTAAAACCGCTTTGGCAGGTAAATCATTTGGAATTTTAATTGGCATAATCGTTACCTGTACAATTAATACAAAAATGAGTATATGTTATAGACGTGAGTTTTGAGTGTAGACTAATTCAAATTAAATAACAATATATTAAATACGAAAGATTCATTTCTTTGAGCAATTAGGGCATTATCAACAAAACATTGTCTGTAACAATGTTAAGTTTTCTATGTAAACTGTAATACTCATTGAATATCTGATTTTTTAACTACCGAAATGATAGAAGAATTTTTGTAAATGGTCTGAAATAAACTTTTAGACCATTATAAAACAGCCCCTTAAGCAGACTGTTTGTTCTTTAAAAAATCAGTGTGATTTCTTTCACAGT
>ONCB01000139.1 GCA_900316175.1 uncultured Succinatimonas sp.
CAGGATTCATCAATTCTAACAGTTGATGATAAGGATCTGACTCTTGATGATGATTTAACCTCCTACGACATTGACAACAATGTAGCAGGTTTTTTCAAGTTTGATACACCTAATGCATTCATTGAGCATCTTTTCTATCAGAACAGAATCAGAGGTTTTGCATCAGTTCTTGACTCAGAATATAACATCACCAGTTTTACAAATAAATGGGATGCAGACTTTGCTGCAGAAAACGAGAGCCTGCGTAAAAATCTTGTAAGCTGCAGAGCTGACTATTCAGAAAAGCAGAAGAACTACAGAAATAAAGTAGAAGATTCATATCAGAAAGGTGATAATAGTTCATCTGACGATTTACTCAATGAATTTTTAACCAGTAAGGATTCATTGAATTCATGTATCAATGACGTTACAAACTTTGTTGAAAAAGTTGTAGCTGCCTTTGATGAGATTGAATTATACGATGAATCAAAAGGTTTATTGTCAGCAAAGTTTAAGAATGACTCAGAAAATGATGATCCACTGACCAATTACACAATTGATGCAGATGACTATGTTTTAGTAAATTCCAAATCGTCAATGGTTCTTTCTGGTAAAAAAATTGATCTTTCTTCTGAAGAAGATTTTTGTGTTGACGTCGGAAATGAAGTCTGCTTTAAAGCCAATAAAAAGATATCTTTCGAAGTTGGTCAGTCCAGAGTGGAAATTACAGACAAAGGTATTGACCTTATTGCATCAAAATATGGAAATGAGTCAGGACTCATGTGTTCAAAGCTATCCTTAGATGGCATTTATGGAGCAACATTATATGGTGATAATGTAACTGTAAAAGGTCTTGAATATGTTTCTATTGGTGATGCATTTGGTGCTGGATTATCTTTATCCGGAGGCTCTTCCTCTCTGACTGGTATTAAGGTTGATTTAAGTACTATGGGCGCAATTGGATTCATTACTAAAATGATATCTCAAATAAGTACGTTATCAAATACGCTAACTGCCATAGATACTGATAATAAATGGGTTAAAGGTATAACCAAATTTATTGGTTCTGCAACTGCAGTCAACACTTGTGTGGCAATTGCTGATGCAGTTCAGCTTGTTAAAGAAAAACCTATTTATAAAATTAAAGAAATTTCCAGAGACAGCCAAAAACACAAAAAGATAGAGGCTGTTCAGCTTGCCCTTGACACTGTTGTTTTAGGACTGGAAATGGTAATGGCTGTGCAAAACGCAATAATGGATGCTACATTGGATACAGCTGAGGCTGTAGGAGGAAATGTTGATGATGCAAGAGAAACTATGCGTAACATCAACATGGTTGAATGGCTCATAAAGTATGCCGCAATGCTTGCAGATATGATTGTTTCATATTCTGCACATTCAGGCTTTACATCTTCAATTTCTCTTGTTCCAGAAGAAATTACATTAGATACAAAATGCAAGAAAGATGCTCAAAATGTAGCAATGAAAGTAAAGAGTGTTGAAGCTGGCTCTCCTTTTAATATTGTTATAGGTTAGGCTTTGATATTAAATTTGATTTTTAAGAACGTTGCTGAATTAAGATAACTTTTTTTGGTTAATATAATGAGAAGTGAGCAAAAAAGCATAAAACTTTCCTTATATTAACAAGGATGCGTAGAAAATGAGCGATATTGATTTAACTGATGAACAACAGGACAACATTGCTTCAATAGCTGCAGAAGTGGCTGCTGAGTCAGCTGCGGCACTTGGTCTTGCAACCGCTGCTATTATATTATCTTTCGTTGGATCTGATTATGTAGAACATGATATGTCAGGTCCTAAGGAAGTTCATCCTAGCAAGGAAGAAGATAATATAGCCAAAAATGAGAATGCCGGAACCAAGGCAAACGCCTCTGGTGCCTCTGATGAAGTTAAAGGGCAGTCAGGTGAAGTGGTTGCTGATGAAACAGATGCCAACGCAGCAACTCAGAATGCAACCGCATCAGATACTGGTGCAAGGGCAATGGATACTGAGGCTGGTGCAATGGAAGTTGGCACCAAGGCAATGAAGATTAACTAGAAAAATACAGGTTAAATTTCTGTGTTTTCATAAGGATAAAAAAAATGGCAGATAAACTTGACTGGCTTAATAAGCACTATGTGCTTATGAATCACAAACTTGTAGAAGATGTGGTTAAAAACGAGAATTACAAAGTTCCTTTTGAATATCAGGATCTGGCAAAAGAGTATCCTGGTTCTGAAGATTTCTCCAAGAAGCTTGCAGAACAGAACAAATTTAAAGAGGCCTCTACTTTTTTATCTTTCAATATGCATCATAGAGCAATGGCATGGTGGGGATACTGCTGCGTGATGTCATTAAGAAAAGAATTAGAGGAAGCTCCTGCTCCTGAGGTTGACTGGGATAATTTAGGAAAGGCAAAGCCATTTGAAATTCCTGATTGGGCAAAGGCACCAGTTTCCCCTTCTGACATTGTTGATCCTGAAAAAAAGGCTGAGCTTTTAAAGCAGCTTTCAGACATCAGACAGAAATGTGAGGATTATAAAAAGACATTTCCACAGAAGTATCTTGATTTATATAGTAAAGTTGAAAGTATATTTATTGAGGAATTTAAGAAAAAGAATAACGGAAAAACCCCAATGGATTTATTTCATGAGGCATCTGAAAAATTAAAAAATGTAAAGCCCGATGATGTTCCATTTGTAGATCCAAATAGTCCTATATTTAAAGCTCGCGATGAGCTAAGGGCAGATTTAGAAAAGATTCGTGTAGATACCCTTAAAACAGTAAAAGCAGCTGTACCTATGAAGAACAAGGAAGAACTTAAGCTTCAGAAGGGAAATTCGTTAGATGCTGCATATGCCTATATCTGTGACCCAAGTGACAAGAATGCAAAGGCTTGCCTTGATTTAGGAAATCTGTGTCCTGATACTCCTGAAGGTCTGCTTTCATTAGTCTGTTTCTGGTCATATGGTAACATGTGTCCTGGCAGCAATATGGTAGTTAAGACACCAGCAGGTCTTGCTGCTAACGGTATGGATAAACTGATACTTATGTGTGCACTTGCAAAAGGTGGAACATGCAAATTTGACGAGAGAATGGAGCAGTATTTCCTGATTGGTCAGGAAGTGATAACTGCTCAGAATCTCTGGGCAGATCAGGTTGAAACTCTTAATGTTCTTGAAAGGTCAAAGAGTGAATCTGAATTTGACGGAGTGGTTTCCACATCTGATGAGGTCGAAGGTTCGAAGTCAGCTGATACAAGTGCTGCAAAAGAGGATGCTATTGATGAACATGCAAATCCTCTTCACAGATTCAAATTTGATGAACCTAAAGGTGACATAAACAGTTAATATCAAAAATGGCAACTTTTTGGTTGCCATTTTAAACAGTAAAGTTCTTGTTTATGGAGCAAGTCTCTTTGGACTCTGCCATACTCCATCCTCAAGATCGTAAATAAAACGATCATGAAGTCTGTTCTCTCGGCCCTGCCAGAATTCAACCTTGGTAAATTTGACTCTGTAGCCACCCCAGAATGATGGTAGAGGTATTTCTCCAGATTTGAATTTCTCTTTCATCTCAAGGAACTTTCCTTCAAGCACACCACGGGCAGAGATGAGGTGAGACTGATTGGAGGCCCAGGCTCCTAACTGACTGCCACGAGGTCTTGAGTGGAAATATTTTAAATCCTGAACCATGTTCTGTCGTCTTGCCTCGCCAATGAACATTACCTGACGTTCCAGCATATACCAGGGGAAGAGAAGACAGATCTTCGGGTTGTTTTTCAGGTGTTCTGCTTTTCTTGAACCAAGGTTTGTATAAAAAACCAGATCTTCCTTATCATAGTCTTTTAAGAGAACCATTCTAGAGTAAGGCTGACCATTTTCATCAACGGTTGACACAACAACACCATTTGGATCATAAATATTAGAATCGATAGCTTGTTGAAGCCATTTTTCGAATAAATCCATTGGATGAGCCGGTAAATCTGCTTCGTCTAGACCGCCCTGCTGATAACTTCGTCTTAAATCTGCGACATCTATCATTCTTTTTTTACCCGATTTTGAAATTATGTGACATACACATAATACACAATTTTTAAATATGCTTAAACTCTGCACATATTGATTTATGTTCATTTTTAGCAAAATGCATGTAGCAAACTGCTTAAAAAATGTTAAAATCTTAAAATATAAGCATTTTTAATATTTTTAATGATAGTATAAAGTAAGGTTCGAAGTAAAATGAGTAATTATCCAAAGACAGCATTAGTAATCAACTGTGGCAGTTCATCAGTAAAGTTTGCAATCGTTGACCCTAAGGATGGTCATGTATTCATCAACGGTATTGGTGAGGCTTTAGGCTTGGAAGATGCAAGAATTTCATGGAAAGTAAACGGCGAGAACAAGACTGAAGTAATGTTAGGTGCCGGTGCTGATCACTCAAAGGCTTTAGAGTTCCTGGTTCACAGCATTCTGTCTAATGATAAGGAATTATTAGAATCAATTATTGCCTGCGGTCATCGTATTGTTCAGGGTGGTGACATCTATTCAGAGCCAACCTTAATTGATGATGAGGTGGAGGCTAATATTAAAAAGGTTATTCCTTTTGCTCCTTTACACAATCCAGCTCACTTATTAGGTATTGATGCTGCTCGTGAGAACTTCCCATCAATTCCACACGTTGCTGTGTTTGATACTGCATTCCATCAGACTATGCCAGAGAAGGCATACCGCTATGCAATTCCTGAGGAATACTACACTGATCTGCACTTACGTAAATATGGTGCACATGGTACTTCTCACCAGTTCCTGGCACAGGAAACTGCAAAGCTCCTTGGTAAGCCTCTTGAAGAGACCAATATTATTACCTGCCACTTAGGTAATGGCGCTTCAATTGCTGCTGTT
>ONCB01000138.1 GCA_900316175.1 uncultured Succinatimonas sp.
TGATAGCTGCGGTTAAAGTGGTCTTACCATGGTCAACGTGACCGATAGTACCAACGTTTACGTGGGTCTTACCACGGACAAACTTCTCTTTTGCCATTTGTAAATTTCCTTTTTAAAGAGGTACGACCTGGGTCGTACCCGGTTAAATTAAAGTTAAAAATTTAATTCAAAACTAGTCTTTTGACTGACGCTCTGAAATTACTGCCTCAGCAATGTTTCTTGGAGCCTCTGCATAGCGACCGAACTCCATAACATATGAAGCACGACCCTGAGTCAGAGAACGAAGGTCGGTTGCATAACCGAACATCTCACCGAGAGGTACCATTGCGTGAATGATCTTGCCCATAGGGCCGTCTTCCATACCTTCAACTAATGCACGACGACGGTTTAAGTCACCGATAACGTCACCCATGTAGTCTTCAGGGGTATCTACTTCAACCTTCATTAAAGGCTCAAGCAGAACTGGCTGTGCCTTCTTGAAGCCCTCTTTGAATGCCATAGAAGCAGCAATCTTGAAAGCCATTTCAGAAGAGTCAACCTCGTGGTAAGAACCATCGAATACAGTGATCTTAACGTCTACAACTGGGAAGCCAGCTAATACACCGTTAGCGATCTGTTCCTGACAGCCCTTATCAATAGCTGGGATGTATTCCTTAGGAATTACACCACCAACAATCTCGTTTACGAACTCGTAACCCTTGCCTGACTCAAGAGGCTCAAGACGTAACCAGCAGTCACCGTACTGACCACGACCACCTGACTGACGAGCAAACTTACCCTGCTGCTCAACAGTACCCTTGATGGTCTCACGGTAAGCAACCTGTGGCTTGCCCTGATTACACTCAACCTTGAACTCACGCTTTAAACGGTCAACGATGATGTCTAAGTGTAACTCACCCATACCAGAAATAATGGTCTGGCCTGATTCCTCATCGGTGCGAACACGGAATGAAGGATCTTCTTTAGCTAAACGCTGAAGAGCTAATGCCATCTTTTCCTGGTCATCCTTGGTCTTAGGCTCAACAGCTACAGAGATAACTGGCTCTGCGAACTCAATAGCCTCAAGGATAATTGGATTCTCTGGATCACACAGAGTATCACCGGTTACGGTTTCCTTTAAACCAATAGCAGCAACGATATCGCCTGCGTAAACTTCTGAAACTTCGTTACGTGCGTTAGCGTGCATCTGAACTAAACGGCCGAAACGCTCGCGCTTCTGCTTGTCTGAGTTCATTACAGTGTCACCTGACTTGATAACACCTGAGTAGCAACGTAAGAAGGTTAAGTTACCAACGAATGGATCGTTTGCAAGCTTGAATGCTAATGCTGAGAATGGAGCCTTATCATCAGCCTTACGGGTATCCTGCTCACCAGTTAAGGTCTTACCCTCAACATCAGGTACATCAGCAGGTGATGGTAAGTATTCAACAACAGCGTCAAGCATAGCCTGAACACCCTTGTTCTTGAAAGCTGAACCGCAGCACATAGGAATGATTTCGTTGCGTAAGGTACGCTGACGTAATGCATTCTTGATTTCTTCTTCGGTTAACTCTTCACCGCCGAAGAACTTCTCCATTAATGCCTCATCAGCCTCAGCTGCTGCTTCAACTAACTTAGCACGCCACTCTTCAACTTCCTCAACCATGTCAGCTGGGATGTCAACGTAGTTGAACTTCATACCCTGAGATGCTTCATCCCAGTCAATAGCCTTACGCTTGATTAAGTCAACTACACCAACGAATGAGTCTTCTTTACCGATAGGTAACATCAGAGGAACTGGGTTACCCTTTAAACGGGTCTTGATCTGATCTACAACACGTAAGAAGTTAGCACCGGTACGGTCCATCTTGTTTACGAATGCGATACGAGGTACCTTGTACTTCTGTGCCTGACGCCATACGGTCTCAGACTGTGGCTGAACGCCACCTACAGCACAGTAAACCATCACAGCACCGTCAAGAACACGCATTGAACGCTCTACCTCAGCGGTAAAGTCAACGTGGCCTGGGGTATCAATGATGTTGAAACGATATGGAGCCTTCCACTGGTTACCCATACCGTGCCAGTAACAGGTGGTAGCAGCTGAAGTAATGGTAATACCACGCTCCTGCTCCTGAACCATCCAGTCCATGGTAGCTGCACCGTCATGAACCTCACCTAACTTGTGGTTCTTACCGGTGTAGAAAAGAATACGCTCGGTTGTAGTAGTTTTACCAGCATCAATATGAGCACTGATACCGATATTACGATACATTTTAATCGGGGTTTCGCGAGACATAATATATTAACTCCTGTACTACCAGCGGAAGTGACTGAATGCCTTGTTAGCCTCAGCCATGCGATGAACATCTTCACGCTTCTTAACTGCAGTACCCTTGTTCTCTACAGCATCTGACATTTCTGCTGCTAAACGAGCTGCCATGCTCTTCTCGTGACGGCCACGAGCTGCATCAACTAACCAACGCATAGCTAATGCATTACCACGAGCTGGGCGAACCTCAACAGGAACCTGGTAGTTAGCACCACCAACACGACGTGACTTAACTTCTACGTCTGGACGGATGTGCTCAAGAGCCTCCTCAAACAGGGCGAGGTGGTCCTTGCCGGTCTTCTCAGAAATGGTATCTAATGCGCCGTAAACGATGGCTTCAGCAATTGACTTCTTACCATCTAACATTACGACATTAATAAACTTTGCTAATAACTCAGAGTTGAATTTTGGATCTGGCAAAATCTTACGCTGAGCAACTTCACGACGTCTAGGCATTTATAAATCCTCTTAATTTCAGGGTTTTCCAAAACCTAAAATTGAATTGTAAAAAAATTGTTTGGCCTTACTCTTTAGGGGATGTTATTAAGCCTTAGGCTTCTTAACACCGTACTTAGAGCGAGACTGCTTACGGTCTTTAACACCAGCGCAGTCTAATGAACCACGAATGGTGTGGTAACGAACACCTGGTAAGTCCTTAACACGACCACCACGAATCATTACAACTGAGTGCTCCTGAAGGTTGTGACCTTCACCACCAATGTATGAAGTAACTTCAAAACCATTAGTTAAACGAACACGACATACTTTACGTAAAGCTGAATTAGGCTTTTTAGGCTTAGTAGCATATACACGGGTGCAAACGCCGCGCTTCTGAGGGCAAGCTTCCAGAGCTGGAACCTTGTTCTTAGAAACAACTTTAACGCGTGGCTTGCGAACCAGCTGATTAATAGTTGACATTAAAAATAATCTCCTGTTAGTCCAAAATGGACAGATATAACTATCCCTATAAATTTAGGGATTATGAATTTTAATACAGATAAAACACAAAGGTCAAATTTTTTTTATTGGAGATTAATCTTTTATGAGTTTTTACAGGTGAGGAATTTTGACGTTATTTCAATAGGTTACTTGTAAAGAGATTTTAAATTAATTTGTAAACCAATCTAATTAATTGTTTTTATGGATATTTTTATCACTAGTACCAGGACCTTATTTGCAGATCTTTTTGTGTAATTTTATTAAAAAAGGCTTGAATAAGCTCTTCATCCTTGTCAATAGAATAAATCTCCACGTCTTTATTAATGGATTTTCTGACCAAAGAGACATCACATGGGTACATTATAAGAAGTGTATCCTTGTCATTTAGAACCACATTGCAGTTTAAAAGAGCCTGATTTGAAAAAATTACATGTACCATCAGAATACCACTATGTTCTTTGCTTCATCCATAAGTGATCTTACAGGTGATGTTTTCACAAACTCAAGACAGACTTCTCTGTCAGAGAAAGTTTCTACATCATAAAGATCAAGCTGTTTTAGCTGTTTTGCATATTCACTGTCACTAGAACCTGAATAAAGGGCAAGAGCCATATCTCCTTCAAGCAGTACTTTTACAGGATACTCAGCATCAGAAAGATTAAGAGCAATCTCAAGCCCCTGAATATAGGTTGAACCAAAAGCAGGACTGGAGCTTAAAACAATTAAAATGTACTCTTTCACAGTTCAATCACCCTGTCAGATCCGGTTATTCTCATGGCAAACTCGACGTTGCCTGAGAGTGTAAAGCGTTTATCGCAAAGATCGTTATTTCCACCAAGGTTTTTAAAAGCTCTGCCACACACTAAAAGTTCACAGCCATATTCTTCATTAAGCATGGCATATCGGTTCTGAATGCTGGTTAACGCATCAATATTCAGAGAATTCATGGCAGCACAGGCGGCATCGCCCGTAAAAATGATGCTTGTTACGCTGTGTCCTGACTTAAACAGTCTTTTAACAAGCTCAAGTGCTGTTTCATGGACTTTTTTTGTAAGAAGAGGTTGCCTTATAACAAAAATATACTGCATTACTTTAGCTTTTTTAAAAACAAAAGGCTCTCTTATACAGAGAGCCCTTATAAAAATTAAACAGCTGCGATTACTTCAATCTCGCATAATGCACCCTTTGGCAGATCAATACCGCCGACGCATGAACGAGCAGGAGGAGTCTGAGTAAAGAATTCTGAATATACAGCATTGAAAGCAGCAAAATCAGCAATATCCTTTAAGAAGCAGGTGGTTTTAACTACCTTTGATAAATCAGAACCTGCAGCTTCTACTAAAGCCTTAACATTCTTTAATGCCTGACGGGCCTGCTCTTCAATACCACCTTCAACCATAGCACCGGTTTCAGGAACTAATGGGATCTGACCTGAAGCAAATAAGAAACCATTGATAACCTTGCCCTGTACATATGGACCAATTGCAGCTGGTGCACCGTTAGTTGAAATTACTTTAACATCGCTCATTTATATTCTCCTTAATACAAATAATGCCGCTAATTAGGATCTATAAAAAACTATAAAATAATACAAATTGTTAATAATTATAATCTTTTAACCTAATTCCTGTTTCAACGCTGCTGGTTGCAAGATTGTTCTGGTTAAAACAATCCTGCAGTGCCGTCA
>ONCB01000137.1 GCA_900316175.1 uncultured Succinatimonas sp.
TTCCTAATCGAGGTGGATTAGGACTCAAAGTAGCTTAAATACAGGCTTTTATCGTGCACTACTTTGAGATTTTATCCACAGATGTGCACGAAGAGCCTATTTTTAAGGATCTCACCATGTCAAAAGCAGCACTTAACATTGCAAATATTGATCTTTTAGCACCAAGAACAGAACTTCACGACAAGCTGAACCTTTCAGGATGTGAAGTGTCAGTAAACAATATGGCACCTGGTGCTCAATCTCCTTTTGTGCATCACCACACCGATAATGAGGAGTGCTACCTTGTAATCAAAGGTGACGGTAAACTGTTCTCAGACGGTGAATATCTTGAATTAAAAGAAGGATCAGTTTTCAGAATGTCTCCATCAGTTAAAAGAGCTATTAAGGCAGGAGACAACGGTTTGAGCTTCATCTGTATTCAGGCACAGGAAAACTCTCTTAAAGCCTATACCTTTTCAGATGGAAAGCTTGATAATGATGTAAAACCTCAGTGGTAACAGTTTAAGGAATATAAGTGACTTTATCATTACTTTTAGGCTTTTTTATCACAAGTCTTATCCTTGCTATAGCACCAGGACCTGACAACATCTTTGTGCTCCTGCAGTCAGCCATGTATGGCTCAAAATCAGGTCTTTGTGTGGTTTTAGGACTGATTACCGGACTTGTCTGTCAGACTATTGCAGCAGCACTTGGAATTGCAGCTGTAATTGCAGCCATGCCTGTGCTTTTCTTTGGTATCAGACTGGCCGGAGCTCTGTATCTTATGTATCTTGCCTATAATGCCTGGATGCATCCTGTTAACAGATTTTCCGACAATTCTGTAAATTCTGGATACATAAAGCTCTGGCGCCGCGGCCTTATCATGAACGTCACCAACCCAAAGGTTCAGATCTTCTTTTTAGCCTTCTTCCCTCAGTTTATTCCAAAGGGTATGAGCTCAACTGATACTGTATTTCTCATGATAACCTTAGGCTTTATCTTTATGATTTCAACTGCTCTTGTCTTTGGATCTGTTGCAGTTTTCTCAGGAGCGCTTGCAGACAGATTAAGATCTGACAGGTTCCAGTTATACCTAAACAGGATTTCCGCCCTGATTTTTGTATCACTTGCAATTCTTACTCTTGTATCAGGATAGAAAAAGCCTTCTTAATCTGACATTAAGAAGGCTTTTGTAAATGGTAAGTACCTTATCGGTGTGTCTTAAGACAAATCTTTACTATCTGAGGATCGTTAAATATTCTTAAGGGACCTGCCATATTGATTCTGGTGCCTCTTGAAACAATTAGAGAAGCTCTGTCAAGCTCATACAGGTCATGAACAAGCCCCCCGCTGCCTAAAGCTGCTAAAAGATCAAGTCCTGGCATCATGCCTCCATGAGTGTGTCCTGTTAAAATCAGATCAGCGTCCTTTTTAAATTTCTTGCCATATTTTGGTCGGTGAGACATGACTATTATCGGCAAGTTACTGTCTATGCCCTTTAAGGCTTTTTTCCTGTCCGGCCTTTCTTCACCATATCTTAATGAAGCTTTATCAGTGACACCGGCAAGATTGAATAAGGACTCCCCACTCTCATTTTTTATAAGAGAGTTCCTGTTTTCAAGAAAGATGACGCCACCCTCTGATAAGAAATCAAGCCACTTTCTGTAGCCCCAGAAATATTCATGATTTCCCGGTACTGCGTATAAACCAAATTTTGCCTTAAGTGAAAAGAGCTCTTTTACAAGGTATCCTATATCTTCAATGGTGCCATCTAAAAAGTCACCGGTGATAACGATAAGATCTGGTTTAAGAGCATTGGTTCTTGTTACGATATCTTCAATCTCTTCTTTGGTTGTCACCGCATTTATATGCAGATCGGACAACTGTACCAGGGTAAAACCATCTGCTGAATCTGGCAGTTTTTTTATCTCAATATCATAGTTCTTGATTACAGGCGCTGCAAAACCGTTAAGACAGGCAACAGAGGAAATGGTAGTGCTCAAAATCAGAATTATGCCTGCACATAGGGTGTTCTTTAATGAAAGAAAGTCTGTGAGCCTGTTTTTAACCTTAAAAAACTTTAAAAGAACTACAAAGATAACTCTGTAGAAGGTAAAGGCTGCAATAAAATGACCAGAGTATATGAGTACTTCAATAAAGACGGTTACGCCTCTTGAAAACCCGATATCTGCAGGAGTCATCTTTTTAACGGCATACAGACACGAAAAAAAAGCATTAAAAATAATAATCGCTGTAAGCACATACTTAAAAGATTTAGGAAAACCGCAAGCAGGCTTAATAAACAGAAAAATGACAAGTAAGGATAAAAAAAGTGTGATAAGAATGTCTAAAACCATATTTTTTCCTAATCTGTTTCTTGAGAAGATGCAATTTCAGACAGTTCAAAAATAAAAAAACGCTACCTGCCACTATATGACTTTATGAAAGGTAACGTTTCTTAATACTTATAAGTTCTACTGCTGAGACTTAATCTTGTTTACAGCCTCATTTGCAGCAGCTCTTGCAGATTTCTTACCGCTGATAACATCAGAAAGGCATTCGTTCATGGTAGCCCAGAGCTCATCTATCTTCATATTTGCTGGCATCAGATCTGCATCCTTTATCTGAGCTAATACGGCCGAAACCATTTCATCGCCTGAAATTTCAGGATTAGTTATTATTGACTTCAGGACAGGAACCTCGTGAGTTGCCATGTATCTGTCCATAGCATAAGCTGGCTCATCTAAAAGTCTTACAAATTTCTTGGCAAGTTCCTTATGTTTTGAATCTGAAGACACAACATACCCCTTTACACCATAAAAAGGAGTAGGACTATTGCCGTTAGGAAGCAGAGGAAGTTTGGATACACCGAAGTTTACATGGCCATTGGCATATTTGTCATATCTCCATGGACCTGAAATAACAGCTGCAGCCTCACCTTTGACAAACAAATCATCAATGACATCAAGACCGTTTTTATCCTGTACAGACTGAGGCTGATAGTTGCAGGCATAATTCCAGATATACTCAATAGCATCAACAGCTTCATATTTGTTAAAGCCTAAATCTGTTAAATCTATGGAACCATCCCTTTTTTTGCCAAAGGTGTAGGCACCAAAGGCAGAGAGAAAACCATAAGAGTAGTAGAAGTTATCAAACTTACCAATTAGACCATATTTACCATCTCTCTTTCTTACCTTAGCCAGTCTGATATAATCATCGAAGGTGTCAGCAGGGTGAGAAATGATGTCTTTGTTATAGAAAACAACCAGTGCTTCGATATCACGAGGCTGAGCATAAATGCCATCGTCAAAACTGAAAGGCTTGACAGAATTTTCAAGATATAAATCCTTTACATCTGGCATATAATCAAGTCGTTCAATTCTGCCACTCTCTTTGGCATAATCAGCCTTGTCAGAGATGATAATAAAAACGTCAGGCTTTTCATCCGAGCTATCGGCAAGTTCAAGATGATTAACAGGATTAAATTCTCTTACTACAACCTTGCAATCATTGTTTTTTTCAAAATCAGCGACTGCCATGTCAATAGAATGAGCTTTATTGAGATCTTCCCATACCACAAGAACATCTTTTGCATAAGAAGACATGGCAAAAAATGAACCTAAAGCAACTGCAATTGAAGTTTTACAAATGTTATTCATTTCACTGAATTATAAAAAGAAACAAAACATATATTTCTAATATAAACTAAAAATACCTTTTCTTTACAAATTTTCAAATTCTTTGTGAAATCTAACTCAAAATATTTTTATAAGCATAAAAACTGTCCGAAGGTTATCTTAATAATGAATTTTGGTTTAATACGTTTTTTATGCAGAAAAACTGTCTGTTAACTGCTAGGACTTACCTATTAAAAAACATCATACCCTCAAAGCTTTACACAGCATCTTCTATAATGATTAGAAATTTAAATCATTTTTTTAATGGAACTGTAACCTTTTCAAAATCAGAGGCCGGATGCTTGCAGACTGGACAGATAAAGTCATCTGGCAGTTCTTCACCAACATATTCATATCCACAGATTTTGCATCTCCACACAGTCTGTCCATCAGGAGTTTTGCCAACAGCCTGTGCCTTTGGCTTGATATTGTTCTGGTAATACTCATATGTAGCAGAAGGAGCATCTGACAGGACCTTCATGTCGGTAATTTCACCGATAAACATTGAATGTGATCCGAGATCAATACATTTATCCACTCTTACAGAAAAACAGGCATTTGTTCCTCTGGTAATATAAGGTACGCCATTATCAGCTCTTTCAAAGTCATTAAAATCAGCAAATTTATTAACATCACGACCAGACTGAAAACCAAAGTGTTTGAATAAATCAAATGTGGCATTAACAGAGAGTACAGATACATTAAAGCTCTTTGTCTTTACAATCATATCGTGAGTGAAATTATCCTTATTAAGACATATGCTCATAGTATTAGGTGAAGATGCAGCCTGAATGGCAGTATTAACAATACAGCCATTATCTTTCTGACCATCCGTTGCAGTAAGCACGAATAATCCATAGCTGAGTTTATACAATGCTTTATTATCCATATTGTTACTCCTCATCAACAAATATACTAATCCCCTAATATCAGTATAAACACCATGAGGATTTTCTTTTTAAGATATAAATAAAAACACGAAATATATCACGCTATTTTTGGATATTTTAATATACATATTACAAATAAGATTACGACAAACAAATCGATCTGATCATTCTCACAAAAATCGTGTGGGAATAACCTTAAATTTTAAACTTCATTAGTAAGCCTTTTGAAGTGCTCTTTTACAACTGATTTTATTATAAAATTCTGCGAATTTACTTAAAGATGTGTTGATTACGCAATAGGTATTTTCAGAAGGTGCCTTCTGATTATGAGTGCCTTTGGTTAATCTTCTATAGGAAGCGTACTGAAGTATTCGAGCAGATATTCTAGTGCTAATAACGGATCATCACTAAAATCG
>ONCB01000135.1 GCA_900316175.1 uncultured Succinatimonas sp.
TTAGGTATTAATGGTTTACCCAAAATGCTCAAATTCATTAATCGTTAGGTTATGATATTTTGGGCAAATTTTTAAAGAACTTCTCGATGACATAGCTCTTAACGCACAGCTTTTAAAACCATCTAACCGAGATAGAGTTTTATTAAAAGATCTGCCATTGTTAATCTGGCAGATCGTTAACCATCCTAGACCTGACAGAAAAGTCGCTTAAGGTCCTAGGTATGATTTCAAATAGTATCTACAGTATGTCTAGGTTGAGTAACTATAACAAAAGTATTGAAGAAAGACACTTGAGATCCCAAAAGTCAGATCCAATATGTTGGGATCAAGGTTTTGAAACCTTAATATATACCAAATTTCAACAAATCATTAAAAAAACCAAAATCAGAAAAATAATTTTTCAAATACAGACAGTTATATGCAGTTTTATTGGTATATTTTGGATTATTTTTAGAAGTGTTTTTAGGTAGGATGGTGCGAAAGAAGGGACTCGAACCCTTACGCCTTGCGGTACAAACACCTGAAGCTTGCGCGTCTACCAATTTCGCCACTTTCGCATTATCTGTGTGATCCCGATGAGATTCGAACTCATGACCACCGGCTTCGGAAACCGATACTCTATCCACCTGAGCTACGGGATCATCGTCATCACAAAAGACAGAGGCATTATATCAACATTATTCAAAAATACAATAAGAAAAGGTAAAATATTATAAATAATGTTAATTAAGTAGAGTATCAGTATGTCATTTGATAAAAGACTTGCATTCAGAGGCATTAGAGCCCTCTATGGCAATGAAATATTTGAGAAACTGCAAAACACCCATGTAACCGTCCTTGGAGTCGGAGGAGTTGGTTCCTGGTGTGCAGAAGCATTATGCAGAACTGCAGTAGGAAAACTTACTTTAATTGATTTTGACACCATAGAAATCACTAACTTGAACCGTCAGCTCCATACAACTACAAAAACAGTAGGATCGTATAAAGCAGATGTTCTTTCATCTCGCCTTTTGGAGATTAACCCAGAGATTGAGCTTGAAGTAATAAAATCTCAGATGACTCCAGATAATATTGATGAAATCATGAAAGACAGATGTGATTATGTATGTGACTGCATTGATGATATCGAAGCTAAAGCTTATGTCTGCAACTATCTTTTTAAGAAAGGATCTACTTTCATAGTATCAGGCGGAGCCGGCGGAAGAATCGATCCTACTCTTCTTAAAATTGGAGATGTCGGCACAGCAAACGGCGATGCCTTAATCTCAAAACTTCGTACTAAGCTAAAAAAAGAATACGGTTTTGTTGGCAGTGGCCAAAAATTCAAAATCGCCTGTACTTTTTCCAATGAAAAGCCTATATACTCTTCTAAGGAAGAATATTTAAGCGGTGAATTTCCAGCCTTTGGGGCATCCATGTCGGTAACAGCATCTGCAGGACTCTTAATCTCATCCTGGATGTTAAAGCAGATAACAGGCATGTAACACTAAATACATAATAACCAATAAGCAATAAGAAACATTAGGATACAAGATGTTAGAACAAGAGTTTGAAAAAGATAAACAAAAGATGCTTTCTTTACTGCCAGACTACCTTTCAAGCAAAGGTATTAACGTTGGCGCAAACTTTACCTGTCTGAATCCTGACGACAAGGCTCATATTCCTACTATGACCTATGTTAAGGATAAAAATATCGTATCCTGTTTCCACTGTAAGAATACCTACAATATCTTTGACCTGATAGGTATTGAATATAATCTTCCTACTTTTGCACAGCAGTTTACAAAGGCTCATGAGCTTTTCATCGGCAGTGTTCCATTAGGCTATATTGAGATCTTAAAAAAGCAGGCTCTTGCTCAGTTAAGTCCATCCAAGGGGTTTTCAAAACCAACATTTGAAATCACTCAGGATCGCCAGATAGTTCAGCCAACTCCGCCATTTGGTGGCAGCACTCCACAGGTAAATCATGCAGCACCTGTGCAAAGAGAGACTGTTCCATCATTTGGATTTGCAGATCAGAATGATCTGCAGCAGATGCCAGAGCGAAGAGAAAGCATTTCATTTAACACAATTTCTCCTTTTGATGAGGCAAGATTAAGACCATTTAACCAGAGAGTCACCAGTGCACAGAACAGCGTGCAGCAAAATATGGGAAACAATGGTTTTGCAGCACAAAACCAGAACCCGGGTCAGTTAAATCAGACTGCCCGCTCTCCATTTAGCTTTTCAGATGTATCAAATGGTACACCTCGCTTTGGAGAAAGTCAGAACACGGTATTTCAGAACTATACTCCTGACAATACCTCTTTTGACTTTACCGATTACATCAATCAGTGTGCAAATAATGTTTCCAAGTCAACCTACTTTACCTCAAGGGGTTTAAGCGAATCTGTAATTCACAGATTCAAGCTTGGTATTGATGAGCATTTTCAGGCTGAACTCGATTCCCTTGCACCTCAGCGTTACTGGAAGGCCGCTATTATCCCTTACGGTATCCATGGTTACTGTGTAAGAAATACAGAATCTTCTGTTGATGAAAAACGTGACCGCTACAAGAAGAAGGGTATTTTTGACATCTTCAACCATGAAGCCTTAGAACAGCCTGGCACCATCTTTATTACTGAAGGTGAGTTTGATGCCTTAAGTATTGAAACCTTAGGCTGCAGAGCCATTGCCCTTGGTGGTGCTTCCAACATCAGACAGCTTATTGAAGCAATCAGAGAGTGTAAGGAAGAGCACACCTACTACATCTGTCTTGATAATGATGAAGCCGGAATGGAAAGCACCAAGCAGATTGCAGCGCAGCTTTACCAGCTGAAAATCAACGCAAAGATTATCAATCTTGCTCATCCATACAAGGACATTAACGAAGCCTTATGCAAAGCACCAGAAGGCTTAAGAAACCGTGTGGCTAATCTTGATAAGATTTTAAGTTTCTCTCTTGAATCTCTGACAAGAAAAGAACCTGAGACACGCTATATTCTCTCATCACAGGATCTGCAGACATTAAGCTTATCTGCAGCCCTGTATACCATGACAGCAAAACCTCAGGTATTAAGAAGACTTGTATCTGATATTATCAAGAACCGTCAGCAGGCTATTGTGTACGCATCTTCAAGACCATCCAGGAATTATCTGTCACGCTTTTTAACTGAAGGACAGACTGTTTTTGATGCATCTGAGTGGAACGCATTAAGATTCCTTGAAATCGGTGAAGATGACATCGATTCAAAGATTTTCTCAGGCATAGAGTCACAGATCCTGCAGGGAAACAGCTCTTTCGTGACAATTGTGGATTTATGTTCACTATCTGAGGACAAAGTAGATACAACTTTAACCAAACTCAACAATCTATGTCAGGTAAACGGTGTCTGCCTGATTGCCTTGTGTTCAGAAGGAATCAGAGCAAAAGCAGAGGGAGTATCGATACAGAACCTTGAAATTGATGTTAATGAGCAGGGTGATTATGTTGTAAACACTTTGGATAACCTCTGTCGCAAGGTCTCTTTTGTCTGTCCAAAACTCTAAACAATGAAATTAAATGATGCACAGCAGTCCGCTGTAAATTATGTCAGCGGACCATGTCTGGTCCTTGCAGGTGCCGGATCTGGAAAAACCAGAGTTATCACCACAAAAATCGTAAGTCTCATTCGAGATCACAATATCGCACCAGTAAATATCCTTGCTGTAACCTTTACAAACAAAGCTGCAGCAGAAATGCGTGAGCGTGTAAAAAAGGAAATAGGAAAAGAATCAGCAGGACAAATCACCATCTCAACCTTTCATTCTTTAGGACTTAATATTCTTAAAGTTGAATACGCATCCATAGGTCTAAGCCGCAATTTCACCCTCTTTGACCAGTATGACAGCCTTAAGGTTATAAAAGATCTGGTAAGAGAAAACTACCCTCAGCTTCTAATCGATAACTCTGAAAAAGAAGTAATTGAGGATATTGCAAATGATATAAGCAATTTTAAATCATCCCTGCTGCGACCAGAAGATATAAAGACCAGAACCATCAGAGTGGAAATCTATGATGCCTACGAGAAATATCTTCAGGCATGTAATGCAGCTGACTTTGAAGATTTGATTTTTAAAACTACTCTGCTTTTAAGAGACAACGAAGATGTTCGTCAAAGGTGGGCAACTGCCTTCAGGTATACCCTGGTTGATGAATATCAGGATACAAATGAAACTCAGTACCAGCTTTTAAAATTCCTGACTTCAAAATATAACTGCTTTACAGTTGTTGGAGATGATGACCAGTCAATCTATGCCTGGAGAGGGGCAAGACCCGAGAACATCAAGGTGCTCGCTTCAGACTATAAAAACCTGAAAGTTATAAAACTCGAGCAGAACTACCGCTCTACCCAGCACATTTTAAACTGTGCTAATACGCTGATTTCACATAATGACCATGTCTTTTCAAAGACGCTGTTTACCAAAGAGTCACAGGGAAGAAAAGTTCAGGTTATGGAAACACAAAATGATCAGGCAGAAGCTGAACGAGTGGTACAGCAGATACTTTCTCACCAGTTCAGAAACAGAACAGAATGGAAGGATTATGCCGTTCTCTACCGCAGCAACTCCCAATCAAAAGTACTTGAAAAAGCTTTCCACGAAGCCAGAATTCCCTGTTTCATTACCGGAGGAACAAGTTTCTTTGAACAGGTGGAAATCAAGGATATGCTCTCATGGTGCAGAGTTATCTGCAATCCATATGACGATGCAGCTTTGCTGCGCGTTATAAATGTTCCCCGTCGCGGTATCGGCCACGAAACCATCAATGCTCTTTTTGACAGAGCCAGAGAAACAGGCCTTTCTCTTTATGAGTGCGCTTTAAACCCCAATATTACTAACACTCTTTTACCCAAACAGAAAAAAGCTCTTGCCGAATTTGTGCTTTTGCTTACCAATATGCGCAACTACATCTTAAATGAAAAAGATCAGAAACTGGCTCAGGATCTGGTTGAGCTTATTGGATACAACTCCTACATTAAGGCCAATACCGA
>ONCB01000132.1 GCA_900316175.1 uncultured Succinatimonas sp.
AATAATCAAAAATCGTATTTTAAAGAGCAAAAGCAGTGCTAGACCGCTTATATTTAACGTTTTAACTCAATTTTTGAAATGCAAAAGTTGAGTTATTTAAAAGGAAAGAAAGTGAGTAATTTATCTACTCCTAAGAATGGTGATTTTGCTTCTTATGTTGAACAGCTAAGTCAGGAATCCTTAAAAAGGATACTAAAGGAAGCTCAAATGTCAAAGTCTGAGCATGAGCGTCATGCTACAGGTGAAGATTTGAATGCTGCTGAAGATGCATCCAGTAAGAAAAAGAAAGATACCCAAAATATCGATAAAGGAACCGCCTCATCAAAGAGAAAACCGGATAATGTAAAAGCTCATTACAAAAAAGCAGATAATCAGATTCACTCTAATCAGCCAAAGACAGACACCTCAGAAGGTCCCGAAAAACACAGCTGCATGGAAAACAAACCTCCATTTTTTGTGAAGGCTCAGAACATAATATGTCTTATTGCGCTGTTTGTTTATTACGCAACAAAAAATGAATATATCTCTGAAGAGACCTTTATAGATTACGTACCTATGGCATGTATTGTTCTGGTTCAGCTGTTTTTCTTTATAACAAACGCATTCAGAGTATTTTTAACTTTTGCCGCTGTCTGCCTTTGCATTTTCAATATCAACCTGATTATTGATGGAGATACTGAAACTGTGTATAACATGTCAACAGCTATTATGTTAATCACTGTCGCTGTGATATCCATTTTATTTTTTACTAAAAGAAAGAGGAAATAATGGAAGCATATCTTGTATGGACAATTATCGCCATAGTAATTTTACTGCTTGAACTGACCTTAAATACAATTTATCTGCTGGCAGTATTCATTGGAGCAGTAACTGCAGTTTGCATTGCCTTTATGGGAGGGTCATTCAATACTCAGCTTACCGCCGCCGCTATTGTTACAATAATAGGCGTAATCATTGCCTTCTTTATGAGAAAACACAGCAGAGCAAAAGGACAGAACAGTGAGGAAGGAAACCTTGACAGGGATAATCTTGTTGAGGTTAAGGAAATCGATTCTGACGGCAGTGCCAGAGTAAGCTACAGAGGCACATACTGGAAGGCATTTGCAAAAGATGGTACTCTTGAAACTGGTATGTACAGAATTGATCATGTAGAAGGCACAAGACTTATTATTAAGAAAAAATAAGCAGCCGGCAGTTTTTTAATTATTTTATTGTTTAAGGAGAAATCACAATGGAAGAAATTACATCAGGCACAGCTGTTGCCCTGTTTTTAGTTGTTCTTGCAATTGTTTTTGCATTTAAGTCTGTAAACGTAATTCCTCAGCAGACAGCATGGGTTATTGAAAGACTTGGTAAATTCCATAAGGTTTTAAACCCAGGTCTTAATTTCATTATCCCTTTTATTGACAAGGTAGCATACAAGCATTCATTAAAGGAAATCCCTCTTGATACCCCAAGTCAGGTTTGTATCACCCGTGATAATACCCAGCTTTCAGTTGACGGTATTCTCTACTTCCAGGTTACCGATCCAAAGCTTGCTTCATACGGTACTTCAAACTACCTTGTTGCTGTTACTCAGTTAGCTCAGACTACCCTTCGTTCTGTAATCGGTAAGATGGCTCTTGATGAGACTTTCGAAGAGCGTGACATTATCAACAACCAGATCGTATCAGCCATTGATGAGGCAGCTTTAAACTGGGGTGTTAAGGTTTTACGTTACGAAATTAAAGATTTAACTCCACCTGCAGTAATTCTTCAGGCAATGCAGCGTCAGATCACCGCAGAGCGTGAGAAGAGAGCTGTTATTTCAGAGTCTGAAGGTAGAAAACAGGAACAGATTAACCTTGCTACAGGTGCAAGAGAGGCTGCAATTGCAAAGTCTGAAGGTGAAAAGCAGTCTGAAATCAACATCGCTCAGGGTAAGGCTCAGGCTACCATTGCAATCGCAAACGCAACAGCTGAAGCAATTGCTCTGATTGCAAAGGCAACCCAGCAGCAAGGTGGCGATACAGCTGTAAACTTAAAGGTTGCAGAGCAGTATATCAATGCATTTGAGAAACTTGCAAAGACCAACAATACTCTCATTATTCCAAACAACCTGTCAGACGTTTCTGGTATGGTAGGTTCAGTAATGAAGATTATTCAGTCTACCAACGCAAAGAACTAATCATTTGAAATGACAGCAAGGCAGCCAAAACTGTCTTGCTTTTTTATTTATAACAGGACAAATTTGTGAAGATCAACGACCCGCATGATTTCACAGTACTTACTCAGGGAAACTCTTCATCACAGAGTGATTCTCAGAATAATACTAATTCAACCAGCGAAAAAACAGTTTATATACATTCTACCCCACAGACAAAAGGTCACGGTCCTCTGTGCCGTTTCCTGCTGGCTATAGGTTCAGCTATAACCTTTGTTAGAAACTTTGTCTTCAATCTTATTTTTCTCATTCTGGCTCTTTTGGTTTTCTGCTCTCTATGCCTTGTAAATTCTGATAAGAGCAACTCCTCTCTCTTTGCAGATGAGCCAGACAATGAAATTCATCCTCTGCTCTCTCTGAATCTAGATGGTCCTGTAAAGGAAATGCCTGCATCAGAGGACGAATATGCAAAGGTTTTAAGAAATCTTAATGAGAGTCTTTACAATGTTAAAGAACATGACGTTCTTTCAATTGAAAAGGCCTTAAAGAAAGCTGAGAGTGACGAAAGAATCAAGGCTCTCTATGTTAATCTGTCAAACCTCGGACCAACATCTTTAGGTGCAGCTATAAGAATCAGAGACGCCATAGAAAGCTTCAGAATCAAAAAAGGTGATAATAGTGTCGTGGTTTTTGCCAGATACTACACTCCTGCAGCATATCTGATTGCAACTGGTTCAAAGAATATTGCCATTGATCCTTTAGGTGGCTTCACATTTAAAGGATTCTCTACCTCTCAGCTTTATGTTGCTGATATGTTAGAGCGCTTCAAGATTGAACCTCTGGTATTCAGAGCTGGAGCCTACAAGAGTGCTGTGGAACCTTTAATCTCAAATCATATGTCTGATGAAGTTAAAGCTGAGTATCAGCAGATTTTTGATTATCTGTGGGACTACTACATCCGCAAACTTTCTGAGAAAGTTCCTTCATCAAGACAGCTAAAGGAAATTTATAAGGACGATACAAGATATCTTTATATGCTTAAAAAACTAGGCAGCGAAGCCAGTCTTTTAAAGAAATTCAATCTTGTAAACGAAGTTATAAATGAAATCAATTTAAAGACAACCTTAATAACTTCATACGGAAAGTCTAAAAATTCATTCTTTGAACCAAAGTACACTGACTATACTCGTCTTCTTGAAAAGCCAGCTGGTACCCCTGAAAAAACTATCCTTAAAAATCCAACCAAGGCTACTATTGCTGTTATATACGGTATCGATGAGATCACAGACAAGTCAGATGACGTCAATGCATTTACACCAGCTTCAATCAAATCCCAGTTGGAACAGGCCTGTAAAGATCCAAACCTCAAAGGAATTGTTCTCTATCTTAATTCAGGTGGCGGTTCTGTTACCGCTTCTGAGGATATCAGAATTCTTCTTGAAAAGATGAAAAAGCGCGGTATCAGAATCTACGTGTCAATGAACTCCCTGACTGCATCCGGAGCCTACTGGATTTCAACTGTTGCCCACAAACTCTTTGCAACAGAAAGCACTATCACCGGTTCAATTGGTGTATTTGCAGTAACTTTCGGAACCAATCGTCTGTTAAATGAGTATGGAGTATACGAAGATGGTGTGCAGACTTCTACTCTTGAGATGAACTCTCTTGGCAGAAGCATGCCTGCAAGTCAGAAAGAGGCCTATGCAATTGAAGTAAATTCAATCTATCAGAACTTCTTAAGTCTTGTAAAAAATTCCCGTCCACGCATGACCAGAACCAACAAGGTTGAGAATTATGCAGAAGGCAGAGTGTTTACAGCAAAACAGGCTCTGAATCTTCATATGATTGATGAAATAGGCGATCTCAACAGTGTTATTGCATCACTCAGCTCAACAATTAAGAAAGGCCAGATCAAAACTGTTGAAGTAAAACATTATGCTCCACAGTCAAAGGATAACCTTGGCTTCTTAAAGAGCATCTTCTCAGGCTCTGTATCTGCCTATATTCCAAATCAATATTTGAAGATTCTTTTTAATACTCTGGTAAAACATGACAGCACAAAGGCTGAACAAAGAGCCATGATAATGGCTTTAACACCTTATGAAGTGAAATTCTAATCTAAAAATTGAGGACTCAGGTCCTCAATTTTTTTTATCTTTAAATCGCGATTTTTGAAAGTTCTTTAAAAAGACGATCTAACACTTTTTCAAGTCTTGAGTGATCATCTGATGAAGCAGCCTTAAACAGTTCTTTTAAATCCTCTTCAAATAACTCCGGGGTTAGATCAAGCTCCCTTGCATATTCAATCATTCTCTTCTCACCAGGATGCAACTTTGAATTTAAAGCAAAAAGCACATCAAAATAGGTTTCTACAAAAGCTGTGATTCTGTGATTTACACTTATAAAATCACCTCTTTTATGAGCCTTTAATATCTGTCTGTCATAGGATGGCAGATGCCCTGAAAGCAGGCAAAGACCTTTTTTTATGATGTTCTTCTTGAGAGTCTTTGGATAAGTGACATTAAATTTATCAAAAAGTGCTTTCACCTTACCGGATTTATCTGACAGGATCGTGCTTTTTACCAGAGTAAACCACAAACCTGTTGTGTAGGCATTATGAGCATTGCATTCAAAAACTACTGATTTTAAATCACGTTCAAAACCATTAATTTCTCTGTAAATGATGTCGATATCAGTACCACCTTTCAGGGTACAGTCATCCTCTATCTCAAAAAACATATTATTAAGCTCTATATATGCGCAGCAAGGTTCTATAGCTTCATAGCGCTTTTCTTTTTCTGGAATGACAGAACAGTAAACATACAGATCATAATCAGAGTTTTTATCATATCTGCCTGTGGCTCTTGAGCCACCGAGCATCAGACCTTCTACTCCATCAAGTAAAGACAGTCTTTTACAGAGTTCTTTAAAACTTTCTTCTGAATTTTCCATACACCACCAGATGTTCAATATACTTTACATTACATATTAACATATACGACAAACAAATCGATCCGATCTCACTCACATAATTGAATGAGAACCGATCAGAATAATCAAAATCATAAGCAGGCCTTATGAAGTGTTCTTTTAC
>ONCB01000129.1 GCA_900316175.1 uncultured Succinatimonas sp.
TCCAGTATGCAATGTCAGGCAGCGGCTCTGTGCTTCTGCCTAATTTCAGAATCCTCTCACTAGGCTTTGACAAGAACAACAGTCCTGTCTGGCTGATGCATGATTCAGGCGGTGAGGAATTAGGACATGGCAGGTTTAATTTCATTGTGGTAGGAACTCCGCAGCTGATGCTGCATCTCCCTCACTCTAACAGTACGGTTCCGATGCTCGGACCGACTCTGCAGAGCTACTACTGTTTTATGGAGGGGCAGGGACCTTCCCGTCAGTGGTATTTTATCGGTATGGGGGATGGGACCAGATCGCTTCTGCTGCCTATTGAGACTTTTGAGTCGAAGAGTCTTGACGGTACCTGGGTATCGCCTACTGAGATCTGGAAGTTCAAAGGCAGTGAGGTTGAGCAGTACCGTATTAAGGAGAAACTAAAGGCAAAAGGCGCTTTTACCCGGGTTAACAATCTTCTTAAGGCCAGGAACATGCCTTTTGAGGAGTACTGCTACTATATTGACAGGAACAATGCACATCTGACTCTGATTTCACGAGATGGACATGTCTCAACTCTTACAAGAAAAGAGGCTGTGCAGATTACAGAAAACATCAACCCTCAGGGTACCGTTCCTAATGGGGAAAAGCCTGTAGAGAACATAGTTCCCTCGGACAATAATGTCGTAAAGCCTTCCTTTGATCCGACTTCTCTTGAGGGCAGATACATGAGCGGTGCTGATACAGGAAATGCGTTTTTAACTATACAGCGACTGCAGTCGGATAATCGCTATTCTGCCTATATGCAGACCAAGGGGCAGGGCAATATCAGATTTGTCTTTACTGTCAAAGACAGTGATTTTTGGGCAGTATTCCCTAACGGGGAGCGTCAGAAGGTCGGATTTAGATTCCAGAACGGATATCTGACTCTGTTCTTTGACAATATGCCGCCTATCAGTTTCAAGAAAATTTAAATCACCAATGTGAGGTTTGATATGAAAAAATCATTTATCGCCGTTTGTCTGTCCTTAGCCGTATCTTTGTCAGGATCTGTTTATGCACAAAACTATGCTTCTGATGCAGTGTATTACCCATCAGGCAGCAGTGTTCAGGTAAAGACCGTAGGTCTTGAACAGAATCTTCAGGGATCCTGGTTCGGTACCAACGGTAAAGACTCCATGCTTCTGATCTTTATGAACAACATGGTGGGGATGGCCTTAAATGGTCAGCAGATCTACGGCAACTTCACCGTTAACGGCAATCAGCTGGTGATGCGCTTTCAGAATGGTAAAAGCTTAAGCTACAACATGAATCTGAATGGCGATGTGCTGGTTTTAGACAACAGTATCACTCTGAACCGCCAGCAGGCAGGATCAAATCCTCAGATCCCTCAGTCAGATAACGGTACACGCATTTATCAGGATGGTCAGACCAGGGGCGATTCCCAGAGCCAGAATAACGGCGGCTGGGGTGGAGGCACTCAGGGACAGAGCAGCGGTGGCTGGGGTGGTTCAGATAATTCCGGCGGAGCTCCAAAGAACGGTACCTGGGGCGGTAATAACGGAGGATCTTCAGCCAATACTGAAAACTGGGGAGGCTCTCAGGGAAATAATTTCCCTCAGTCAATGCCATCAGGCGATATTCTCAACGGAAAATGGAGCTGTCAGACTCCTCAGGGAGAGTTTGCCTTTGTCTTCAACAATGGTCAGTATGTCTGCATTGTAAACGGTCAGCAGATTGAGACCGGGATGTACCGTTATGATCAGTCCTCAGGCAATTTCAATTTCCAGATCACCTCAGGACAGTCTGCCGGTGCTTCAGGTACCAACAGGGTTTATGTGCAGGGGAACAATATGTCGATTCAGTTCCAGAATGGCGGGCAGATGAATTTTGTAAAAAGCAACTGACCGTAGCTTCTGACTTCAAAGAGCGCTCTTTTTCTGTTTTTCAGGTACAAAGCGCTCTACTCTGATTTGTAACGGCTTTTTCTGGGGGCTTCACATGACTAAAGGACTATCCCTTATACTCTGTACTTTTCTGACTGCAATCTGTACTGCAAACGCCTATATAGACGACCATCCTCTGCAGGGCTATAAGGAAGCTCAGGGAAATTTTCTGAACAAGGTTACCTACAGCAGTAACGGTGAAAATCATGTGGTCATGCAGACCGAATCAGGCTATTTCAAATCCACTCCCGATCCTCAGTATCCCGAGAATATCTGCATGAACAATGAAATTCATGTCTATGACTTCGGCGAGAATAGCAAGGTGCCTCCGGTTTTAAAGTGGAAGCTCTATGATTTTGTTCATGACTGTGAAACCTCTGCAAGACTGGAGTTCTCAAAGGACAGTCCGATGGTTACCGATCTTGACGGAGATGGCAGAAAGGAAGTCTGGATCTCCTATTACAAAGGCTGTCATGGAGATGTAAGTCCTGATGAACTCAAGGTATTCATGTACATGGACGGAGTAAAGCACTCCATTCGAGGTCAGACTCATGTCTTTGTGGATGGAAATTTCTATGGTGGTGATTTTAAAATGGATCAGGCCATGAAATCATCAGACAGACGTTTTCAGGACTTTGGAGTTAATCTCTTCAGACGTCTTGCCGAGGATAAGCATTAAAAAGGAGAAACTATGAGATTTTCCTATCTGCTTTACAATGCATTATCTCTTCTGTGTGCTCTGCTTTTATGCATGGTATCTTATGCTTCAGACTTTCCCCGTGACAGTGTCGAGCCTACGGTTAAGGAGTGGAATGCGGTGGAGGAATTTTCAAAGCGTATGGGGATAACCCATGAGGAAGCAAGAGTTGCTATGATCATGGCTACAACCGATCTTGTGGAGCATAACTGTCAGTTTGATCCGGGGGATCTCTACAGGGAATTTCACGAGAAAATACTTAAAGATCCAAAAATGCAGAAGGCTCTTAAGGAATACTACTCCTATATTGATTCAATCTGTGTGTATTCAAGAGAAAACTGGTGTGCCGAATATCGCGGCGGCAACAGGATCTTTGGAATATGGTGATAACTAAACTCTGGAGTCTCATATGAGCAGTTCAAAAAAACTTAGGCTTCTAGGTGCTGTCTCAGTATTTGCGGTAGCAGCTGTGATGCCTTTATATGCCGCATCTCAGGACTTCAACGATGTCGCAGGAGTTCCCTTCATCAAAGGCACCGTTCTTACCTGCAGGGCCTCTGATTTTGAAAAAACCGTTTTTGAGGGAAATGACAACTACTCTGTCTGCCGTCTTAAAACTGATTCATTAAAAGATCAGGGAAAGATTGTAAAAACCTCGGTTCTGACAAGGTATCCTGCTGTTCTATGGGGCTGTTTTTCAAAGAACGAACTTGGAGGGGTACCTATCGACAATAACGAGAACGGGCGATATTCAGATTATAACCGTAGCATTACCTACGCAGGAAACTGTGCGGTAGTTATCAGAGTCAACTATCAGCATGGCGGCAAATGCTATCCTCATTTTGAAGGAGATTATTTTGAGGTGTTTCAGTCTAATCATCTAAGCCGAATTGTGGACAGCTCTGATAAGAAAAACCGGAGGATAGAGTATATTCCATGCCAGATGAACGATGTACCGGTTCTCTTTGAATTTGAGTAAAAGACTAGGCGACTGTTTTCTACTCACCTTCAGGAACCTTCAGCTCTGAAAGATTGACCATTTTTACATACTGACTGTGCTGCCTGTGTTTTGCAAAGCCTGCTGCATACAGAGGCTGTGTTACAAAACCATCTCCTTCTCCAACGACTGTGCCAGTCCGTGCTATAATCGTGAGCATTTTGGGGGACATCAAAAAAATCTTAAGCGCTTAATCAGACTAATCATTAGAACTGTAATAAAGAATAGGGACTTAGTTTCTATTTTGCTCATTTTCAAATGAATAGATTCATTAAAATCTGTAGCTTTTTGTAGAGTTTTTATATTTAATTGATTTGTAAACTAATTCTATAGTAATTTATCCCTCCACCTCAAGTAGATTTACTGCACTGCCAGAACTGAGAGCTTCATTGAGTTTGTCCTTTAAATCTCCTTTTTGAAGCTTTGAAACGTTATTATCACGCAACGCACCGTCACGTTTTATAAAAGCGATTTCAGTTGCATTTAGAGAAGAGATATTGATTGCCATGGTTCACTATCCTTTGCTTATGCATCAGAAGACTTTGAGTTAACACCTGATCCAAAGATGCTTATGCCTTTAAGGATACTGCCAACATCTATTCCGTCAGTCTTTTGTGAATACTGAGACTTGAAGCTGTTTGATGCATCAATAAGTTTCTGTCTCAAATCTGTAGGTAATTTGGAAAGTTGAGCTTTTCTTTCAGATAAAGCATCAGCAGATGAAGATGCTATTTTGGCTCTGCCGGCAGATGCTTCCTTTACAAGTTTTGCATGTTCTGAAAGTGCAGAAATTATCTTTTTGCTGTTGTCAGATTCAAACTCTGAGGACAGCTGATCATAAGCCTTATCAAGTTCAGAAAGTTCTTCATCTGCAGTCTGTTTTCTAAATCCATTCTCAGAAGATTCATCAGCTATATAAGTTTCTCTGCTCCCTTCAGAGTGACCTTTTATGATCTCATCATAGGATTCAGCATAGGCTTTTAACAGACTGTCACCTTTTTCTGACACAGTCTGATAAACTCGCTCATATTCTCCATCATCTTTTAGCTCGCCATAGGTTGAAGGAAGTTTTCCACTTATCATAGTTCTATAGTCAGTAAGGATTATTCCTGAATTATGCAAAGCTTCTTTAGTAGCGTTCATGATGCTGTCTTTATATAGCTGAACTGCTTCAGGTGAAATGCTTACCTCATCTGACCCTAACTGATTTGGAGTTTGAGATTCTAACTCTTCAAAAGTACGGTTTACTTTTAAAGACTCAGTATTTGAAGGATACTCTGTTAGTAGTTGCTGACTGAATTATCATAAAACACTCCGAACAATTTTTTATTTGTCATAAGTAATTAATCGGTAATTTTACACATAAACTTTAGCTGTATTCCGGAGGGGTAAAATTGATTTTTATTATCTGAATTTAATGATATTTATAACTCTACAATCATATCTTTAGTCGTCCTGTGCACTTTTGACTGCTCCGCACTATAAGGCAAAACTGAATTCCTGGCCAAAATGCTTCAAACTTACTTCTTGTAAGAAAGTGAAGCATCTGAATTAAGGACCAAAATATCGTGCTGATTTTTTTTGCCGACAGACGTAGAATAACATGAGTATTAAATTTAGGAAAAAAAAGCTCAAACTTTGTTTGAGCTTTTTTATTGAATAAATAACTCGGATTTTCTAAATAGTATCTCATAGTAAATTGTGACACAAGGAACAAATCCAAAAAAACAGTCATAAACCTTGATGGAATGCGAAATATAAATTGCATTCCATTTTTTGTTTTGTGCTATAATATCTCATAATTCATGAGATA
>ONCB01000181.1 GCA_900316175.1 uncultured Succinatimonas sp.
TTCCTTCATCGGAATAAGACCAAACTTCGTCTGGATAAAAAGCTTTACTCTGTCTACAAAGGAAAGACCACGTTCCAGCGAAGAACGATTCTCCAAAAGCTGAAGTCTCACATCCATGTTATCTGCCAGAGTTGATATCTGCTCACTGATATAAGAAATATCATTCAATACTTTCTGCCTCGTATCAATCAATCGCTTATGGGCATTACTTTGCTGAGACTCTCGCAATTTCTTGTTATTGAAGTAATTGCGCTCCCATGATGCCGCTTCTTGCTTAATTCCTTTAAACTGCTTTTTTAACTGTGCAAGCTGCTCACCGCGATAATCATTAGTCTCGATATCCAGCCAATGATCAATCTCATCTTCTAAATCATTGAACTTGTCATAATCGAAATAGACCTTCTTATCCGATCTATGATAGCTATAGAGATTATCATCTGCCGCCTGAAAAGCATTAATCTTAGCTCGTGCTGTCGACTCCGGTCTGTCACATTCTTCCATGAGATATCTCTTAATCTCGTCGTAGGTCCTACCATCGGCTACGCATTTGACTTTTCTGTAATACGTGATACAGTTAACTTAACAAATTATATAAACAATTGCATTTTGTTTAGGTAGTGATAATATGATTTATGAATTACTTACTGAAAAATATAAAGAAGGCGAGCCAATATTCTTCTCCGATATTTATGACGGAGAGATATCAAAATCTGCACTTACTCAGCAGCTAACGTCTTTATGCAAAAAAGGCTTACTGGCTAAATACGACAATGGCATCTACTATATTCCAAAGAAAACCAGGCTAAAATCTGCAGTAGGTCCTACAGCTGATACGATAGCAAAATATAAATATATTTCAAAAAACGGAAAGATTGATGGATACTATTCCGGTAACACATTTGCGAACCAGCTTGGCATATCTACACAGGTTCCCCAAGTAGTAGAAATTGTAAGCAACAACACGAACTCCGCTCCCAGAGATGTTAAGATTGGCAACAGAAGATTTAAAGTCAAAAAACCACTAATCTCGATAACTAATGAAAATGTACACATCCTTCAGATGTTGGATCTGCTATCGAATCTTGATACTTATTCAGACTACGATTATGATGACGTAAGAAAATGTTTTTTAAAATATATTGAAGCATATAAGATTACAAGAGATGATATAGATCATTATATTCGACACTTTCCATTAACTGCTTTTAGATTTTATTATGAATTGAAGTTAGACAATGTACTTGCATAATGACAAAGAATTATTTAATGATATCGTTGCTCTTACAGCTGAACGTATTGGCCAGGCTCAGGATATCGTAGAAAAAGACTACTACGTTACAATCATACTTAAAAAACTCTCCACATGTGAATATCCGATTTGCTTTAAAGGTGGCACCTCTCTTTCAAAAGCGTACGGTGTAATAGACCGTTTTTCAGAAGATATTGATATCACCTTCACAGAGCATTTAGGAGAAAGCAGACGTAAAAAGCTTAAATACAACATCCTAAAGCCCATAGCTGATGAATTAGGTTTAGAAATTGCAAATTGGGATTCTATTGAAAGCGATAAAGATTACAATCATTACGATATGGCCTATAGCTCAATTATCGAAGACCCATTTCTGGCCACCTATGTAAAATTGGAAACAGCTCTTATGTCATATGCATTTCCGACTGTAGAACACAAAATCAGCAACTATATCTATCAAGCACTAAAAGATGAAGAACCTGATTTACTTGAAGAATACGAGCTCACTCCATTTACAATGCGAGTACAATCATTGGAACGAACATTAATCGACAAGATATTCGCCCTTTGTGATTACTACATCCAAGACAAAGCAGCTCGTAACTCCAGACATCTCTATGATATTTACAAAATATCTAAAGAAGTTACAGTCGATGATGATTTTCATAAACTCATCTTAGAAGTTCGTGCTCACCGTCAAGGCATGAAAAATAACATTGCTCCTGCCGCAGATGAAGATATCAATATATCCGAGCTGATAAAGAAATTCTGCGACGAAGATTTCTACGCAGATGATTACGAAAAAACAACTAAGAATCTTATAAGCGATGACATCTCATATGAGGATGTAAAAGCTTTTATCCAAGACTTTACAAAAGACTTATTTTAATAAAAGGAACTTCTGGTCCACTGGACCAAAGGTTATCCCGATCACAAGTCAACTAAAGTGCTACTACTTCATCATAGAGGCAAAAGAACATATCCTCCACCTCTGTATCCTCATGAAAATGACCGAAATACCATGCCGTAAACTCTGTATTATCCGCCACACGCTGAAGATACTGTCTAAGCTCCACTTCGTCATCCGACATTTCACCATATCCTATTGCCGCAACAACCTCTCGCGGACCGGAATGGCTTAAGATG
>ONCB01000128.1 GCA_900316175.1 uncultured Succinatimonas sp.
TAAAAGAACACTTCATAAGGCCTGCTTATGATTTTGATTATTCTGATCGGTTCTCATTCAATTATGTGAGTGAGATCGGATCGATTTGTTTGTCGTATTATTTAATTACTGATATTTCAATATATTAAACATACATACATGTATGAATATTAAGAATTGTCACCTTGTACATTTTTAAAGTAAAAAGTATTTTTGGCAACAATATTTAGAATATTGGAAAGAATGTAACGTTTTTCAAGAAATGCGATTCCTCTTTTAGCATATAAAGCAATAAGATATAAGTATTTCTTAATAAGATTATCTTAAAAAGCTTTAGTTTAGTGCAAAACATACTGATTAGTATGAGATATTATTATTTATCTGAATTATAATGATTTTTATTATTCAGATTCGGAGTCATACCATATGATAAACGTACTTATTGTTCAGATTCAGTCTATCTATTCAAATCCTTATGAAAACCTTAACAAACTTGAAAATATGCTGTCTCCTTACAAAGGCAAGAAGATTGATTTAATAGTTATTCCAGAGTTTTTTGCAACCAGCACAGATTATGTAAATCATGCACAGGATGAAAACGGCGGTTATATTCTTGAAAGAATTAAAACGCTTTGCACAAGCTATAATTCAAACATTGTGGCAGGATCAATTGTCAGAAGGAAAAGCGACAACAGGCTATATAACACGGCATTTGCCTTAGACAGAAAAGGAAATGTGATAGCAGAGTACGACAAGATACATCTTTACAATTACTTTGGTGGTGCTGAAGGCAGTAAAACCACACCTGGCAGCAAAGCAGTATGTGCCGATTTTGATTTTGGTAAAACCGGTATTGCCATCTGCTTTGACATCCGTTTTCCTGTGCTATTCCATGAACTATTGAAACAGGGAGCAAAACTCATAGTACTGCCAACAGCATGGATCTTTCCTACAGAGTTACTTTGTAATGAAGAGTTTTTTAAAGAAAAAGAAGAGATCTGGCAGAACATGGCAAAAGTAAGAGCCTTTGACAATGAGGTTTTCTTTATTGTATGTAATCAGACAGGAGTGATCTCTCCAGTACTGTCAGGACTTGGCAATTCCATGGTAACAAGTCCATATGGAAAGATGATTGCAAATCTTGGAAGAGATGAATGTACAAAACTTGTAAGTATTGATTTAAACGAAGTTGATATAAGCCGCAAGGAATTTCCTGTACATACTCTTTAAAAGAAAAAGGGTGGCAATCTTGCCAAGCTGATTGCCACCAAAAAAAATTTGTTATTTATCAGTGAGTAAGTTTTTTGGCAATATAGTCACCTGTAAACTGAGCAGCCTGAACAAGGAGCACCAGTACCACGATGGTAAAGATCATGATGCCAAGCTCATAACGGTAGTAACCATACTGTACCGCGAGGTTTCCAATACCGCCTCCACCAACCATGCCGGCCATTGCTGAAAAACCTATCAGGCTTATAAAAGTCACTGTAATACCACGAACAATTCCAGGAGCAGCTTCTCTTAAGAGAACCTTCCTGACAATCAGTGAGGTTTTAGCACCAGTTGATAGAGCCGCTTCAAGAACTCCTGAATCAACCTCCTTTAATGAGCTTTCAACAAGTCTTGCAAGGAAAACTGTTGCGGTAATTGACAGTGGGACAGAAGCTGCAACTGGACCTATCTTGGTGCCCACAACAAAGAAAGTGAAAGGTAGAGTAAACACCACCAGAATAATAAAAGGAATAGATCTTATAAAGTTAATAACAGCAGCAATTACCTTGTTTAAACCAGGTCTTTTAAAAAATCTCTGATCTCTTGTCAGATACAGTAAAAAGCCAAAGGATAAACCAAAAGCTGTGCTTAAAAAAAATGAGATTGAAAGCATGATTGCAGTTTCATAAAAAGCCTTCCAAAGCTCGTTACGTAATATCTCAAGTGTCGATTCCAATACTTCATTAAACATTTGAAAATTCCTTAGTAAACTCATGAACGTAGGCTTTTACCTTTAAAAATCTAAGAACCTCTTCACGCTCGTTAATATCATTTCCTCTTAAGGAAACTAATAATCGTCCTAGAGGCTTATCCTGTATATACTCAATATTACCTGCAATAATGCTTAAACGGGTATTTAAAAACAATCTTGATGCATCAGCAATTACAGGATCATAGGCAAACTCTTCTTTGAATGTTACTAGATAGAGATTGTCCTCATGCTCAATGCTCTGCTTTGGCAACACTGAACCTAATGATTTTGTAATCAGGTTCCTAGCAGGCTCACTCTTTGGATGAGCAAAGATTTCATAGCCAGATCCAACCTCAACCACTCTGCCCCGGTCCATCACTGCAATTCTGTCAAAAAGGCTCTTTGCAACTTCCATCTGATGAGTAATAAAAAGCACGGTTACAGGATATTTATTCTTAATGTCCTTTAAAGTCTGAATAACTTCCTTGGTGTTATCAGGATCTAAAGCTGAGGTTGCCTCATCGCATAAAAGGATTTCAGGGTTATTGGCAAGAGCTCTTGCAATAGCCACTCTCTGCTTCTGACCTCCAGAAAGATCTGATGGGTATGATTTTGCTTTTGAAGCTAAACCTACCACATCTAAAAGCTCTAATACTCTTGGTGCGATCCTGTCCTTTGGAGTATCAGATGCTTCAAGTGCAAAGGCTACATTTTCAGCAACTGTTGCATTCTTAATCAGGTTAAAGTGCTGAAAAATCATACCAATCTTCAGGCGAAGCTGTGACAGTTCTCTACCCTGATATGAAGTCACATCGGTACCATCAATATATACAGATCCAGAAGTTGGTCTTGTCAGAAGATTTACAGTTCTGACAAGAGTCGACTTGCCGGCGCCAGATGCGCCGACGATACCGAAAAACTCTCCTTTTTTTATCTGTAAGCTTACACTGTCAACAGCAGTAAATTCCCTGCCGTCCTTTTTGAATCTTACAGATGTGTTTTCAAATCTAATCATTTTAAATCCTGTGCTGTGTAATGATTTATACAATAACACCTAACTAACTTACTGAGCCTTTGGCCACCACTGAGGCTTTGCAAAGTTCCTGAACACAGGATCAGAATCTACAGCTTTTATAAAATCAGGATCTTCTACAGCCTCCTTTAAGAATTTACCTACACCATCTACGCGGTGTTCCTGCACGGCAATAACAAGCTTGATTGGTTCTAACACATTCTCTGCACCTAAGGCATGTTCAAAATCGAGTCTGGCAGCATATGCATAGTTTCCTGGAACAAATGCCAGATCAATAGAGTCAAGAGAACGAGGCAGCTGAGCAGCTTCCATTGCCACGAAGTTTAAATTAAGCGGATTAGAGTCAATGTCTGCAATGGCAGCCTTCTGCTCGTTCTTATCAGCCTTTAAGGTAATTAAGCCAAGATCTCTTGCAACTCTAAGAGCACGGGCAAGATTTACAGCGTCATTTGGAATGCCCACAGTGCTGTCTTTGGCAATATTCTGAAGATCCTTATATTTGTCTGAAAACAGAAAGATGCCCAAGGTTGGGAAGTTAACGACAGATTTTAATTTAAGCCCCTGATTGGCAACAATTCCATCAAGATAAGCCTGATGCTGGAAAAGGTTGGCATCAATGTCACCTGCATCTAATGAAGAGTCAGGCTGCACCCAGTCGGTAAACTCAACCAAAGTTAAATGATGTCCTCTCTTTACCACTACAGGATTAAGATACTTCTCTAAGATCTCTCTGTAAGGTCCTGGCACCACACCAACTTTGATGTCATCAGGCACTAAAGAAGCGTTCTGAAGCTTGTCTTTATCTCCACAGCCTGATAAGGCTAAAACAGAGGCGGCAACTAAGGTTAAGGTTTTTAAGGTAGTTAATAATTTCATTTTTATATCCTGAATACTTTTGTAAAAATAAATCAACTGATGATTAAAACCGGCTTTAAAAAGCACTTTACATACACATGTTAATTTTTAGAAAAGTACACATTCGTGTATCTAATAATTTAAAGTTATTAAATAAAGCAGTATTATGATTTAACGGTTTCATTTTCCCTCCCATAAACTTTACGATTTAATCTACAGCGCTATTATTAAGTCTTAACGTACACCCTGTCAACACATTTTTTCTTTATTTTTCAAATATAAAGCATTTTCTATAAGCAGTTATAGCTAAAACCTGATATGCATTTTTTGAGGCTATACATGGTAATAGTTAATAGCTATACCCTCCAAGTCTATTTAGGATTACTGATGATTTTTTATCTTTTGATGAGAAATGTTTAAAGACAGGAGGACATGAAAATTCGATCTTAAAATAAAGAGCTGGAGACTCCTTTTACTTCATAAGTTACCAATCATTTTTAGGGGGTGATTACGAATATCAAAAATTCGTAATCACAAATCATTATTCGTAATCACACTTTATCACACTGATTTATCAAGGTTATTTTCTTAATTTTTGCTGATTTTCAATTATTCGTAATCATAAATCACTATTCGTAATCACCTTAAGAAAGGATCAGTACCAGCAACAGGTCATCCTATGCAGGTTTTTATGTGAAGATCATTTTGTCTTAGAGGTCAAACAATAAAAATTAAAATGCGGCACCTTTGATTCATTTATTTATTAAAAACTGTTTTCTCTGTATACTTACAGATAACCTTATCTTAAATGCATGCTTAATACGGTAATACCTGTGGCAAAAAGATCAAAAAAAACACCAGAAATTGACAAAGAACTTTTAAGTCAGTATCAGCTTCTTGATGATGACTTCCAGGAAATCATAAATCATATTGGACTTTATCAGGATCATATTGATATGTTCCTAAATGGAATGGTCGATGAAAGCGAGAACTCAGCTTCTGATGATGCTGATATTGAAGATTTGCCATTCTGATTACATCGTCATATCTCTTTATTCATAGATATTTTCTAATTTCAGGTAAGTTTTTTTGAGCAAGTTGATCTTCTGATCCACTTGCTCAGGTTTATGTAAAAAGAAGTGATAGGCTTATCTTCAGGTGAGCTTATGAAACTTTTTAGATTTACAAAATATAAAGCAAAAAGAACAGTTAGTGAACAGGATACCTTTAACGAAACAGCTGACTGTAATTTAGAAAAAATCAAAACAGATGACAGATTTCCTTTAAAAAATGTGAAGACATCAGATGATGACGCCACAAAAAACTACATAAGGAGAAAAGAGCTTTTATCTGAAAAATCTTCATCTGTTCTTGAAAAGAACCTTTTAAAAGAAGAGAAATTCTCTACTCTTACCTACGAGTATGAAGTTCAGGATGTAAAAGAGGCAAAATTAAGCTCGCTATCAGCAAAGTACATTATGCTGGGTTAGTTACAGTTGTGTTAAATGTATAAATTGTTTACAATGTCTCATAATATATATGAGGTATTGTTGACGTTTATGAATAAAATCATTTCAATTGGAAAAGCTGCTCAAATCCTGGGAGTTCATGTTCAGACCTTAAGAAACTGGGAAAAA
>ONCB01000136.1 GCA_900316175.1 uncultured Succinatimonas sp.
TCATCTGACATAATTCACCTGTTAATCGTCATCAAAATCTTCTGTCTCTTCTTCCTCAGCTACATTCATGCTGTTGCCCTTAATGAAGCTGAAGTCTGTCTTGGCACTCTTAGGTCTTTCCAGAACCTCAGAAATCTTGACAGCAAGTTTATCCTTGGATCTTCCAAGTTTTGCATGATAGCTTGGTAAATCCTCAATATAAACAAGAAGGTTTTCAGGGATTTCCACATTGAGAACATCACCTGCTTTAAAATCCATAATGTCACGTAAAGATACGAAAGTGTCTAAAAGCTTTACTCTCATATCCACGTTTACATCCATAACTTCTTCACGAAGTGCCTTATTCCAGCGAACATCGGTATCACCCTTGTCAGACTGAACACCGGCATCGAGGAGTTCACGGATAGGCTCAATCATTGAATATGGGAAGCAGATATGAAGATCACCGCCGCCGCCATCAAGATCGATATGGAACTGGTTTACCACGAGAACTTCTGAAGGGCTTACAATGTTGGCCATTGAAGGGTTAACTTCAGAATCGAGGTATTCAAACTCGGCATCCATAACTGGAGCCCAAGCTTCCTTATAATCGGCAAACACCATTTTAAGAAGCTTCTGAATAATACGTCTCTCAGTTGGGGTGAATTCACGACCTTCAATCTTGGTTCTGAAACGGCCTTCACCACCAAAGAAGTTCTCCACCAGAATGAACACCAGTCTTGCTTCAAGGGTAATTAAAGCAGTACCCTTTAAAGGTCTGAAGCGCACCATGTTCAGAGAAGTAGGAACATAAAGTGTCTGAACATACTCACCAAACTTCATCATCTGAACACCGTTCCAGGTAACTTCAGCTGAATGGCGCATCATATTGAAAAGACTGATACGCATATGACGGGCAAAACGTTCATCCACAAGCTCGAGCGTAGGCATACGACCACGAACAATACGTTCCTGTGATCCGAAGTCAAACGTTTTAATACCAGTGACTTCTTGGGGGGTCTCCGGCTCTACATCGTCCGCTCCATGCAACAGAGCGTCGATTTCGTCCTGTGATAAAAATTCAGTCACAAGTAAGCTCCATTACTGTAATACGAAACTTGTCAGCAGAATCTGCTCAACAACCGGATTTTTGGCAACTTCTGTCATTCTTGCTCTAACAGCATCGAGAAGTTCTCTCTTTAATCTCTGACGTCCTGAAGGCTTTAATAATACCTCATAAGACTGAGTAGAAAGTCTGTCAAAAATTACACTGCTAATTAAGGTTAAATGCTTTCTTGCAAGCTCATCATTTGCATCACCAACAACAACCAGTACAATCTCAACCTGACCTGCGTGAGATCGACGATCAGACTTGATACTGAAAGTAAATGGCTGACTGAAAGGTACATAAATATCTCTCTGCATCAGACGCTGCTCCTTTTCTGCAGCAGCTTTCCTTGCAGCAATTTCTTCAGGATTTGGGCCTGATGGTTCAAATGGAGGTAAATGCATGAAATAGGCAGCACCAAGATAACCGCCGGAACCAACCAGCAACAGCACAATACCTATAATAATCAGAAATAGTTTTCCACCCTTTTTAGGTGCCTCTAAATCATCTGCATCATTCTTAGCCATAATCTCTCCTCAATTTTGCTTATATTATGGCATATAAGCGTTAATAATTATTTGATTTTTTATGCAAAACGAGCAAATCTATTATTGTTTTGTGAGTTGAATACGTTAATTTCTTCAGCAAAACTCAAATTTTCTCTTTCCATACCTGAATTATCGTCTTCAAGAGTGAACATTGATTCAAAATCTTTGTTCTCACGCTCCCCATGACCGCTTTCCTGTTCAGCGTTACTGTTATCAGCAAACTGCTCTGAACTTCCCTGTTCATCAAGGTAATCGGCAAGTTCTACATCAGCATCAATATCATTAGACTTCAGGATATCTCTTAAGGTTCCAAGAGCCTTTTCAATAAGATCTTTTGCACCCTCTGAGCTTGCCTGGAAGGTTACCTTGTTTAAGTTCTCCATTGAACCTAAATCAAAGTTAATCTTCAATTTACCGAGGCCTTCAGGATTTAAATCAAGCTCCATTCTCTTTAAGTTGCGGCTAGCCATCTGCATTACCTTCTCGGCGATAGCTTCAGCATTAGCTCTTAAATTTGATGACATGTTAAGCAGGTTCATCTGTTTAGTCATCTGCTGTTTGTTCACAGCCTTTTCCTGACCTAATAAACCAGACTGCAGATTCTGATTCTGTGAGTTTTCTTCAAATCCGCCAGAACTTCCTTGCTGAGACTGAGAAGCATTCATTGAAGGTACTGCTTTAGCCTGAGCACCCTTTACAGAGATGGTCGAATTGCTGAGGGTATTTTCACTATCAGCCTCAGCATCAAGATTAAACTGATTATTCTGTAATACAAATCCCTGTGCTGGAGCATACTCAGCGTTTCTTGAGTTTGCAAGCACACTTTCAAGTACAGTCTTCTGATTCTGGGTATTGCCTCTTAAAAGCTCTAAAGAGTCCTTTAAAGCAGCTTCATTAGACTGCTCCTTAGAGTCCATAATTGCATCAATCTTTTCTTTTACAATTTCATGGGACTCAATATTCTCTTCAAGAGCAATAGAAGCCTTCAATGAATCCTCAATTACAGAAAGCTCTGATGCACCAAAATCATTTTCCATCATAGGATTTGAATCATTATACTCCGTCATTCTGACTGAAGTTACATTTGCCTTTTGCAACAGATCTTTTAACTGAACATTTGCAGTTGTCTTTACTACCTCAGATCTGCTCTCTTTTACAAAGTCTTCAAAGGCTTTTGTATCAAAATCTTCATATTGGGTGTCAGCATAAAAAGTCTTTTCCATGATATCTGATGAAAAATCCTGCTCTAATGACATGACACTCTCATTTTCAGAAGTGTTTAATGCAGTAAACTTAGCTGAGTTTGAAGTATTTTCAACTTCACATGAGATTAAATTATCCTCCTGATTTAAATTAACAGCAGGCATAATCTCCTCAGATACATTCTCTTGTAAATTATTGTTTACCAGAAACTCATCACTATCCTGTAAATGAGCATTAAGTTCAGATGTATTAACAAACTTATCAGAATCTTCTGTTAGAGAAAAAACATCCTTAACCTTAGCTTTAGCCTCATCGTTAACTTCATCATTTTCATCATTAAACTTATTAACGTTTTCTTTTGCCTGATTGTGCTTAACAAAATTTAGAGGCTGATCTTTTGCTTTCACACTGCCATGTTTTAGTTCAGACTGTTCCTTAAGAATATTCTGAGATGCCATAATGGAATCAAAGATATTAGAGAAATTAGTGCCAGCCTCCTTTATTGAAGAAGACAGATAAGACATTCTGCCACTTGTGGCAAATTTGTCTGTATTCTGCACTACATTATTGCCTACATTCTCCATTCATTATTCTCCGTAATTTCTATTTAGATAGTATATTTATTCTATATTTCAATATGTTATTTAATTTTATTAAACATTAAATAACACTTCTGATGTAAGCGAATGCAATTAGTCTGCCAAATTTAAAAAAATTACTTCTAAAAAAAATAATCGGAATATCAGTTTTTATTCTTGAAAATTTAAAACTTTCTGATATTATGTTAGCCATTGCTAACCTTTGTTAGCATATTCATACTCTAATAAGCATAATCTAACATACTTTTACTTACCAATTTATTAAAGGGATGATCATGAAAAAGAAAGCTCTAGCATTAGCAATAATTCTTACAGCATCAGCAGCAGACGCTGCCACCGTATATGATAAGGATGATACTTCATTAAATATCGGAGGCCGTGTTCAGTCTGTTTTCTATAATACAGGTGCTGCTAAAGCTAATGAACTAAATAAGGGTAATGACAATACTCTTGTGAACTCAGCTCGTTTTTCTTTAGAAGGCAGAAGTAAAATCAACTCTAATGTATCAGCTTTTGCATTTTCAGAGTGGGACATGGCAAACGGGACAGACGAGAATCTGAAAACAAGAGAACAGTTCGTTGGTCTTGATTTTAACTCTTATGGCAAATTGATGGCCGGTAAAACTTATTCAGCTATGAAATCAGTAATTGAAGTTACTGACATCTTTGAAGATTTTGGATGCGCAGGTCAATTTGGCGAGGATGAATTCAGATCAGGCACCATCAGATATGTTTTTGAAAATGATTCATTCTTTGCATCAGTTTCCACAAGCCTCGCATCAGATAATGAACTTGTAGAAGGAGCTTCATATAATGATTTTGATAAAGAGGATAAGGTAAATATAAAAGGCGGATTTGCAGCTTCAGTAGGTTATACATTTAATGATGTGCTCTTTGGACCACTCTCTTTTAAAGCTGGTTATGAATACATTAAAGTTCAGAATAAAGGCGTTGACAACTACAAATATGGTATACATGACATCTCTGCACCAGCACTTAAAAATGTAAAAGATATAGCTGCATCTGTAAAATGGGGAAGCGATGATGGATTCTCTGTTGGCGCCCTGTACAACACCAGAAAATTTACTCTGACAAGGAGTTTTGTTAACGACTGCAATAATGCATTTGGAGATGATGTAGCATTCTCATATCGTTTAAACGGATATGAAATTGTTACTGCATACGGCTTTGAAAACGGAATTACAATTGCTGCAGGATATGAATTTATGGAAGTTAAAGGAGATCATAAAGGTAATTCTGAAATATTCAGAAGAATTCCTGTTTATGTCAACTATGACTTAAACGAGAACTTTAACTTATGGACAGAAGCACAATTTAACGCTGGTGATGAGCACAAGTCTTCAGAGCTTAACAAATCACTCTTATCAGTAGGTGCAAGATACACCTTCTAATTTCAAGCAAAACAACACATGTAAAGGCATCGCAAGGTGCCTTTTTTGAATTAAAACCTCAACTTTTGCATTTCAAAAATTGAGTTAAAACGTTAAATATAAGCGGTCTAGCACTGCTTTTGCTCTTTAAAATACGATTTTTGATTATTAAGACCG
>ONCB01000126.1 GCA_900316175.1 uncultured Succinatimonas sp.
CGATTTTAGTGATGATCCGTTATTAGCACTAGAATATCTGCTCGAATACTTCAGTACGCTTCCTATAGAAGATTAACCAAAGGCACTCATAATCAGAAGTCACCTTCTGAAAATACCTATTGCGTAAACAACACATCTTTAAGTAAATTCGCAGAATTTTATAATAAAATCAGTTGTAAAAGAGCACTTCAAAAGGCTTACTAATGTAAGTTTAAAATTTAAGGTTATTCCCACACGATTTATGTGAGAATGATCAGATCGATTTGTTTGTCGTAATTATATTATCACTATTGATTATTTCATTTATAAAATCATACCTTGTTTGTGAGCTTTGTGATACGTTTTTCTTCATTAAAATCTCATATAAAAGCTGTTATCAATCGAGTGGATCAATAACGGCCGTTTTTTTTGTAAGAGAACAGGAGTGATTATCTTTAACTTAAATATATGTGTGTTTATTTAAAGATATCTTCTAAATCATCTCTTAATCTGTTAAGTTCACCGTCGATTTCTACAAGTGCGTTAAATCTGTTCATATCCGTCTTTGCTCTATCTTCAGAAAACTCAAACAGCGGAATGTTGTTAAGCTCGTTTTTCTGAAGAACCTTTATGCTGCCGCCAGATGTTTTCTTCTGAATATAATGCTTTATAGCTTTTGATTTTAACTGCATAAAGATAAGCTCTGGTGGATAGAGTGTTTTATCCTTGCTTCTGATAACAGCAAAGCACTGTCCTGCCATAAAGTCAGAGCGATCTTCTCTTATAATGCCAACTTTTCCAAGACTTCCTTTTATAGACAATACAATATCGCCTTTTTTCAGCTGATTTCTGATTGCCTGAGGGTGGCCTCTTTTAATATTTATGGATTTTGAAATTGTATGTACAAGTCCTGTTTCAGATATATCCGCAAGATTAAGTTCATACCATTCATCAGTATCCATTGGCTCTGCTTCAGAATTATTGGCACATATCTGAGCTCTGTAGATAGAAGCAACATCGCAAAGGTGTAAAGGTGCATCAGATAAATTTGCAAGATAGTTATTGATGTCAGGACCATTGACATACATGGATGGATTCAGAACAAAATCTTTTGATTTTATTTCACTTATTTTGGCATTTACTGAAAAACTTGATTCTGTGCTTTGGTCATCAGTTAAAAGACTTTTTAAAACCTCGATGGCATTTTTATTTAATACATTGTATTGAGGTGCTGATAATTCGTAATTTCTACATTCTTTAAAAGAAAGATCAATAAAAGTTATCTCATCTGACGTTTTATTAGTGTCAAACAGCAGGACAACCATTGGAGAAGAGTTGAACTTAGTGAAGTATTTAGGAAGGGATATGACCTTATCAAGAAGTCTGTCATTAAGAAAAAGTTCTCTTAATTCTTTTGCAATAAGCTTATTTGAATAAGTGATTTCTGTTGGCAGAAACGTAACAAATCTGCCTTTAATCTTTTCTTTAAAATATCTGTAATAAACATCGAAATTATTTCCAAGTGAAAGATCTTCATATGTCAGGTATCTGCAATGATATGTGAAACCTCCATCGTATTTGGATAGAGGAGTTTCTGGCAGAAAATCAAAAATATCCTTATCAGGTAATCTGTTAGAGGTAACAACAATTGATTTTTCCTGATTTAAGTACTCTTTGAACAGTTGTTTTTCTGATAAAAAAAGTAATGCTATAAGGTCTTTTACAGCTGGTGGTATGATGTTTCTTTCAAAAGTATTAGTTAAGGAACAAACCTGACACTTTTTTTGAATTCCAGCTAATAACTCTGCAAATGGCAGATATATGTTGTCCACGAAAAGAACAGAGCTGTTTTTTTTATTGCAGATATAATCAATAAGGATTCTGAAAAATTCATTATCAAATATTGAATTACAAGAAACTTCAAAACAGAAATTTAAGATATCGAAAAAGTCAGATGTAATTTGCTTTGCAGACGCCTTATCATCCCGATAATCCCTGATCATAACAAGTTCAGTATAAAGATAATTGCCTACATAACAAACATCTTCAGAATTTGCATAGCCGATAATTTCCTTATTGTTAATAAGATGTTTCACCTTTAAACGGTAAGGATTATCTTCAGACAGATAAGTATTTACTAATTCCTTAATATAAGATAAAGGTTCAAATCGTTCATCCGGTTTAAGAAAACGGCCTGCCTTAAAGATATAAAAAAACTCTGTTAAAAGCAGAACCTTATTGATCCTGTTGATTTCAACGCTGTTTAAAAGGTTTTTAATCTGCTGTAATTGATTTAGTTTCATAGACTTTTACGTATTTTTCAAATATATGTACAAATATAAATCATCGTAAAAAAATTTGAATAGAAATTATGGAATTTTGCTTGACCATTTATCTAGTACAATATATACTAATCTTAAAGCAAGGTTCATTTCTTTGCACCGATGTGGTTTTTTATTTTTCTGAATTTAGAAAACCACAATTTTTTTAAACAGTTAAAGTCTAGTAAATATTATACTGAAAATCAAGTGCTGTTTATTATGAATCCATTTTTTAACATCCGTTTGTCTGATGAGACAGAAATTAGATTGAACAGTCTTACGCAGTTCTGTACAGAAGGCTCAGTTTTGGAGTCTGATTTTTATAAACATTGTTTCTCAACAGGTAAAGAGCTGACTTTTGGTGACTCTTACGGTAATGATAAGGAGATTATCCCGATGGCAAAAAAAGAATATCAGCCTTCAAGTTTGTTTGATATTCCTGGAAACAGAGAATTCAGTCGTTTCATAAATGAACTGTTCATTGGTGAAAACTTTCAGATACAGCACTCTAATGAATGTGAAAGACAGAATGATTTACAAAATCTCTTTAAGGACGCAACAAGAAATCGCAGGTTTGTTAGACATAAATTTAAGTATATGCCTGAAACCATTCTCATAAAAGGTACTTCAGGCACTGGAAAGTCATATTGCATAAATAAGGTTGCAGAAGATTTTGGTATAAGAATTTTTAAGCTTGACTCATCTGTAATTACAGACAGCAGCATTCATGGTGCAAGTCAGCAGATAGGTGAGGTATTTGATCATGCTTTGGAACATATGCCATCAATAGTTCTTCTTGATAATGCTGATGCCATCTTCAGAGACAGAATGTATGTCAAGGACGATAACACCTGGACTGGCGAAGAAGTAACTGCTCTGTTATCAAAAATCGACGAAGTTAGGCATATGAATATAACGGTTGTTATTACAACCACAGCACCTGATCTGATAGATCATGGAATTATAGACAAAGTTGAACATACCTTTGAGATGAAAAATCCAGATGAATGTGATGTAAGAAATCTGCTTTTACATGAACTTGAATCAGCCTTAGATGAAGATGCACTGGACTACACATCAAAGTACCTTGCTTCAAGAAAAGTATCTAATGTATGTAAGTTTATCGGAGTAATCAAAAAACTGATGGCTGATAAAAGGATTAAAAAGATCAGTTATCAGACTGCTGTAGAGGAGCTCAAACATTTTGACGGGTTCAATCTTGATAAAGATGCAGTGTTCAAACTGGATGGTCAGAAAGAGTTTGAAGATTACATAAACAGCAATATCGTCCCTTACTTAAAAAGTCCTGAGTGCTTCAGAGCTTTTGATGCCTGTCCTCTGGATCCGATTATGATGCACGGTCTGCCAGGAACAGGTAAAACCACTGCAGCTTTGGCTGTAAAAGACTTTTTAAAATGGAACTACGTATATTTGAGCGGACAGAACATAGGATGCTACAGTTCAAGTGCTTCTAAAAAAGTAAATGAGTCATTTAAAAAAGCCAGAGATTGTGCTCCAACAGTTTTATTTATTGATGAGGCGGATGTCTTCTTTAAAAAAAGAGATTCTAATTCAAACAATGAGCTGATAAGCGAGTTTTTGCGCAATATCACTGCAGATCTTGGTAAGGACAGAATTCTTCTTCTGGCTGCAACCAACAGAATTGATGACATTGATGATGCTATTTTAAGAAACGGCCGTTTTCCTAAAAAAAGTCAGATTGAATTTAAGTTTCCAGATGAAGAGTCAATCCTGGAGGCATTAAATACTAACTTAGGTAAATTCCCATGCTCTGAAAATCTTAACTTTTCTGAGTGCGCAAAAAAGCTTGCAGGAAGACCTTTATCTGATTTTGGTGCCTATATCAAGGATGTCTGCATAAATGCCAGCAAAAGACAGTCTAATGTGATTGAGCAGTGCGATCTTGACCTGGCTTTAAAAAATATGAAAGAAGATAAAAATCTGGAAAAGGGAAAAAATCCTGTAAGGCATCGAATTGGTTTTATCTAGTTTTATTGATTGTTTATGCAGAGGTTATTTATGGACGTTTCAAGGCAAATCACTGATATTTCCTATATGCAAAATGTATCTGCTACTGTTGATTATGCAGGTGTTGAGAAAATTCTTAATGACTTCTTTTATGAAAGTCTTGGATCTGAGAACAGTTGCCTGTTTGAGCTGGCTGCATCTCTTTTTGCTCGTCATCAGTATGATGCAGTAATATATTATCTGAAGGATGATATTTGCGCAGATGATTTACAGAGAACAATATCTCTTATACAGGCTTACGATCTGCTTAAAGTGTATGACATATATCGATACTACGCCTGCGATGAAGATGAATCTGATTTTTCTGCTGCTGTTGATTTTATACTTCATAACGCCTCAAAAGAAAGCCTCATCTGCCTGTATAGACAGATAAATAACGAATACAGTTTTAATGAGTCTGTTAATGAAAGGCTCTTTGATGATGATCTTTTAGATGATCCTGAAGCAAGAGCAGAGGCTGAATATGAAGAACTTGAACAATTGCTTTTCTGTGCACATAAGCATTTTGGCTGCGCAAAAAAGATTTTAAAGAAAAATTTAGGATTAAACAAACTCCTCGTGGTTCTTTTTGATACCCGTTTAAGATTTGTAAGGAGCTATGCCCGCACGTATTTTAATTTCTTTAATGAATCTCCAGAGGATTTAGCATATGACAGTATTATTGATTTTAAGAGTAAAGAGTCATACTGGCAATTTGTTGATGAATATGAAAACGAGTTATTCAGTTATCTTGAACATAATGAATTTTCAAGAGCAGCTGCAGTATATGAATGCTTAAACTGAAAGGCTGAAAGATTATAGATAATTCGTAATTTTTAAATGGTGCTGCAAATTAAAACTTTGTATTGTGCTGTCATTTATGGTATCTGGAAGTGCCAAGGAGTGAATAATGTCTGAAGAAAAAAGTTATAACCTTTTCTGTTTCTGCATGTATTACAAATCAGATTTTGAATTTTATGGCTTTAAAGGTTTAAAGCTTGATTTTGATAAGGTATGGAAATTCTTTCATCAAAAGATTGAGTATTTTAACACCTTTGTTAAGGCAGACAATATTAAAAAGCCAGAAAACATGCAGGAACTTACTAATCTTATAAATTACCTTGCTGTATGTGATACAAAGCTTGTAGATAAGCTTCACGGTAATGTCTGTACTGAGCTTTATAATAAATATCCAGATATTGGCAATTATTTTAAAAGAATTATGGATGGCGATTTACATCATTTGATTAGGTTAAATAAACGTAATCATTTTATATATCCTCATATTCTTCAATATCAGTCTTATGATGATTTTTATAAAACGAGAGGCGACGATTCACATGAAGCCTGCTATACATTTTTTGATGATATCAAGAAAAAGTTTGAAATAATCAATCTGTATGAACTTATTGATT
>ONCB01000125.1 GCA_900316175.1 uncultured Succinatimonas sp.
AGTACGTGAGAACGAGCCATTTGACGTTGCCTTAAGACGTTTCAAGCGCTCTTGCGAAAAAGCCGGTATTTTAGCCGATGTAAGAGCTCGTGAATTCTATGAGAAGCCTACAACTGTACGTAAGCGTGCAAAGGCTTCTGCAATTAAGCGCCACGCAAAGAAGATGGCCCGCGAGAATGCGCGCCATACAAGACTCTACTAATCACGCATCTTTGTCTTTGGACAAATGGCTGTTAGTCTAGATGCTTGTATGCACTAGCTAAAAATCTTTCACTAGATTTATAAGAATAAGGGTAGACGCAAGTCTACCCTTAATTTATTTACTAGACAGTAGTCTAATTGCCAAAATTTAACCTTGAAACTCTGTTCTCATTCCAGAAATCAACAGACTGGGTGATCCAGTCATTTGAACTAATTGAATACTTCTCAAGACCAAGTCCAAAAGCATGACCGAACTTAGGAACAGAAATATAAAGCGATGATAACTTCATCTTCTTAAGATTCAGCACGGCTGACTTCAATACAGTCTTATTTACAATATTATCTGTTTCACCTACAACAAACACTGTTGGAACATCATTCTGACTTGAATGATAGGCAATAGGATACTCAAGTACATTAGTTACAGACTTTCCATATTCACAGTCACGTCTGTGATATAAATTCTGAGTAACATTCAACACCACCTGACAGCCTAGACCTGCGCCCCATAAGGAGTATCCCTTGACAGCAACGTTAAGTTCCTCTGCGTGCTCCATAATATAATCAATTGCAGTTGCCAGATCATCAGAACCTACAGAAACAGAGCGCTTTCTGTATGAAAGCACAAATACATTGTAGCCACGCTTATGCAGATTTATGGCAAGAGGAAGACCTTCATGAATTACAGATGAATAGTAATCATTTCCACCAGGAACAATCACAGCAAAAGGAGCCTTCTCCTTTGCTTTAAGGAAAAAGAGTCCAGAATCCTTGCAGGAACCATCCTCCCTTATTTTGCCTTCATTATAGATTGGGTAATATACCTTATTACCTAAATCCACCTCATGAGCCAGATAATTTAATGAATCAATGGTGTTACTTGCATACACATTATGATGAACCTTCATGATCCTGTAAACATCAGGAAGATGAACAGAAAGATCAGACATACTTGAAATTGGAAGGATCAGATGACCGAATCCTTTGAATTTTGGGAAATCTACAACATCCTGAATAATTGATTTTTCATTAAAGTAAGGCTTGATAACTCTTGATACAGCATCACCTTTAGAATCTTCATCTTCTTCAAGAAGGAAGTTGACATACTCATCTTCTGCTTGAGAATTTCCGGCAAAGAAAGTCATTCCCAAAGAAAGCATAAAGGCAACACACAGTGTTTTACAATTCATTACACTTACCTAGTTAAAGCAAATAAAATTAAGTCTTCTAATTTCTAAGAATAGAATGAAAGTGTAATATTAGAATGGTTTAAGTGTTAGATTTTTGAAGGTGAGCTAAAAAAAAGATCCCTAGAACATAAAGTTACACGGGATCTTGCTTTTATAAAAATATAATCTTACGACTAGAACTCGTAATCAACACATGCTCTTTCCAAAGCAATATCCTTGATAGTAGAAGCAACAGCTACATGACGAGGATCGGTAGCGTATGCATTTAAATCCTCAAGAGAGTCAAACTCACACTCAAGCACAGCGCCAAACTTCTCTTTTGGATTTGCGTTCATTCCAGTCTTTAAAGAACGAATAACATCAATCTGACCTACAAGACCTTCAAGGCCTTTTAAGAACTCAGAAATCTTCTGCTCGTTGCCTTCTTTGAATTTCCACATAACGATGTGTTTAATCATGATATATTCTCCTTTGAAATTGTCTTTTCATTATTTTATCAGAATAATGCATCTTTATCCTCAGACAATGACAATTGAAGAATTAACTGCACTTTTTTTGCAAAATTGATACAGAAGATAAAAAAAATATCTCATAGCAATTATAATAATCGAATCTTAATTTAAGAGGTTATTATGAATTTTCTGAAAACCAATTTTTTAGGACTTCTTGTCTGTCTTACAATAGCAGTGCCTTCTTATTTTTTAGGAAAGCTAATTCCAATCATTGGTGGTCCTGTTTTTGCAATTTTAATCGGCATGTTTGTCTGCCTTATCTGGAAAGATCAGGGAAAGGCTTCAGCAGGTATTAAATTCACATCCAAAAAGATCCTGCAGTATGCTGTAATTCTTTTAGGATTTGGACTTAACCTTAATGTAGTGCTAAAGACAGGAGCTCAGTCACTGCCAATTATTGTTACTACCATTGCCACATCTCTGATAGTAAGTTATTTAATCTGCAGATTCATGAAGCTTCCAACCAAGATGTGTACCCTGATTGGTGTAGGTTCATCAATCTGTGGCGGTTCTGCAATTGCTGCAACAGCACCTGTAATCAACGCCAATGATGAGGAAGTTGCTCAGGCTATATCTGTAGTATTCTTCTTTAACGTGCTGGCAGCTCTGATCTTCCCATCCTTAGGCGATTATCTTGGTATGACTCATGACGGTGAAGCATTTGGTATTTTTGCAGGTACTGCTGTCAACGACACCTCATCTGTAACTGCAGCGGCATCCACATGGGACAGTATGTTCTCATTAGGTCATGAGACTCTTGATAAAGCTGTAACCGTAAAACTCACCCGTACTCTTGCCATTATTCCAATTGTATTAAGTCTGTCATTTATCTTTGCAAGAAAGCATGATCTGAACATGGAACAGTCCTCCAAAAAGATTAAACTTTTTAAACTCGTTCCAAGCTTCATCATAATGTTTATTCTTGCATCAATCATCACCACTGTATGTGTCTACTTTGGAATGGATGTATCATACTTCAGACCTTTTAAAGAGCTTTCTATTTTCTTTATTGTGATGGCAATGGCTGCAATCGGACTTAACTGCAACCTCTTCAAGTTAATCAGGACCGGAGCAAAACCTATATTCCTGGGAACCTGCTGCTGGGTTGGTATTACAGTAGTATGTCTGCTGTTACAGAAGCATCTGGGACTATGGTAAAAGATTAAAGATACTATAAAGGCTAACTTTTTAAGGTTAGCCTTTTTTTATTGCTATTCTACGATAAAGGAGTAATTTTCTTTTCTTGGAGCTGCTTTAGGAAGTTCGCCATTTGCGTAACCTAAAGCTAAATGGCCTACGCCGATATAATCTTTGGCATCAAGTCCTAAAGATTTGAAAAGCTCAATATATAAAGGATCTTCCATACTCTGAGCACAGCGATGGATCCAGCAGGATCCAAGACCTAACGAGTGAGCTGCAAGCATCATGTTCTGAAGCACCAGAGAACCATCATATACAGCAGTGTTGTTTACATTGGTAGCTGCAACCAGAAGGATCACAGGAGCACCGTAGAAAGTATCAAAATTCTCATCCCCCCAGATACGGCCGTTTAATTTTGCTATGCGGTCACGAAGCTCTTTATTTTTGATGGCAATGATAACTGATGGCTGTCTGCCTCTGCCGCTTGGAGCAAAGGTACCAGCTTCAATAACCTTATTTAACAGATCATCTGGTACCATATCAGGCTTGTACTTGCGTACAGATCTTCTTGATTTAATATTTTCTAATACAGCGTTTGTCATAATGCCACCTTACCTTTGAATCAGTTTATAAAGATTGGTAATACCAAGAAGGCTGCCAAATTTAAGTCCGGCCTCTTTAATGGTGCCACCATCTTCAAAGCCAAATCTTTTAAAAAGTTTTATACTTGCTTCATTTGTTGCTGTGATAACAGCAATAACATTGTGAATGCTGGTTTTGGTTACCACATAATTTAAAATATGCTCAAGCATCTTTGCACCAATACCCAGAGATCTGAAATCCTGATGAACATATAAGGAGATTTCAACAGTATTCTCATAAGCATCCTTATCGTAGTAGGTAGAAAGTGAGCAAAATGCAATTACTCTTCCTTCTGAGTCTTCTTTATCTTCTGCTACGTATACAGGATGGTTTACTGAGCCATGAGCATTAAACCAGTTAATGGCAGCATCATATGATCTTACATTAGTATCAAAGGTAGCTACCCCGTGTAAAACCTCATAGTTATAAATTTCGTTAATTGCTTCAACATCTGAAGCTTTTGCATGTCTTATTTCTATCATTTACAATAACCACATCAACAATTGTTATTTATTTTACATCAAGCCATGCATAAGATAAAAGATTACAGAATAATCTACATCATTATGTGTCTGCTCATACCTACAGCAGCATCATATTTAAATCCAATCATTTCGCTGTATCTTAGCGAGGTACTTCACTTCACATCTCAGAAGATCGCTCTTACCTTTATCGTAACACCTGTTATTCTGGTACTCGTAGTATTTCTCTGCGGAAAGATCTCAGATAAAGGTTTCTCAAGACGCAGAATTATTCTTATATCAGCTATCTTTGGTGTAATAACAAACTTTATTTTTATGTCAGAGCCATCTGAGCTGACACTCTTTCTTGCTCTGGTGCCTTGTTATGCTTTATCACAGGTGGCTTTCTCTCAGATATTCGCTTCAGCAAGAGAGTACTCGGTTCAATATATGACCTCCTCTCTTGGATTTACCACATTCTTAAGATCATTAGCCTCAGTTGCCTGGGTAGCAGGCCCGCCAATATCATACTTTCTTATCACTAACGTAAGCTATGATGCACTGTTTATACTATGCGCCAGTGTTTACTCCACTGCTGGTATCACAGCCATTACCATGCTGCCTGAAATGAAGGATATTGCTAAAGCAAACAGCAGGAGTGTTGAGGGAATAAAGATCTTTAACCAGAACATAATTACTCTGTTTGTAAGTACAGTGCTTATGTATACAGCATTCTCCTCATACTTAAATACAATGCCTCTGTACCTTATTTATGAGCTCAATCTTGATAAGGATGTGCCAGGATATATGTTCTCATTAAGTGCATTTTTAGAGATCCCGATTATGATGCTGTGCATAAGATTTGCTAAGAAAGCTGGTCTTAAAAAGGTCATTGCCTCTGGCGTCATATGCCAGCTTGTCTATCTGACTGTACTGCCACATATAAACACCACTGTGCAGATCCTCATTTCATCAATACTTCCTGCTATGTTTATAGGCACAGTAAGCACCATGGGAATGGTACTTTTCCAGGAACTTCTACCAAAACTTCCAGGGCAGGCAACATCATTGTTTTTAAATGGCTGCACCTCAGGAATCATCATTGGTGGAGCTGTAATAGGTCTGTCAGAGACTGGACATTACAAGGTTATATATTATCTAGGATCCATACTTACTCTGATTGCTCTTGCTCTTCTGTACAAAGTAAGAAAACCTGAAGAAATCAGGTAAAAGTATTATCCTCTTTCCTAAAGTTTTACTCTAACAAAAGATACAAAGAGAACTGCCATACATTCATGAGCTTAGAAAGATAACTTCATAATTTCAAACTGCAACGAAGTATGTCCAAAGTATTTCGTATTACTAAGTTCCGTTCATCTTACAGTTTTATCATCATGCTCATTAAGCAGAATGAGTAAATACAGATTTAAAGGCAAAAGCCTTATTAGGAATATAAAGTATCAGAAAAGTAAAAAGCCTCTGTAAGTAAATACAGAGGTTTCAGATGGGATGCCTGGCAGTGACCTACTCTCACACAAACGTACGTTGCACTACCATCGGCGTGACTGCATTTCACTTCTGTGTTCGGAATGGGAACA
>ONCB01000153.1 GCA_900316175.1 uncultured Succinatimonas sp.
CACCATTAGACATTACACCTAATAAGTAGAATCTGCCGTCTGAATGGATAACAAGTACTTTCTGACCCTTGCGAGGAAGCTTGTAGGCAAGCTCTGAGTTAACTTTAAACAGCTGAACAGTGATGTACTTGTTATCTAAATCACTCTCTTTTGTTCCAAGAAGATATGAATCAACAGTAGCGTAGAATACACTCTGAAGTTCAGTATCTGACACTTCTGAAACGCTGTCTGGTCTGTCAATTACAGTAGCCTCCATAATAGAAATACCACTGTTGATATTTGACTGAACAGCATCTGAAAGTTTGGTCTTTAATACAGGATTGATACCATCAACAGAACAGATATTTGACTCACTATCATCAAAAGCAACAGAATCAACCTTGTTAAATGATCCTGGCAGTCTCTGCGAATCAACAGGAACAGCAAGAATAACCTGCTTTAACATAAAGTCTTTTTCTGTTGAATTATCATTGACAAGAAAGTCATTAGAAAACTTTTGTCTGAACTTTAACGAACGACCAACAACGATAAACTTCAAATCAGGGGCACCACAGTCCTCAATGTTGTCAATCTCAAGAATGAGACCCGGAGTGTAGCCAATGTCATAACTTACAGCTACAAGTTTACTCTCGGTATTCTTTATGCTGTTTTCAAAATGTTTTTTCAGATCAATTTCATTTAATTTCTGAGCATCATCTTCAAGACCTCTGATACCAAGAGTTGAAAGTTTTACAAGCTCGAACTGATATTCACGTTTTGTCTTGTCAGTATTGTCATCAAAAATTGAGCATTCATCGAAAATTTCGTGATATTCAGCTGAATCAATCAGGAACTCAGTAAATCCACTTGGTGGAGTGTTGGTAAATTCAGTCTTCTGAGTATTTTTCTTTGGATTTGCTAAATTAACCTTGTTATCCCAGTTCTTTGAAAAACAGACTGTTGTCAGTTTACTGTCAGTATTAAAAGTTAATGTGTAATTGATGCCAAACAGCCCACACAGTCTGTTAATAAAGGCTAGATCGCTTTCATTGGTCTGAGAAAAAACTAGATCTTTAAAACTTAAGTCTTCTAACTCCCCATTCATATTTGTAAAATCAAACTGAATAGAGTCCTCATACTTTGAAAGAACCTCTGAAATTACATCTGAGACTGTTCCCTGATAAGTACAGTTCTTACGGTTTATGCTTAGCCTGGACAGAATTGACTGAACTGTAAGCTCATACTTGTAGCATCTGTTATTTAATTCAGTACTCTGAGAAATAAGACCCATTGAACGATAACCGGTTACCATACCGAAAATGTTCTGAGATCTTAGTTCAACACCGTCTTCTCTTACCTGTCGTAAAGTTATATATGCCTTTTCCTGAAGATGTGCTCTTAAATCTGAAGCCTTCAGCTTTTTCTTTAAGTAGATTACAAGTTTTGCATCAAATGAAGAAGAGATACTTTCATTTAATTCAATTGAATAAATAAATGGTTTTACTTCCGCACTTTTTGCAAATGCCAAATCGTTTCTGTCAAAATCCAGCTCAATTGTCTTTGAAACGTTAGAATAGTCGTGATTATCAGATGCCATTTTTAGCCTCCATACATTCTCTTTGAATGTACTGATATAAAATATCTTTTACTTTTAACTTAAGTATATATAATAATTTTAAAAAAGTTTGATACATGTAACCATTTTCAAACAAATACTTTAATACAATCATTTTATTGTTTAAATACAGTACATTAAAAATTTTAGATTCAATTACAAACGTTTTAGATTTCGCACAGATTCTATAATTTTTTTCATTTTTTTTGCGAAGATATTAAAAGTAAAAAAGAAGCGTTTATCTGAAATGTCCATATTAAAGATAATGGTTTATTGGTACTTTAACTTTGTTTAAAGAACTCTGATTAGAAAGGAAAGTTAGAAAAATCAATCATTGGTACTTATATGAATTAAGATCCCAGGTATGTTTTTTTATAATTTTTATCAAAATAATCAAATAAATGCACTAAAAAAAATCCAGATATAATCAAACAGATGCAATTAAAATTTAGTTTAATCACTGTAAAATTTATTATACATAAATAAAAAGCAACGGTTGTTTTTACACAACTGTTGCCTTTAAACAATTCTTAGTAACTTTTAGAATACTACAGTCTTATTACCGTGAATAAATACCTTGTCATCAAGAACCTTGCTGATAGCTCTGATAAGAACCATCTGCTCAACATCGTGACCTGCCTTTGCAAGAGTCTCTGGATCATAACGGTGGGTTACCTTGATAACATCCTGCTCAATGATTGGACCTTCATCAAGATTGTTGGTAACAAAGTGAGCTGTTGCACCGATAATCTTTACACCACGGTTAAAAGCCTGAAGATATGGTTTTGCACCTATGAATGCAGGAAGGAATGAGTGGTGAATATTGATAATCTTTCCTAATGGATAATGATTTACAAAGTCTGGAGAAAGGATTCTCATATACTTTGCAAGAATTACATAATCAGCATTGCACTCATCAATTACCTTCATCATCTGCTTTTCCTGTTCTTCCTTGGTAATACCATCGGTAGAAACAAGCTTGAAAGGCACATTAAACTTCTCTGCAAGTTCTCCTAAATCAGGATAATTGCCTGCAACACAGACAACATCTGCATTTAAGGCTCCAGAATAAGCCTTCATGAGGATCTCGCCAAGGCAGTGAGCCTCTTTGGTAACAAGTACACACAGTTTCTTTTTATGATCATCTTTAAGATGAACAATGGCACCTTCAGGGAGTACAACTTTGACTGTATTGATAAATGCATCAATGGTAGTCTCGTTGGTGAAGTCACCTTCTAGCACGGTTCTCATAAAGAACTTGTTGTCTTCCTGAGAAGCAAACTGATCCTGTCTTATAATATTCAGCTTAAACTGAAAACAAACATTTGTAATTTTGGCAATAATGCCTACCGCGTCCTGACACTCGGTTAAAAGAATTCTTCTTTCCATAAATCTGTATATTTCAAAAATATTTTATAAAATCATTGAGTAATTCTAATCGTTTAATATATGCTTATCAAGAGTAGCTTTTTTTGCACCTTAATAGTAAAGTACCATAATAGTGCATTTTGTCCAAATTTGACTTTCTATAGTATTTTTTTAACAGTGCGATAGAATGGTAATAAAAGTTATGTTTACCATTTATTTTTATAAGGAACATTCAATATGGCTATAGACGATACACTGCCTACCTTAGACAAGTACGCAACATTGATGATTCCTGGCAAGGATCCAATTAAGCTTCCTATTTTAAAGGGAACCTTAGGTCCAGAAGTAATCGATATCCGTGAGCTTGGCAAACAGGGTTTCTTTACCTATGATCCTGGTTTTGTGTCAACAGCTTCATGTATGTCACGAATCACCTTCATTGATGGTAAAAAGGGTGTGCTTTTATACCGCGGCTATCCAATCGATCAGCTTGCAACAAAATGTGATTACCTCGAGGTTTGCTACCTCCTGTTCAAAGGTGAACTACCTAACAAGGAACAGTATCACAGCTTTGTAGACAGAATTAAGCACCATACCCTTGTTCATACTCAGATGGAATCATTATTCCAGGCATTCCGCCGTGACTCACACCCTATGGCTGTGCTCTGCGGTGTGGCTGGTGCGCTTTCTGCCTTCTATCACGATAACCTGGATATTATTGATCCTGAGCACCGTGAGTTAACTGCAGTACGTCTTGTTGCAAAGATGCCAACACTTGCAGCTATGTCTTACAAGTACTCAATCGGTCATCCTTTCGTATATCCTCGCAATGATTTAAGCTATGCCGGTAACTTCCTGCACATGATGTTCTCTACTCCATGCGAAGAGTACAAGGTTAACCCTATTGTTGAAAAAGCATTAGACAGAATCTTCACTCTGCATGCAGATCATGAACAGAATGCTTCAACCTCATCAGTTCGTCTTGCAGGTTCTTCTGGAGCTAACCCTTACGCATGTATCGCAGCAGGTGTAGCTTCATTGTGGGGTCCTGCTCATGGT
>ONCB01000124.1 GCA_900316175.1 uncultured Succinatimonas sp.
AAGTAATCTCTTAAAGTATATACATATTATACAACATTTAGGACCTGGATTTCAACAATTTTAGCAAATTATCAAAATATTCCGGCAACGGAGCAGAAAATTCCATATATTCTCCACTTTTTGGATGAACGAATCCTATTGTTTTTGCGTGGAGCGTCTGCCCCTGCAAATGTTTGAACGGTGATCTGCCACTGGAATACAGAGTATCTCCGAGTAACGGATGCCCGATGCTTGCCATGTGTACACGGATCTGATGGGTACGACCAGTCTCAAGTCTCAGTTTAACCAGAGTGTGCTCTCGAAACTGTTCCATTACACGGTAATGGGTAATCGCCTCTCGGCCAAAACCGTCATTTACCACAGCCATGCGGGTACGGTTGTATGGATCACGGGCGATGTCCTTTTCAATGGTACCGCCAGAAGTAATCAGACCTTCACAGATGGCCTCATACTCACGCACAACATCGTGACGGGAAATAGCTCTTACAAGCTTGATCTGGGCATACTTGGTTCTTGCAATCACCATAAGACCGGAGGTGTCCTTGTCAAGACGGTGAACAATACCGGCTCGAGGCAGAACCTTAGTTTCAGGATAATGATAGAGCATGGCATTCATAACGGTTCCGTCCTTGCAGCCGGCGCCAGGATGCACTACCAGACCTACAGGCTTGTTAATTACAATCAGCTCTTCATCCTCATAGATAACATCAAGAGGAATATTCTGAGCTACAGCCTCTAAAGATTCTCTGTCAGGAGCTGTCAGAACAAGTTCCTGCCCTGAGGCAACCTTGACACTTGGCTTTGTAACCACAGAGCCATCTACAGTTACCAGCCCCTGTTTAATATAATCTCCAAGGGTACTTCTTGAATAGGTATCATCAAAAGATGCCAGAGCAGCGTCAAGGCGCTTGCCATGGAGTTCATCATCAACGGTATAGGTTAAAATTTCTGACATACTTAATTATTTCAAAATATTTAATAAGACTTTTATAAAAAGATAAGATAACATAGTACAATATCAAAATATCATATTTAACCAAAAACATGAGGCAGAATTTTGATGTTTAAGAAGATTTTATTACCTGTAGTAATTGCTTCTGCACTCTCTTTAAACTTAACAGGATGCAGCACCGGTGTTGTAACAGACGCTGTTCCAGATATGTCACAGGAAGCTTTAAGAGCTGAAGCAATGCGTCTTACCGAAAAAGGCGACTTTGCGCTCGCCCGTGATTACCTTGAGGCATTAGATTCCCGTTATCCATTCGGTGAGCTTACCGATCAGGTTCAGCTCGATTTAATCTACGCATACTACAAGTCTCATAAGTCTGAGCAGGCTACAGCTGCAATTGAACGTTTCCTGCGCTTAAATCCAAATTCCATGTATACAGACTATGCGCTGTATATGAAAGGTCTTAATGAGCTTCAAAAGCACGGCACCATTATCCAGGATTATCTGGGTTTTGACCGTTCACAGAAAGATCCTGTTGCTCTTTACGATGCTTTCAAGGCCTTTACCGATCTCATCGAGCGTTTTCCTAACTCTCCATATGCAAAAGACGCGTATCTGCGCCTTGTTGACGTAAAGATGGCATTAGCTCGCCGTGAGTGGGCAATTGCAAAGTATTATCAGGACAGAGGTGCTCTGGTTTCTGCAATCAGACACTGTCACTTCATCATCTATAACTATCCTGACAGCATGTATACAAAGGCAGCTTACGAGATGATGGCTCAGAACTATGAAACCCTGGGACTGCCAGTACCTGCAGCTAATGTGCGCAAGGTAATTGCAGCATCTCACTTTGACCCGGATTCAATCTAAATTCAGTTCTGTTTCAAGGGTGGCCTGGCCACCCTTTTTAATTTATGTCTGACTTTATCTACACTCCGCCTTTATATCCTAATCTTGATGTTATCTATCAGGATGATGATCTTGTTGTAGTAAACAAACCCTCAGGGCTGCTTTCAGTACCTGGAAGGCTTAAAGAAAATAAAGACTCCATCATCTCAAGGTTACAGGCTATAAATAAAAACGCCATGCCGGTACATCGCCTTGATATGGATACTTCAGGCCTGATGGTGGTGGCTCTTTCAAAAAGAGCTGTCAGTGCCTTAGGCAAAGCCTTTATCAATAAGGAAGTAAAAAAGTTTTATCTGGCTTTGGTATCAGGTGTTCCCCAAAAGACAGGAGAAATTCTCCTTCCAATCCGTTGTGATATAGAAAACCGTCCCCTCCAGATTGTGGATTTTGAATATGGAAAACCATCACATACCATATATAAAAGAATTGATGAGGGCTTTAAAATCCATCCATCAGTTGATTTTAATGACTGTTCAGTGGTGAAACTCACACCTGTCACAGGACGCTCTCATCAGTTGAGAGTGCACATGGCATCTGTCGGGCATCAGATTCTGGGGGACAGATTCTATGCAGATGAAAATGTCATAAAAAAAGCAGCAAGACTGTGTCTTCATGCCGCTTTTCTTTCTTTTACTCACCCTTTTACAGGTGAGGTTATGACTTTTACAGTGTGCCCGGATTTTCTTTATATAAATTCTCAGGATCTAAAAAAGATCTTTATTTAAAACCGCGCTCTTTTCTGATGAGGTCAAAGGCTGCCTGAATATCCTGTGCCTTCTGAGTGTAAACCTTAATCATTTCCTCTGATAAACCCTGTGATGCAAGACGATCTGGATGATACTTGAGCATCATCTTCTTGTAGGCCTTTTTAATCTCAGGAAAAGCTGCGCTCTCATCCACTCCTAAAAGAGCATATGCTGCCTTCAGTGTTGAAGTATCTGTTCTTTCATAAGAGTGAGAATTCTCATACCTGTCTTCACTGTAGCTGTTGTCAGAACGCTCCTGATAACCGCCATAAGATGAACCAGAATAATTTGAATAGCCTTTTCTGAATGCCATTTCCTGATAGCGCTTTTCAATCAGACTGTTCATTGATGCTGCTGATACACCAAGTTTTACAGCCATTGAAATTAAGGTTGTCCTTTCATTGTCAGTCAGAACGCCGTCTGATAGAGCCACCTGGATCTGTATCTCCAGAAGATAGGTTACAAGCTCAAGATTTCTGCCTACTACAGCTCTGTAGTTGGTAATGCAGTTATCAATGTCAAAAGAGGAACTCTTTCCTCTTTTGAAGGCATCTCGTGCAACCGAACGCATATGCTCGTTCAACTGCATGATGTTCATGTATTCGTTGGCAAGAGCAATATGCTCTTCATTGACGCGACCTGCTGATCTTGCAACATAGCCCATCATTTCATATGTAAATTCAATCAGAGCCTGACCATACTGAGGATCAAATCTTGCGCCTCTTGAGGCATTTTTCCTTCTGTCAAAAAGGAAATATCCAAGGACCATGCCAATAATGGCTCCTGTCAAGCCCTTTAAGAAAATTAAACCTAAAATACAGCCAATAAGCCAGCCTTTCATTTATTATTTCCTATGCAAATTCGTTGTATAAATCTCTTAGATATTCAAAAGCAACCTGTACTGCCTTTGCTTTTTCCGTATACACTACAATCATATCCTCAGGCAGTCCCTGAGAGGCAAGACGGTCAGGATGATACTTCAGCATCATCTTTTTGTGGGCACGTTTTAAATCATCAAAAGTTGCCTTTGAGGTTAACCCTAAAATCTCAAGAGCTTCATTTATTCTGTTGTAATCCTCTGAGTGGGTGGTGTTATCATCAGATGATTCTTTACTGTTACTGTAAGAACTCTGCTCTTCATTTGCCCCGCTGCTGTAATTTTCATTACCGCTCTGATTTGTGTAGTCCTTTGAATTTTGATTAGTATCAGCTTGTGAATTCTTTTGACTGCTCTTTGTTTTCCTCGTACTTCTTCTCTTTGTTTTTTCATTGACTACAGGAGTTGAGCCTGAAGCTTCAGAAGTAATGTTTTCATCAAGATTGAGCATGGCCTGAGCCAGAGAGTTTTTGGAATTTTTCTTTTCCTTTTCATCAAATTCTCTGGCAAAGCGGGCTTCTGCACCGTTTGACTTGAACAGTCGTTTTAAGGCGGCATCAGATGAACCTAAGGCCTTTGCAATCTGCACCAGTCTGTCTTTGGCATCATAATGAATGACTCCATTGACAGAGGCAATCATCAGAGCATAGGTCAGAACACAGTTTATATAATCTCTGTTCTTACCAATTGTGCTCATATAGCGATAGACATAGTCTTCCACATCGTAATTCGGATCAAGGGCACTGTTAAAGGCTTCAACTGCAATATAGCGATCTTCATCCGATACCCTGAAATGTGCAATTACATCTTCGGCATTCTTAATGTACGGCTTAAGATCCTGCTGATTTGCAAGAACAATACCGGCTACTGTATAGATGTTTTTATATAGAGATGATTTATCTTCACGGTTTTTCTTCTGTTCAGCCTTTATCTGACGTTCAAGCTTTTTGGTTTCCTTGATACGCTGCTCTTCTAAAGCCTTTAATCTCTCCTCTTCCTGCTTTTTTAAAAGCATAAGATTGTATTCTTTAGAGGCCTTTTTATATTTAACTCTGTCGATTAAAAGGAAGGCGACAAGAGGTAACAGCACATAACAGACAGGGTGAAGAAAATAGCCAAGCACAAGTCCTGCCACAAGACCTGCCATGGTTGCTCTATAGGTTGGTTTTGGTACTGTAGTGCGGTTGTTTTCAGAAGTCATGATTCATTTACATATGATTTTTTGGCTATTTTACCAAATTTGCCACTCCATTTTTAAATCGAGTTTTTCAATTTGCTAGCAAGGAGGAATTTTTAAATATTAAGCTCTTTTAAAAGACTCTTACCAAGTTCTAACAGACTCTCATCAATTAAGGCAAAGATTATGTCAATCTCATAATCTTTTCTCTCATTTATAAACTATGCGCAGCTTTTAAGAGCAATTATAAAGGCTTCTCTTTTGGGATACCTGTATATTCCCGACGAAATCAGGGAAAAGGCAATTGAGCCTAATCTGTGCTCTGTGGCAAGCTCAAGAGAGCTTTTATATGCAGAGGATAAAAGCCTGGCTTCATCATGCAGTCCGTCCTGGTAAATCGGACCTACAGCATGAATAATGTATCTTGCCTTAAGATCACAGCCTGCTGTTATGACGGCACCACCGGTTGGACAAAAGCAAATGCCCTCAAGCTCCTTTTTAAGCTTTTCAACACCTGCAGCTCTGAAAATACAGCCACAGACACCCCCACCGTACATAAGTCTGTCATTGGCGGCATTTACTATTGCATCACAGTCAAGATCGGTTATTGAGGCTTTGACAAATGAGATACTGCTCATCAGATACCTTTAAGTTCATGAGTTGAAACGTAATCATTTACATCATTCAAACGCTCAATGGTGCCAACATCAAACCAGCGGCCTTCAAGCTTTGAACCTGTCATGAGGTTCTTTTCAGACCATTCAATAAACAGTGGAAGTAATGGCTTTTTCTCTACAGCCATGCCCATAAAGGCCTCTGGCCTGTAGATGGCTGCACCTGAAAAAGTATACCCCTCACCTCTGAAACAGCTGCCACTCTCGTCTAAGGAGAAATCACCTTTAAGATTGTGGGGAGGATTGTCTGTAAGATACAGGTGACAGACTTTGCCATCCTTTAAAGGCACAATGGCACCAAAGTCGTAGTACTTGTTGTCTTCCTCGTTGCGGTTAACGGGGCTGATGGTGTCAACCTGCTGTGTAGCAACGTCGATGCGGAACATTGGAATAGTGCCCATGTGTGGAGCAAGGAAGTAGATGAACTTGCCGTCGGGCGACCAAGCGAGGTCGTCGGCGCT
>ONCB01000123.1 GCA_900316175.1 uncultured Succinatimonas sp.
TGTTTTTAAAGAACTTACTAAGATCTGTAAAAGATCTTAAAGGGTAAAATAATCATATTGAGGCTCTATGTTTTACCCACACATATGCACGAAGCCTCAAAATTATGCATAAATAATCACATGCACTAAAATTGAATATAGAATTTTTACCGCTTATTTAATTGATATTTAATATATTTTTATAAATTATCGTTAAAAGATACGTTATAACTCAAATTTTACTGTTTTTTAATGCACCAAAATCACACATTTATCAGTTCTCTACTTTGATTGTGCTAAGATTTTTTTTACGATAGCCACCAAGGCTAATGAAAAATTATTTTTGTGACAGCAGGTAAAAACTATGTGTTCTATTTTTGGCATTTTTGATATTAAAGAGCATCCAGAATCACTTCGACAGACTGCTCTTACCAATTCAAGACTGCAGCTTCACCGCGGCCCTGACTGGGAAGGTATTTACCAGGGTGAAAAAGCAATCATTGTTCATGAAAGATTATCTATCGTAGATCCTCAGAACGGTGCACAGCCACTCTACAACGAAAACAAAACCCACATCCTTGCTGTTAACGGTGAAATTTATAATCACAAGGAATTAAAGAAAGAGCTTACCGTAGACTATAAGTTTAAAACAGGCTCTGACTGTGAAGTTATTCTTCCTCTTTATGAAGAATTCAAGAAGACCGGCAAAAACTTTGTTGATCGCCTCGTAGGTGACTTTGCTTTCGTAATTTACGACGCAGAAGACAACACCATCTTTGCAGCCCGTGATCATATGGGTATCAACCCTATGTATGTAGGTACCGACCGCGAAGGCCGTTTCTATGTAGCTTCTGAAATGAAAGCTCTGGTAAACTGCTGTGACAGCGTTAAGGAATTCCCTCCAAGACACTATATCTACTCAAAGGACGGTGACTATGAGTTCAAGCAGTACTACACCCGCGACTGGATGGAGTACGACAATGTAAAGGATGACACCACTGATGTATCAGTATTAAAAGAGGGCCTCATGGATGCTGTAAGAAGACAGCTGATGTGCGACGTTCCATATGGTGTACTCTTATCAGGTGGTTTAGACTCATCAGTAATTTCAGCTATTGCAAACTTCTATTCACAAAAGCGTGTTGAAGATGACGGCAAGACCGATGCTTGGTTCCCAAGACTCCACTCTTTTGCTATTGGTTTAGAGGGTGCTCCTGACTTAAAGAAGGCAAGAGTTGTAGCTGACTATTTAGGTACCGTACACCACGAAATCCACTATACCGTACAGGAAGGTATCGATGCACTTCGCGATGTTATCTATCACATCGAGACTTACGATGTAACTACCATCAGAGCTTCAACCCCTATGTATCTGATGGCCCGCTACATCAAGGCTATGGGCATTAAGATGGTACTCTCAGGCGAAGGTTCAGACGAAATCTTCGGTGGTTACCTCTACTTCCACAAGGCACCAAATGACAAGGAAATGCACGAAGAGCTCGTACGCAAGCTTGACCAGCTCCACCTGTATGACTGCTTAAGAGCAAACAAGTCCTTAATGTCATGGGGTGTTGAAGGCCGTGTACCATTCCTTGACAAGAAGTTCCTTGATATCGCCATGCACTTTGCTCCAAAGGGCAAGATGTGTCCTGGTGCCGAGATTGAGAAAAAAGCTCTTCGTCAGGCATTTGAAGGCATGCTCCCAGAAGAAGTTCTGTGGCGTCAGAAAGAGCAGTTCTCTGATGGCGTAGGCTATTCATGGATTGATGCTCTTCGTGACTATGCTGAAGAAAATGTTTCTGACAGAAAGTTTGCCGAGCGTGAGGTAAGATTCCCTGTAAATACTCCTGTAACCAAGGAAGCATACTTATACAGAGAAATCTTTGAAGATCTCTTCAAACTCCCTTCAGCAGTAAAGACTGTTCCATACGGTAAGTCTGTTGCATGCTCTACCCCAACTGCAATTGCATGGGATGCCAAGTTTGCACAGATGAACGATCCATCAGGCCGTGCTGTAACCGACGTTCATGCTGACGCCTACGAAATGGGTCACAAGATGTAAAATTTATTAAAAATTTCACACAAGGGAGTGTATGTTTTTTACATGCACTCCTTTTTTTTATTTTCCATAAAACCAAGCCTTTGATATAATTTTGAGCGTTTGTTTATTTATTGAGATGAATTATGGAAGAACTGGGACTTACAAGAATACCTTTTTATTCAGAGCTTACTGTTTTTAACCGCAAAGATGTTAATAATGATATTACTGCCCTGGTTCTCTCTGTTATGCTCTACTGGCACTCTCTTGACAAGCATCAGCGTTTTAACGGCAGAAATCATGTATATCTGCTAGCCAGAAATTTAAGGGTTAATCCAGAAGCGGTTAAAGAAGCACTTGAATATTTAACCTCATTAAAGCTTCTTGATAAAAGAAATGAAGTTATTACCACAGAAAGTGAAAATCCAGATAAAAAGACCAAATTAAATGAGTTTTATGTGCTGAATTTTCATAATCTGCATGAAGAATTAAAAAAACACAGTCTGAACATTCCTGTTAAGATTTTAAGAATGGCTTCAGATGACTTTTTTGATCTCTACTCATACATCAGCCCTTTAAGACTTCCAAAAGTACAGGGACTTGTTGGTATGATTAAAGGTGAAGCATACGATATTGCTGCACTAAATGCCTGCAAAATCATCTGCAGCATCTGCAGTGAACCTGAATTTGAGGATTTTTCCTACAAGGCTCTGGCTCCAGGCTGGAGAATGCTCGCTCAACCGCCAGCAAGAGCTGAAGATCTCGTTGAACGATATAAAAAGGAAGGTGAAAGATCGGTGGATATCGATCTTACTGACGGCGCTTTCTTTATGCCAGATGGTGACTGCTTCGGCACTGAAAAACATAAAATATGGCATTCAGGAAAACAGATGGAGCCAAGAATTCTGGCTACTGCCCTCTACCTTTGCTTTACAGCTGTTTCAGACCGAGTTGAATTCTATTCAGATCTCAATATTGAAGAGCTTTCTGAAGGATTTAAGCTTTTATACAGATTTACAGGCTTAAAAGGCAGACTGTCGGTGGTTTATTTCAACTACAAAGACTATCAGGGAGAGGCTCTTACAAAGGCACAGAAAACCTATGAAGAGATCCTCTCTTCATTAAATCAGACTACTGAGTGATCCTCATTAACATCATGATCACCAGATCTCTGTCATCTTCATTCTGAATACTTGCTGTGGCCTCATAAATTACCTTGCCGTAATCACACAAATCAGCAGAGTTAGCGTTTTCCTTTTGTTCTGCTGCAAGTGACAGACGTTCTCTACCTTCAGCGTCCATAACCTTAAACTGCTCTTTTAAAGAATTAAGATAAACTTCTTTGGCTCTTTCCTTGTCATTCAATGACAGAATTACCTTTTCAGGATAGCCTTTTAACTGAGCATGCACTGCATTTCTGAAGGCTTTAAGGTAATTTTCAAATTCCTGGGTAGAAAGCTGTTTTAACACCGCCTGATTACTGTTTTGAAAATCACTTCTTGAATAAATGCTGTTATCACCATTAAGATAAAGCTTGCAGGTTCTGTTTGACAGAACCTCAGACTGATGTCTTAAATAGGTGAAATAGGCAAACCTGTCTTTCTTGCTGACTCTTAAAAGACCCTGCCTTGAAAGCTCCTGATTCATTCTTGAGATAAAAGAGATGATATAGGTTGGATCACCAATGCCGTTTCGAAATGCACCTGAAGCATCAAGGCGCTGCATGTAATAGTCAGTTACCCCCTCATCAAACATCTTCAGGTAGTGATTAACAAGAATTTCAGTTTTCTCTGGACCTAAATCATATTTTAAAGCAATCTCAGTAAGTATCTGTGGGCTTGATACGATCGATACAAAACTGTCTTTAAAAATTTCGTTGTTGTTTTTGATTAACTTTGGAGATTCTGTACACAGAATGAGAATTACACTGCATATAATGGTAACAAAAGCAACCACAATACAGATAAATGCAGGTTTATTTTCTTTTATAAAATTCATATCAGACCATAAATAAATAATTCGAGTTTATATTAACAGAATCAGAACTGTATTAAGAAAAAATATCTGCAAAAATAAATTATCTTTATCTTGAAATTGACTGTTTTATCCCCCATATATATTTTAAAAACTCAAGTTTTGCATTTCGATTTTAACTAAAAAACGGCTTATAAATGCGGTCTAGCACCACATTTGTTGTTTAAAAATCAATTTCTTTAACTATTTAGAAACTCTGGTATATTCGATGGTTTTAGTAGTTTCTTTAGGAATTCCGAGATTGAATCATACCAATTTTTTATGATCTCCTCGGCTATTTTATAAGCATCTTTAAGCTTTCCATTTGCTATACAGCCTGCTTTATCTAGAGCTTCGATTAGTGATGTGAAACATACTGACAATGTTTCCAATGCGTCGATAAAAGATATGGTTCTTATTGCAGAGCAAGTAATTCTGAACATTTCTCCATGACTTCTAGGATCTTCTTCATGACGTCTTATGATCTCAAGTACAATGAATCTGATGTATGAGATTCTGTTTAAGGCACAGATAGAATCATAATCTCTAGCAAAGCATTCAGAGCTTAGACCAAGGTATTGTTTTGTTGCTTTAAAGCAACATTCAATAGACCATCTTCTAGAGTAAAGTTCAACAATAGCTTCTGCAGTCAGCTTGATATTGGTGCATAAAAGAGTAATGAACTCTTTGCGGTTGTTTCTGTTTCTGACAAAGACCAATTTAACTAGCTGTCCTGATTCAGTCTGAACTACAACAGAGCTGATAATATCAGAAGTATGATTACGCTGCCCCAAGGTAGACAGAATGTTCTTTAGGTTATGCCTTACGGTTTCTCCTTCAAAGGCAAACTTCAGATTCTTTTTAATCATGCAGATTGAATCTAGAGATAACTCCTTTAAAGATGCAACTAAGCTATCTGAATAGAACCAGGTGTCCATAAGCACATATTCAGCCTTTATTCCTCTATTTAGAATACCTTTACAGAGCTTGATTAGAAGCATAGGTTTTCTCATGACTGAATTGGCTCTTCTTTTAGCTCCGGCACAACGCTTATCAATTCGCTTGTTGTGACTCCTGATCACGCAGTCCTCCTTTCTTGAGGACATTAGCTCAGAGGCAACAGTGATATTGGTAATACCGTCAGTCCAGGTAATCAGTAGATTTGCGTAACCTTTTACTGTCTTTCCTATTACATGGTTAAAAGTTCTAGACAGACCCTCTATCTTTTTTCCTCTTGGTCTTTCTATTACAGTGTCATCAACGCACAGTGTATTGATGTGACCTTTGTTATTCAGAGATGAGATGATAGATATTGCTGTCTTTGCAACCAAAAGCAGCAGTAAAGACCAGTTATGTTTACTATTGGAGATAAATCTCATCAGAGCATAGTAACTGCAGTTTGGAGACTCTATATCTTTTATAGAATATCTGTCATGCAATGAATTTGCACCGCTGAATATAGATTTAATGAACACCGTAAATATGGTAAGGACATCAGCACCTGAACGTTTTCTAAAGCCACTTAGACTTAAAAGTTTGGCGATATTCAGACAATTCTTAGACAGAACTGATGAAAAAGATAAAAATGTTTTGGAATTTGAAGAAGATTGTTGTATATTATCCATGGTGTTTCTCGTGTTATCTATTTGATTTAACAAGAAATATTATAACACAGAACACCATCCAAATCACTACTATCTATATGATTTTTAAAAGAAAAATAGCAATTTTTACTTCAAAAATCTTCAATTCTAATTCAGAGTCAAAATAAGTAAAGAAATTGATTTTTAAACAACAAA
>ONCB01000122.1 GCA_900316175.1 uncultured Succinatimonas sp.
TATTCTCTTTTATGATTGATACAGCAACGCTGTTCCTGTCTTTAATCATGCCAGAGAGTGCTCCTTACTTCTTAAAATGGATCCTTGTGATTTCCGGTACGGCTATGCTTGCTCTTGCAGTTGCATTTTCCTTTACAGCAAGTGTTGCGATGGTTCCAGGAGAATACTTTATCAAGATTTTCCATCCGATAGTAAAAAAGAGTTTCAGCTACGTAAAAACCTTTTTTGACGTGTTCCTGGTAAGTTCTGCGGTGATATTGTCGTTATTTTTAACAGGATTTACTGAGATTGAAGGAGTACGAGAAGGAACTGTGTTTGCAGCATTGTGCACAGGACCAATGGTGCACTATTTTATTCCTCGCTGTGCCAGGATAATTCCTTACCTGAAACCAAGAATTTAAACCTCATACAGCTATAAAAAAAGCCCTCATAAGAGGGCCTTAACATATTTTTATCCAAGACTAGATATTCTTGATAATTTCATCACCAAACTCTGAGGTGGTTAAGGTGGTAGCACCTTCCATTAAGCCAGCAAAGTCTGAGGTTACACGCTTAGAAGTAATTGCCTTCTCCATAGCATCAACAATGAGATCTGCAGCTTCTTCCCAACCCATGTGACGGAGCATCAGTTCTGCTGACAGAATGATTGAGCCAGGGTTTGCCTTACCGGTACCTGCGATGGTTGGAGCAGTACCATGAGTAGCCTCAAAGATAGCTGAATCTGCACCGATGTTAGCACCAGGAGCAATACCGATACCGCCAACTTCTGCAGCAAGTGCGTCAGAGATATAATCACCGTTTAAGTTCATGGCGCAAACTACATCGTAGTCCTGTGGGTATAAGAGGATGTTCTGTAAGAAAGCATCTGCGATGCAGTCCTTAACTACAATCTTCTTGCCGTTCTTAGGATTTACAAAGCTTACTACGCCCTTCTCATCCTTGGTTGCTCCATACTTCTCTTCAGCTAACTTGTAGCCCCAGTTCTTGAAGGCACCTTCGGTGAACTTCATGATGTTACCCTTGTGTACAATGGTAACTGACTTTCTGTCGTGATCAATTGCATACTCGAAAGCTGCCTTGATTAAGCGCTCGGTGCCCTGCTTTGACATTGGCTTTACGCCGATACCGCAGTCAGTATTGAAACGGATCTTCTTAACACCCATTTCTTGCTCTAAGAAGTTGATTAACTTCTGAGCGCCTTCTGAATTAGCCTCCCACTCGATACCAGCATAAATATCTTCAGCATTCTCACGGAAGATTACAGTATCAACAAGCTCTGGGTGCTTAACTGGTGAAGGAACACCGTTGAAGTATCTTACAGGACGCAGACAGATGTATAAATCCAGAGTCTGACGAAGAGCTACATTTAAAGAACGGATACCGCCACCTACTGGAGTGGTTAATGGGCCCTTGATAGCTACGTGATACTTTCTGATGAAATCAAAAGTCTCATCTGGTAACCAGGTGTTGTCACCATAAACTTCTACTGATCTGCCACCGGCATAGATTTCCATCCAGGAAATTTTCTTCTGACCGTTGTAGGCCTTGGCAACAGCAGCATCAACAACCTTCTGCATTACAGGGGTAATATCGGCACCGATACCGTCACCACGAATGAAAGGAACAACAGGATTAGCAGGAACTACTAACTTGCCGTTTGCATCAATCTCAATGGCACTGCCTTCTGCTGGTACAACAACCTTACTTGTAAACATCTGATTCTCCAATTAGGTTAAACAAAATTTTCTACTATTGTATGTCAAATTATGTTCATTCGCTATCTTAATAAGCATATTCATGGTGCAAAGTTTTTTCATGCACAAAATAATCTCAAAAAAAATGGAATATATGTCCCATTTTATTAAAAAGTGATCAAAATCTGATAAAATTAGAGCAATCGGAGAAACATATGTCTAACAGATTTAAACCATACGCAACCGTTGCCTTAATCATTGAGCATGAAGGCAAATATCTTGTTGTTGAAGAATACAACGACGATCAGGACAACCGCCTGGTATTTGGCAATCCATGCGGTCATATTGATGGAAAAGAAACCATTACTGATGCAGCACTTCGTGAAGGTTATGAAGAAACTGGCTGCCGAATTGAGCTTTTAAGCCTGATCTCCATCAACGATTATGTTAAGGATAACGAGACCATCTACCGTTTCTGCTTTGAAGCAAAATTAAAGGAAATTCCTGAGTCTTTAAAAGCAGAGGATCCTGATGGTGAGATCCTTGCTGTAAAGTGGTACACCAAAGAACAGATTTATGCAGGCAAAGACAACTGGCGCACCAGACTGGTTGGCCAGAACTTTGATGCCTACTTTGCAGGTCAGCGTTACAGTCTTGAGCTTATCAAGAGTATTCACCCATAGGTAAGTCATGGAATTTGATGCAAAGATCCCTTACGAAAAGCTCCAGGGAAAGCACGTTGTATTAGGTCTTTCAGGTGGCGTTGATTCATCTGTAAGTGCTGCACTGTTAAAGCAGAATGGTATGAAGGTTACTGCCCTGTTCATGAAGAACTGGGAAGAAGATGATACTGATTCATACTGCGCTGCCGCACAGGACAGAGAGGACGCAAAAAAAGTATGCGATAAACTCGGAATTGAACTTAAAACCATCAATTTCGCAGCTGAATACTGGGATAATGTTTTTGAAATCTTTCTGTCTGAATATAAGGCTGGAAGAACTCCAAATCCTGATATTCTGTGCAACAAGGAAATCAAATTCAAAGCCTTTATGCAGTACGCAACAGAGGTTTTAAAGGCAGACTTTATTGCGACCGGTCACTATTGTCAGCGCAGCTTTAATACTGACAGAGCTCATCTTTTAAGAGGCGAGGACAGTAATAAGGATCAAAGCTACTTTCTCCATGCCATAGGTCAGAATATTTTAGAGAGAGTTCTCTTCCCTGTAGGCGACATTGAAAAACCAAAGGTAAGAGAAATTGCTGACACCTTAGGTCTTGCAACAGCAAAGAAAAAAGATTCTACAGGAATCTGCTTTATCGGTGAAAAGCGCTTTCGCGAATTTTTAAGAAAATACATTCCAGCAACTCCTGGTGAAATCAGAACCGTAGACGGTAAGGTTGTAGGAAGACACGAAGGTCTGATGTATGCAACCATAGGTCAGAGAAAAGGTCTGAACATCGGCGGTACCAAGGATGGTAACGGCAAACCATGGTATGTTGTTGAAAAAGATGTAAAGAACAATATACTGATTGTAGCTGAAGGAAATGACGACTCAGCATTATACTCAAACGGCCTTATAGCATTAAATGAAAGCTGGATTACAGAGTGTCCGGAACTTCCTTTTGAATGCACCTGCAAGATCCGTTATCGTCAGCCTGATGTAGCATGCACAGTCTACCGTGAAGATGACCATTTAAGAGTAATGTTTAAAAATCCGGTTGCAGCTGTAGCCCCAGGCCAGTCAGTCGTATTCTATAATGGAATAGATTGCCTAGGTGGTGCTGTCATCGACAGACATATTAAGAATTAACCTATTAGATTAAATACCATGTCAGATATTAAGTCAGAAGCAATTGCCCTTGCAGCCTTGTTCCAGTGCAGTCTCCAGATAGACAGACTTTCACAGACAGGATACTATGACGAAAAAGCTGTAGCAACTGTTATCAGAGCTCTTTTAGTTACAAAGCCAAAGACAATTGAAGATATTTACAATCCTTCAGATTTGACTGTTGGCTTCAGGCAGTTAATTAACAGTACCGACAAATCAGATACTCAGAAGGTCTTAATGAGCAGAGATATTACCTCTCTTGCCTTTAAGATTATTGAACTTGCCGTAAGAGTTGAAAAGAACAGCAGAGTTTTTGCAAAACTCTCTGATGAAATTGATGGTCTTGAAAATGCAGTTTTGACAGAACATGAAAATTTCCTTGAAGGAGATGCAGCTGTTGTAAACCTGCAGAGCAACTTTCATCTTTTCGGCAGTCTGTATCAGTCAATTATCAGCCCTAACTTCCCTCCGCTGATTATCTACGGACAGGAAAACATTTTAAAAGATACTGACAATCAGGAAAAAATCCGTTCACTGCTTCTTGCAGGTATCAGAGCGGTACTCCTGTGGCGCCAGGTGGGCGGACGCAGAAGATACTTTATCTTCCGCCGTAACAAGATTTTAGAAACAGCAAAGAAATTTGCCTAAAGAATTTTTCATTAACTTTTGAGGATAAATATGGAATTATCATCTTTAACAGCTGTATCACCACTTGATGGTCGTTATGACTCAAAAACCAGCGAGCTTCGCCCTATTTTCTCAGAATATGGTCTGATGCGCTTCCGTGTTCAGGTTGAGTTAACCTGGCTCAAGCACCTGGCTGCATGCCCTCAGATTAAAGAAGTACCTGAGTTCTCAAAAGAGACTATCGAATTCATTGACAGCATCATTAAAAACTTCTCTGAAGAAGATGCCAAGGACATCAAGAAGCGTGAGGCTGTAACCAATCACGACGTTAAGGCTGTTGAGTACTTCTTAAAGGACAAGACCTCAACTAACGAGCAGATCGCTGCTGTAAAAGAGTTCATCCACTTTGCATGTACCTCAGAGGACATCAATAACAACTCTCACGCTTTAATGTTAAAGACTGCACGTGAAGAAGTTTTACTGCCAGTTATTGACGAAATCATTGCCAAGATCACTGAGCTTGCTCACAACTACGCTGATGTTTCACTGCTTGCACGTACCCACGGTCAGCCTGCATCACCTACCACCATCGGTAAGGAAATGGCAAACGTTGTATACCGTATGCGCCGTCAGCGCGATCAGATCGCAAAAGTTGAAATCATGGGTAAGATCAACGGTGCTGTTGGTAACTTCAATGCTCACTCTGTTGCATATCCAGAGATCAACTGGTATGAGTTCTCAAAAGCATTTGAAGAGGATTTAGGTTTAACCTTCAATCCATACACCACTCAGATTGAGCCACATGACTATATTGCTGAACTGTTCAACGCAGTTGACAGATTCAACACCATCTTAATCGATTTTGACCGTGACATCTGGGGTTACATTTCAAACGGTGTATTCACTCAGAGAACCATCGCAGGTGAAATCGGTTCATCAACCATGCCTCACAAGGTAAACCCAATTGACTTTGAAAACTCAGAGGGTAACCTGGGCATTGCTAATGCATTATTCGTTCACTTAGGCAACAAGCTCCCTATTTCACGTTTCCAGCGTGACCTGACTGACTCAACCGTCCTGCGCAACTTAGGTGTAGCATTCGGTTATTCAATCTTAGCCTACAAGTCAACCTTAAAGGGTATTTCAAAGCTTCAGGCTAATGCAGCTCATACTGCAGAAGAGTTAGACAACAACTGGGAAGTTTTAGCAGAGCCATATCAGACTGTAATGCGTCGTTACGGCATTGCAAACCCATACGAGAAGTTAAAGGAATTAACCCGTGGCAAGAAGGTTACCGAGAAGGATATGGAGCAGTTCTTAGAGAACCTCGATATGCCTGAAGAGGGTAAAGCTCTGCTCCGTGGCTTAACTCCTGCCAAGTACATTGGTCGTGCTGTAGAGTTTGCTAAAGAGATCTAATTTCAGATCTGAATAAATTGCTTGAAAAGACCTCATTTGAGGTCTTTTTTGCATCAAAAAAAATCTCTTTATTTCCATTACAAATGGCTTATGAAAGCTATAAGTTAAGCATCCATAAATGCATATATCAGATATTCATCACAAGCGAAAATAACTCTAATTATTAAAATATCGTAACTACTCAGAACGGTCGAATACCGAAAAATAGTTTTGAGTATTTTGACTGACTTTTACAGTCAGATTGTTCTTTTAGAATTTACATTGTGAATT
>ONCB01000155.1 GCA_900316175.1 uncultured Succinatimonas sp.
CTTGATAATCAAAAATCGTATTTTAAAGAGCAAATGCAGTGTTAAACCGCATTGTTATCAGCATTTGGAGCTAAAATCCAAATGCAAAAGTTGAGTTATTAAAATATTATTTATTCGTATTAACACTTTATTTAAAAAAATTTTTTTCGTCAATTTTCGAAGTATTAGGTTTATAGATACGTCACACAATGAAAGTATCATAATTTTATTCGTGTAAATTCATTTACAGAGATGAAACCACTCACAAGCCTGTACCATATTTCTGCAAGCTCCCAAGCAAGCTTGAAGAGCGTGACTGCATTATCTTAGATCCAATGCTCGCAACCGGCGGTTCAGCAGTTGATGCTGTTGATATGATTAAGCAGAAGGGCGGCAAGGCAATCAAGTTTGTATGTATTCTTGCAGCACCAGAAGGCCTTGAGAGCCTTTACAAGGCTCATCCTGATGTTCAGATTTATGTAGGCCAGCTTGACAGAGAGCTCAATGATAAAGCATATATCTGCCCTGGTCTTGGCGATGCCGGTGACAGAATTTTCGGAACCCAATAATATCTGTAAATTCTGAATTTAGACTATAAAGCCTAATCGTATTTGCGATCAGGCTTTTTCTATTTAATGATCTGACTAAAGCATTAATCTACATATTGCGTTAAAGCACAGCTTTCTTCCACTAATCTACTGAGCTAACAGCAGGTACAGCAGAATTTTATCGCCTGTTGGACCTTTATCTTCTAACGCAGCCTCCACAGATAAAATTGCGGCATCACAACTGTCTTTTGGATTTGCTGTATATAAATTAGAAAAGGCATCAGAAATTCTTATAAGATCACCTTGCGGCAGCTTAAGCATCCTATCCTGAACATACTGAGCAAATTTAGTTTCAGCAAGTGCAGTCTCAGCAGTGCTAAGAGTTTTTCTTTTTGGAAATTCTCTGATTTCAGCATTTACAGCTTTAAGCATTAAATCAGAAAAGATTCTAAGCTCTCTTACAGACATATCTATATATGCAGTTTTAGCTGCATTTTGAATATCAGTGGCTGAGACTAATCTGAAATCACCCAAACCAAAAGCTTTGCATACATCATAATATTTATTGGCACGGTGCTGTTTTAATCTGGCCAGAGCATATTCAAAATTAAATCTGATTTCGTCAGCTGACAAACGAACAAGGCCTTTTTCCATAACAGAATTAACTGAATTCATAAAGGAAGCAGCAAACTTTTGCACAAAATCATTTTTATTTGTAACACTGTTCAAATCACCTTCGCTAGACATTTTTGTATATGAATAGTTCAGGAAATCTTCATTGGTTAAAAGAGACAGAATCATATTTGCCAAAATATCAGCCTTTTCACCAGACAGTCCATATTCTTCTCTGGCAATCTGATAAGCCTTAATTCCATCCTTGTACGATTCCTTACAAGAAGTTACGAATTCAAACCTATCAAATGCATTAGATATAAAGGAGAATGTTAAAAGCACAAATAAGATTAATAATTTTCGCATAAACACAGCCTTTATGTTCAATTAAAAGAGGCTTCGTGCATGTGTGTGGATAAAACATAGAGCCTCAATATGATTTTTTTTACCCTTAAGATCTTTTACAGATCTTAGTAAGTTCTTTAAAAACAGAAATTGAAAAGACAACTTCAATCCCTTATGTTATAAGAACAAAACAACAAAACAAAAAGGAAAGAAATGGTCTCTGCTAGTACTTTATTAAAGAAATTTGCCAACGTCAATCACTCTGTTATAGACAATATGAAGTGACCTCCGCGAATGTAAATTCGTGGATTTACCGTGTAAACTGTAGATGTTAAAAATTTAACAGAAACGGATTTACCGCATACATTAGGAAGGTCACTTATGAATAAGATAATCTATATTGGAATGGATGTCCATAGCACAAATTTCACATTATGCAGTTTTGAGCCTGGATATGGTATTGAGGCAGATAAGATCTTTGGACAAATAAAGATTAAAGAAGACATATTTAACAGTACTGTAAAATATATCAATAAGCTCAAGAGCATGAGACCAGATGTTCATGTGATCTGTGGCTATGAGGCAGGGTGCTTAGGATATAACCTGCATCGAAAGCTAAAAGCCAAGGAAATTGAGAGTGTGATCTTAGCACCTACCACTATGGCGGTATCAAGGAACAGTAGTAAGAAAAAGAATGACTATAGAGATGCTGTAACCATTGCAAAATGTTTAGCTAGCTCAGCATATAAGGCTGTATATATACCTGATGAGAAAGACGAAGATATAAGAGATTTCATCAGGATGAGAGATGATCATAAAACAGCTTTAAAGCAGATTAAACAGAAACTAAATGCTTTCTGTTTACGTCATGGACATCACTATGATAAAACCAAATGGACAGGACTCCATCTAAACTGGTTAAGAAAGCTTGAATTGAGTAAGGTCCAACGAGAGACTGTAGAAGAGTATCTTGCAACCTATGAGACACTTACAAGCAAGATAGCCTTTGGGATTATGGCTAAGCTTAAAAGAGGAATTGCCTGTTTATCACTTCTCAAGCTTAACTGCACATCCTTCGTATTTGCTGAAGCAATGCTGAAGTTCTCAGTTGTATCAAGGAATACTCGAACACAGATTTTTAAAAAGCTGTTTGACTTCATTGAGTCAAACTGTTGTAGAACCTCTCCTAGCAAGAGAGATTTACGGTTACTGAAAGATCTCCCTTCTTTAATCAAGAAGATCGTCAGTATGAATAACATTAGGGTAGTAAAAAATGCTTAACACCCTAGGTATGATTTAATTTAAAGACTATACTTAAAGAGCTGAAAATAAATATGGACTTTCCTTATGACTACATCCAACAATCAAGATATAGATTCTTTTGCAATTTTAAAAATTGAAGACGATATTGATGAAATTTGTCGTCCCTTAGAACATCTTCTTTCTTCAAATAAGACATCCTGGAACTACAAAGAATTGGCAGATTCCTTCTGCAAAAAAGTTTTGCCTTTCTTGAAAATAGGGTCACCGAATAAATTGTGTTGACCTCGCAAATTTGAAATTGAATAATTTTGCAATGTAATGTCAAACGTTTCTATTAGGTGACCGTACTAATATAATTTCATAAAATGAATTTCGGGAGCAATGTCTGATATGATAAAGATAATTTTAATATGTTCATTAGTATTTTCTTGTTTTACTTGCTGTTATTCAAAATCTTTTGAAGACAAAATTTCAGAACGTATAGATACAATTGATTGTCAAAAAAAATGGTGTTCTACGATAGTAGCGGGTAATGGAGGAAGTAGTTTTACATTTGATAATGAAAATATTCTTACGTTTAATTTTAATTGCAGCAAAAATAAAAATATAGTGTTATATTCAATTTCTAATTTTGGTATGAAATCATCTTATTGGAAATCAACTACTTCGCAAAACATAAATCTGAACTTAACTATTGATAATAGTTATAAATTGAAAACCATTGGTATACCTTATTGCCATAAAGATGAACTTTTGTCGAGTACACGATGTGATATTCTTATTAGTTTTCCTGGTGACGAACTTTCAAAAATAACTGATGAAATGATAAAAGGTAGACAACTAAAGGTTCAATTATCAAATTTGTCACCTTTAGTTTTTAGTTTTAGTTTGGATGGTTTTTATCTTTCATTTAAAAGAGTATATGAACAATGCTATCTTTAGTTTGGATGGTTTTCTATTTTTCAATTAAAAAAGAATGCATAAGTACTGCGTTGTTCTTTGAAAATAACTTATTAAGTGGTGTAAGGGGGATCTGTTTAGTGAAACTTAGTTTAAGTACAAGTTTTATTGAGGCTTCGTGCATATGTGTGGGTAAAACATAGAGCCTCAATATGATTATTTTTACCCTTTAAGATCTTTTACAGATCTTAGTAAGACAATATGAAAC
>ONCB01000119.1 GCA_900316175.1 uncultured Succinatimonas sp.
GTTTTAACTTTTTACGATTTTTTTAATTTACCAAGATCAAAAAAGCGTTGTTTTAGCCATTCTTTAAAAAATTATTTTATTCATGCGTACCTGCTATTTGTCTAAAATAAGGTATACAGGTTAGTAACAGTATTTTTTAGAAGATATATTTTCCGGAGATATCTGCGCCAATGCCTTTTACTTTTCCGGTATATCCTATAACACCGATATCAAAAATTAAACTCTCATTTCCAAGAGGTGTAAAGACCAAACTGACCGATGCAGGAATTAGGTTAAAAGATTATAATTATTAACAATTTGTATAATTTTATAGTTTTTTATAGATCCTAATTAGCGGTTATTTCCCTTATATCTCTCTTATTTAAGCCATTTTTTCAGATATAGAGTAAATTAAAAAAAATACAAACTCTATCTCAAAATTATAATCTTTATCAAAAACTTATGACATTTCTTGAGAAAGCCACATATAATTGTAAATACGTTGCTAATTAACTTACTGATTTAAGTAAACCGTTTCCGCAGGATATTTATCGTGAAGATCATCAGAAGACAGAGTCTTAATGACTCCCATTTAGAGCCATATGTACCCGATCCCGTTATAAGACAGATCCTTGTCAGGCGAGGGGTAAACACAAAGAGCGATGTTACCTGTGATCTGAGCGAAATTCACCACTATCGTGACTTAAATGGCATAGATAAGGCCAGAGTGATCATTGGTGATGCCATTATGCGTGGTGATCCCATTCTGGTTGCAGGCGACTATGATGTTGACGGAATTACCGGTACAGCCTTAGGCGTTCGCTGCCTGTATGATCTTGGTGCTGCAAAGGTTTTATATTTTGTGCCATCCCGCTATGAAGGTGGCTATGGTATCAGTTCTGAAGCTGTTGACAGTGCCTATGAAGGCGGAGTCAAACTTATCCTGACCGTTGATAACGGTGTCAGCTGTAAAGAATCCATTGACTATGCAAAGCAGAAGGGATTAAAGGTGGTTATAACAGATCACCACGAGATCCCAGAAGAACTGCCTAATGCTGATGCGATTGTTGATCCAAAATTCCCAAGCGACAAATTCCCATCCAAAAACCTGTGTGGTGCCGGAGTTCTTTTCTATGTACTTGCTGCAACCCGCGCCTATTTAAGAGATCGTGGATTCTATGAGGGCAGGGCTCTGCCTCAGATAAGCCGTTTTTTAGATCTGGTGGCTTTAGGAACCATTGGCGATGTCATGCAGCTTGATTCAAACAACAGAAAGCTTGTGAAATCTGGTTTTGACAGAATTCAGAAGGGAAACTGTATTGTCGGAATCAAGGCATTGGCTACCTCCTGCAAGGTAGATTTGTCTGCCATAAATTCGACCAATATTGCCTTTTATCTGTGTCCAAGATTAAATGCGCCTGGCCGCATCAAGTTAAAGGAAAATCCTGCGGTTGCGCTGATGCTTACAGATGATGATGTGGAAGCGGCGATTATCGCAAGAGAGCTTGAAAACTGTAACCGACGTCGCGGAGACTTTGAAAGAGTCTTTTTAAAAGAAGCATCAGAGGATGCCAAAGCTCAGGAAGGCGCAAGTGCGATTGTGCTCTACCGTCCTAACTGGCTGGTAGGCTTAGGTGGCCTGATTGCAAGCAGAATCAAAGAGCAGTTTTCTGTACCATGCTTTGTATTCTCAGGAGAAGGGGAGGAGTTATCAGGCTCTGCCCGATCAGTACCTGGTTTTTCAATTGTAAAGGTGCTGCAGTCTCTGACTGAAAAGGCTCCAGATCTTTTAATTCGTTTTGGTGGCCATGCCATGGCGGCAGGTGCCTCAATTGAAAAAAGAAATCTTGAAAGGTTTAAAGAGATGTTCAATCAGGCTGCGCTTGAGAACCTGGGGGAGCCGACAGAAGAAGAGATTATCTCAGACGGTCAGTTGCCTTCAAACTACATTTCTCTTGCCTTTGCTCGTGATCTAGAATGCTACGGCCCATGGGGCAATGGTTTTGAAGAGCCATGCTTTGATGGCGAGTTCAATGTTGAGGATGTATTCCTGCTTGAGTGCAAGCATCTTATCTTTACACTTCGCAACGATGATGGTTCAGTTATCAGAACCATCAAATTAAGAGCCACTCCAAACGAGCGCTCAATTGTGAAAAATTCAAGAGTAAGAGCCGTATACACCGTGGGCATCAATCACCACCACGGTTCAGAAAAGCTTGAGATTAAGCTGCTCTCGATTGAGACTATATAAACATAAACGCAAAGAGAAAGAGCAGACAAAAAAAATAACGGAGCCTTGCAGCTCCGTTATATCTTACGCTCTTTTGTTTTATTTTAGCTTGGTCTTGCAGTACATGGCTGCACCGATAATACCTGCAAGGTTTAAGGTGCGGGCAGGGATAACCTTGGTATTTACAGTCAGGTATTCCTGATATTTTTCAAACTTCTTTGAAATACCGCCGCCCATAACCACAAAGTCTGGCTGGAGCAGGAAGGTTACCTTCTTTAAGTACTTGTTGAATCTCTTTGCCCACTCTTCATGGGTTAAGCCTTCTCTTTCACGGGCAGAGTCTGCACAGTACTTTTCAGCAGAATCGCCCTTCATCTTGATGTGGCCTAATTCAGTATTTGGATACATCTGTCCATTGATGAACAGAGCTGAACCGATACCGGTACCAACAGTTAAGAACAGTACAGGTCCGCGATAATCCTTTACAGCACCAAAGGAGAGCTCAGCTAAACCTGCAACGTCAGCGTCATTTGCCACATAAACTTCCTGGCCTGTTACTTTAGAGAAGAGTTTTTCAACTTCTACATCAATCCAGCTCTCATCGATGTTTGCTGCAGTTAATACTACGCCACCGATAACACGTGCAGGGAAGCCGCAACCGATAGGGCCTTTGTAGTTTAACTGATCAACTAACTGCTTTAATGTTTCTGCTACAGCCTGTGGAGTTGCTGGCTGTGGGGTAGGGATACGAATTCTTTCTGTCTTTAATTCACCAGTCTCAGTATCAACAATAGCACCCTTAATACCACTGCCACCGATATCAACACCTAAAATTTCCATAGCCACTCCTTAAAATGGTTAATATATTTTGAAATCAGACTAACTTTTCATACGTATAACTTGAGTATAAGAAGACTTTTTTAAGTGTGCAGTTTTATTTTTATAAAATAATGAGTTTTATCAAAATAATTGTTTTAAAGGAAAAATACCGGCAAATTACAGATATACGCACAAATTTTATTTTTTGCTTAAAAAATTACGATTTTTGTTAATAAAATGAGCCTATCATATGTAAGAAAAGCTATTATTCAATTAAAATAGTCTTGAATTTAAAAGTTTTATACAGTTTCCCAAGATAAAGGAAATTTTTGTTACGACAGTGTATGAGTAAAGTTTATTGCATCAGCTATTCTGATTTCGGAGCTCTCATAACGGACGGTGAATTCGATATTTCCATCGTAAGGTTAGATGAGTTTGACTACCCTGTGTACGAGGATGTGCTCTTACGTGGAAAACTGCATGTAAAACGTCGTTTTCTTAACCGCATAAATTCTGTCTTTGATGAGGATGCTCAGTATGAGGCTGAACTTCCTTCAGAGATTAAAAGACTTGAGCTTAGCTATGACGGACTTGAGCTTTACGTCATTCCTGGCCTTGATTTTAACAGGCTGTTTGAAGGACAGATGCTTAATGAATACGGCATGGTACTTACAGATTTACCATCTGAGCGTCTTCCTTTTTATGATGATGAGACCTTGTCTGAAGACATCGTAATGCTCTGCCCTAACGGTGTGGATTTAAATGATCCTTTGAATGGAGATATAAATGAATAATTTACCAAACGAAGTATTTACCTCAAATCAGGTAAAGCTTATCGAAAGAGATCATGCCAACAACCATAACGGACACTGTTTTGATCTGATGCAGAGTGCAGGTCAGGCGGTATTTGACTATATTGTTCAGAATCGACCAGAAACCAGAGAGATTTTTATTTTCTGTGGCAAGGGCAACAATGGCGGAGATGGTTATATCGTAGCCAATCTGATGCTGCAGCATAACATCAATCATCGTGTTTTTGCCACCGGTGTTCCTCACGAGGGCAGCGAGGCTTCAATTGCCTATGAATACTATTTAAAGCAGGGCGGAAAGGTTGAATATGAGTTGCCAAATTCTGGCAGCATGCAGTCATCCGGGATCATCTCTTACACTCTTCCGGATGTGGTTGTAGATGCCCTTTTAGGTACTGGCATTGAAAGTGCTCCTTCAGGAACCACTGCAAAATGGATTGGCTATATCAATCGTCTCAAGGCTTTCACTGTTGCAGTTGATGTACCATCTGGTCTGGTTTCAGATACCGGTAATGTTCCTGGTCTATGCGTGGATGCAGACGTGACTGTCTGCATGCTTGCTTTAAAGCCAGGTCTTTTTACCTCTTACGGTGTGGATTTTGTAGGTAAGGTTGTCTTCGCTCCTTTAGGCATTGACAGCAGATCCTATCATTCACTGCTGCAGGAGAGTTCCTACTGTCCACTGCCTATAGATCTTATTGGCTATGAGGACGTAAGGTTCCTTTTAACCAGGAGACTGCCATCGTGCAACAAGTCTGATAACGGCAAGGTTTTAATTATTTCTGGTTCAAAGGGTATGGGAGGGGCTGCAATAATCTGTGGTTCAGGAGCTCTGCGCACCGGATCTGGTCTTGTTAAGGTGGCAACAGATGAGAACAATGTCTGTCCAATGCTGTGTGTCCGTCCTGAACTGATGAGCGTGGATCTGTCTGATCCGGCTGAACTTAACAAAGCCATAGTCTGGGCTGATGCGGTGGCCGCAGGTCCGGGGCTTGGGGTTAACGATGACACCGCTTTTATTGTAAATACTCTTGATAACTTAAAAGAAACACCAGTGGTTCTTGATGCTGATGCACTTACTGTATTAAGCCACTTTGAAGAAGGTTTTTACAATGACAACAGAATCTTAACACCGCATCCTGGTGAGGCCTCAAGACTTCTGCACGTACCGGTTGAGGATATCAATTCAAACCGCCTTATTTCCTGCTATAAGTTGCAGCAGCGTTATGGTGGTGTGATTTTATTAAAGGGGGCAGGTACTGTTATCTGTGACGGTCAGAGAATTGCCATTATAAAAGAAGGCTCTCCTGCGCTTGCAACCGGAGGCTCAGGTGATCTTTTAACCGGAATTATCGTATCCCTGTTAGGTCAGGGACTGTCCTTATATGATGCTGCTGTAACTGGAGCATGCATCCATGGCAGAGCAGGCTTCCTCTCAGGTGAAGATGGCGGAATTACAGGTTCTCTTCCAAGTGACGTTTTAAAGTATGTAAGAGTTTTAGTAAATGCAAACAGTTAGTTTATCCCTTTTAAATGAGCACAAGACCGTAGAGTTTGGCTCTTTAATGTCAAAGCTCTGTACTTCACTGTGCCTGAAGCTTAAAAGAAGTCTTTTAGTTACATTAGAAGGCGATCTCGGTGCAGGTAAAACCACCTTCTCAAGAGGATTTATCAAAGCCTGCGGCTTTTCGGATGTAGTGCGTTCTCCAACTTATACTCTGGTTGAAACCTACGATTTTGATCTCTACAGTGTCTACCATTTTGATCTTTACAGACTGTTAGATCCTGAAGAGCTTGAGTACATGGGAATAAGAGACTACTTTTCAAAAACCTCTGTAAGTCTTGTTGAGTGGCCTGACAAGGCTGAAGGCATGCTGCCTGAACCTGACATCAGAATCTATTTTACCTATAAGGCAGACACCAGGGATATTGTGATAGAATCAGAGCTTGTAGAACAGAGTGAGCTTGATGCTGTCAAAGCTGGTCTATAAAAACTGTTTTTTTAACAGGTTTTACCAAGAGTTCAGTCTGTCTCACACAAAAAGATTGAGTGTGAACATAATAAAATAGAGGCTTCGTGCATATGTGTGGGTAAAACATAGAGCCTCAATATGATTTTTTTACCCTTAAGATCTTTTACAGATCTTAGTAAGTTCTTTAAAAACAGA
>ONCB01000118.1 GCA_900316175.1 uncultured Succinatimonas sp.
ATGGAGCTTCCTCAGTAGTTGCTGTCTCTTCAGATGGAGCTTCCTCAGTAGTTGCTGTCTCTTCAGATGGAGCTTCCTCAGTAGTTGCTGTCTCTTCAGCTGGAGCTTCCTCTGCAGGGGCTGACTGTTCAGCTTGAACTGGTTCACCTAATACAACAGCAGCAGCCTTGTCTAAACTTGCCTTGGCATCAGCATGATCTTTGATAACTGCATTTAAAGCATCGCCCATAGCTCCCCATACTCTGCCCATTTCTGGAATAGATGGCATTGGATCAGCATGGAGGATCTGCAAAGAGAGAGCGTTAGCAAAGTCGTCATTTACGATTAAAGGATGAGACATCACATCTAAAATTGGAGGAAGCTCAGCAATCCTTGAATATCTCTCTAAGGCGTATTTTGGCTGGTTGATAAAAGCAATAAACTTTTCAGCAAGCTGCTTCTCTTTTGAGTCCTTACCTACAGCATAACCTTTTACACCATAGAATGGATTCATTGCATTTCCATTGCTTAATTTAGGCAGTGGTGCTAATCCATAGTTTACTCCAGCTTTTGAATATGATTCTAAAGACCATGGACCAGTAATTACAGCTGCGGCTTTACCTGAAATAAACATCTGATCAATTTCACCCCAGCCTGCATCCGTTAAAAGAACAGGAGGCAGATAGTTATTGGCATAATCAGCAAGAGCTACCAGACCACGAACACATCCATCATTGTTAAGGCCGATATCCTTAGCATTAAAATTTCCGTCAGAATTTCTGCCAAAAACATAACCACCAAAACCACTTAAAAAGCCATATGAGAAATAGAAATTATCAAGCTTGGCAATCAGACCATAACCATTTTGGGCCTTTCTCTGTCTTGCAAATGCAATATACTCATCAAAGGTCTCAAATGGATAATCCATTACATCCTTGTTGTAATAGATAACTAAAGTTTCAATGGAACGAGGACATGCATAAATCTCATGATTTACATTAAAAGGGGTAACTGCAGATTCAGCATATTTGTTTCTGTCTGCGTTCATAAAAGCAAGAGGAGAAACCAGATCAAGAGAAACTGCTTCACCGACTCTGTCAGAGATAATGATAAACACATCAGGTGTTTCCTTACCTTCTTCCTTCGCTTTTATATATTCATTAAGGTGTTCAACTGATGATTTTTCAAGCACTGTAACATCACAGTTATACATGCTCTTAAAATCCCTTACGGCACTTTCAATACCAAAGGACTTGCTGTTATCTTCCCATACGACAAGGTTCTGTTTGGAGTAGGAAACGGTTGCGGTTAAGGCAAGTGCCATTCCTAATAATGTTTTAGAAAAAGCTTTCATAATTTACTCGATAAAAATTCAAGATTTAATTTTGTCTTATTCTAGCACAGCAAAATTTTTGAAATTTGAGGTCTATAATAAATTCGAAAAAAAGGCGCTGAATGTTCAGCGCCCTTGATTCATTATTTACTTATCGGTAAAAGCTTAATCTGCTTTAATTTTTTCTACAGCTTCATTTGATGCGGTCTTTGCGTCTTTCTTGCCGGAAATTACATCTGACAGACACTCAGCCATAGCTCCCCATACCTTACCCATTCTTGGAATTGATGGCATTAAGTCGGCATGCTCAATCTGATGAGCAATAGCATTGGCAAAGTCATCATTTACAATAAGAGGATTGGTCATAACTTCCTTGGTTGGAGGAAGCTCAGCAATTGCAACATATCTCATCATTGCATAGACAGGCTTGTTTAAAGTACGAATGAACTTCTCTGCAAGCTGCTTGTTCTTTGATGCTTTTGCAACCACATAACCTTTAGCACCATAGAATGGTCTGATAAAGTTGCCGTTTGATAACTGAGGAAGTGGGGCAATACCGTAATTAATGCCTGACTGAGCATATTTATCAAGACTCCATGGACCTGAAATTACGGCAGCAGCCTTACCTTCGATGAATAACTTGTCAATCTCTCCCCAGCCTTCATCAGTTAAAAGAACCTTAGGAAGGTGGTTATTTGCATAATCCTTAATAATCTCAAGCCCCTTTACAGTACCTTCATTATTCAGTCCAACATCATTCTCATTAAAAGAGCCATCTGCGTTAATACCAAAGGTGTAACCACCGGCACCAGCTAAAATACCGTATGCAAAATAGAAGTTGTCCAGCTTGCCGATAAGGCCGTACTTGCCGTCTTTCTCTACTTTCTTGGCATAAGCCACATAATCATCAAACTGCTCAAACGGATACTCGATTAAATCTTTGTTATAGTAAACAACCAGTGATTCAACTGAACGAGGCTCTGCCCAGATTTTTCCTGATAATGAGAAAGCATTGATAGCAGCCTCTGCATATAAATCCTTTTCATTTGACATGTAGTCAAGACTTTCAATGATACCATTTGATGCAGCATCACCAACCTTGTCAGAAACAACAATGAACACATCTGGTTTTTCAGTTGTAGTTGAGTATTCTTCAATCTGCTTTACAGCATCAACTTCCTTTACAATAACCTTGCAGTCATTTTCCTTTTCAAAAGCCATAGCAGCCTGATCAATTGCAAAGCTCTTTCAGTTATCCTCCCAGACTACAAGAACTTCCTTTGCCATAGCTGAAGTTGAAATTGCGGCACAAACAGACAGAGCCAATGTTGTCTTTAAGAACATATTCATTGAATTGTTACTCCATAATCGAACTATAAACACTATTCTGACTATAGTTTATTTACTGATAACAAGAGAGTTTTATATTATTTGTTTGTGAGATAACTTGCAGATTTAATACAGTGAAATGTACGAATAAAATAAAATTTAGATATGAAATGCTCCTTTAAAACAAGGAGCATCAATATATGAACTATTCTCTGGCAAGAGCGTCAATTGGATTTAACCTTGCAGCTGATCTTGCCGGCATATAACCGAAGATCACACCAATGGCAGAAGATGTTACCACTGCAGCCACTACCGAAGCCATTGAAAAAGACAGAGGGATCATCGGCATTAACACCTTTAATAGCGATCCCAACGAAACCGAAAGCAGTATACCAAGCAGACCGCCTACGATACAAACAGTGACCGACTCAATTAAGAACTGAGTCATAATATCAGCCTGTCTTGCGCCTACAGCCATACGAATACCAATTTCACGGGTTCTTTCTGTAACTGATACCAGCATGATGTTCATAACACCAATACCGCCAACTATTAAGGAAATAACCGCAATAGATGAGATAAGTACGGTAAAGGTTCCTGTTGTATCAGATATTGTCTTCATAATAGTGTCTGAAGATCTCATGAAAAAGTCTTTTCTTCCATGACGGGTTTTTAAAAGCTTCTCCATCTGAGCCTGAGCCACAGCCGTTGAAAAACCGTCCTTGATCCTTACGGTAATGCTAGACAGGTAGCGCTGTTTTATCACACGGCACATTAAAGTACTGTATGGAACATAAACGCAGAGCTGATCATTAGGTCGGAAACCTACCTGCTCATCCTTTAAAACACCAACTACTGTAATTGGTCTGCCGTTTACAAGAATATGTTTGCCTACAGCAGATGTATGAGGGAAAAGCTCTTTTTTGGTGTTATAGTCAATCACACAGATCTGAGGTCGGTTAATGGTCTCAAAAGAGGTAAACTTTCTGCCCTGTTCTATATGCATGCCGTTAACGCGAAAATAGTCATCAGACACGCCATAAATTGATGCAGAGGCATCTTTATTACCATTCTGTACATGACCTGAAGTTGTCACTGTAGGTGAAGCTGAATCTACAAAAGGCATGCCTTTTAAAGCCTCAAGATCCATTTCATTTAATGTCCTGAATTTATCAGAGCGCATATCACCCATGTTAAGACCAGGCATAACTGTAATGGTATTTGTTCCCATTGAAGAAATTCTGCTCATAACATTCTCTGAAGCACCTCGTGCCAGGGCCACTACAGATACTACCGACATAATACCGATAATGATGCCAAGCATAGTCAGAAGAGTTCTCAGGCGATTAGATACCATTGCTCTTAAAGCCATTACATAGGCTTCAGAGAAGCGGTCAAAGAAAGCCTGCATGGAATTTAGTTTCTGATTTAATTTCCCATTTTGCTCTTCAATAACCTTATCTGTTGCATCAGGAATATCTTTATTCTCCACATCAGACTGAATCTGACCGTCCATGATGGTAATTACGCGATGGGCATGAGCTGCGATTTTAGGATCATGAGTAACTAAAATTACAGTATGTCCCTGAGCATTAAGCTCAGTTAAAATCTTCATTACCTCGGCACCTGATTTAGAATCAAGTGCACCTGTTGGCTCATCGGCTAAAATAATCTGACCACCGTTCATCAGAGCTCTAGCAATGGACACACGCTGCTGCTGACCACCAGAGAGCTGATTTGGTCTGTTTAAAAGCTTCTCTTCAAGGCCTAACCTGGATAAAAGCTGTTTTGAGCGCTCTGATCTTATCTCTTTATCCTCACAGGCATAGACAGCAGGAACCTGTACATTCTCCTGGGCATTTAAATGTCCTAAAAGATGATAGCGCTGAAAGATAAATCCAAAGAAATCTCGTCTTAAGGTCGCAAGATCATCGGACTTTAAATTAAAGGTGTTGTTTCCACCTACAAGATATGATCCTTCAGTTGGTGTATCAAGACAACCAATGATATTCATCAGCGTTGATTTACCAGAGCCAGAAGGACCTATGATGGCCACCAGCTCTCCTTTCTTTATCGAAAGATTGATGCCATGCAGCACCTCAACGCGGTTTGATTTATCACCAAAAGACTTTTTTATGTCTTTAAGTTCTAAAATTACCTGACTCATTAGAATGGGCCTCTTCTGTGCTTGCCAAATCCATCATTGTTCATAGCATCAGACTCTGCTGTCTGAACATCATCGCCAATCACTACTCTGTCATCGAGTGTAAGCCCAGAAATCACCTCAGCATTTTTCTCATCGGAAAGACCTACCTTGATATGACGGGTTACCACCTTTGAATCGTCATCAAGTACATATACAGTTGCGTCCTGATCTTCTAAGGTTCTGATTGCAGTTAATGGCAGACACAGAACATCATGTCTTTCATCAATATTGATGACAACATCGGCTGTCATGTCAATTCTTAAGGTTCTGTCCTCATTATCCACTGAAATCTCAGAGTTATAGTAAATTGCCTGAGTTGAACTTGCTGAAGACGATGATGTGGTATTATTTGATGACTGATAATCAGATGGAGCAGGATCAATGCTCTGAAGAACTCCCCTGAAAATTCTGAATGGTTTGCCTAAAATAGTGAAGGTACACTCCATTCCCGGTTCTACATTTACAACGTCAGCCTCTGAGATCTCTGTTAAAACCTTCATCTTATCCATAGTTGCAAGTCGCATGATTGTAGGAGTAGTCTGATTGGCATTAACAGTCTGACCTTCTGAAACTACAGTTGCGTACACAGTACCGTCAATTGGTGCTCTAATCTGTGTATAGGAGAGCTTGGTCTGAGCATCATCAACAGAGAGCTGAGCTTTCTTGCGCTGAGTGTTCAAATCAGCTAAAGATGCTTTGGCAATATCATATTCGGCCTCTGCAAATTCAGCATCCTGCTTTGAAGTAGCATCAAGTTTTCTTAAATTCTTCTGACGCTGATACTCTAAAGAAAGCTTTTTAAGCTCTGCCTTCTTTGCAGTGATCTGATTATCAATACTGTCAACAGATGCCTGTGCAGTCTGAAGTGCGGTTTCCTGAATCTTAGGATCAATTTCACACAGTAAATCACCAGCCTTTACATCCTGACCGGTCTTTACATAAAGTTTTAAAATCTGACCTGAAACCTGAGCACCAACGTCAACCTGAGTCTGACCTGCAACAGTGCCAGTTGCATATACCTTTTTAACAATATCCCCCTTGAATGCAGACATGGTCATATAGGTTGGACGTTCCTCTGATAAGCATCCTTTCAGACCAGCAGCAAGTAACAGTGCACATACAACACCGAAGATTACTGATTTTTTATGCTCTTTAATGTAACTCATAGTAAAAATCCCGTATTAGCTTTTTGGGGTACACAATAATATTTGTGTATTTTATAACAATTTTAAAA
>ONCB01000117.1 GCA_900316175.1 uncultured Succinatimonas sp.
GTCATTAGAGCTGGTGTTGACCCAGTGGTTTTCTGGAGTGAGGTTATTTAAATCACCTATATTGAGTGCTGCTGATACAAATTTGATTACATCCCAGGCACTGTAGATGTCATTTGATGCAAGGTTATAGCCGTCATAATGCTCTTTTACCTTATCAAGGAGCTCTGACAGTCCATAGTAATCTAAAAGATCTTTGGTCTCCTCAGATGTAAAGCCAATGGCTTTTGCAAGGCTTTCATCATCTGAAAGAATAGTGTTTTCCTTAAGGTTGTTTACACCAGTAAAGATACTTTCCTTTACCACTCTTAAACAGCCTGTCACTACTGATTTTTTTAAGACTGATTCATTGCCCTTGAGAACTGATAAAAGTCCTCTTACAAGTGGCTGCATCTTCTCATAGTAGCCATAGGATGAGGCTTTGGATAATGGCACATCATACTCGTCTATAAGCAGGATGACCTGTTTTTGATGGTGTTTATATAAGAGCTCTGCTAAAAGCTTTAAAGCTCCACTAACAGTTCCTTCGTTTCTGAAATTATTTTCTATCAGATTGAAATCAATTAGTCTTTTAAACTTTTCTTTTTCTCTTTCATTAAGAACAGAGCTTTCTAAAAGGTAATCAAAGCTTTCTGCAAGAGAGATAATGGTTTCAGCAAGTTTGTAATAAGCAAAATCAAAGCTGTCTCCATTCACATCCTTAAAGGAAACAGAAATTACAGGATACTCTCCCATAAATTCATTACAGAAGTCTTTATCTTTATAAATCTGTTTGTCGCAAAACAGTCTTTCCTGTTTTGATTTGTCTTGAGGATTCTGAGGATTTAAGGCAAGAAAGCATTTGAACATGTCAAGATAAGGCAAGAAAGCATTTGAACATGTCAAGAGTCAGAGTCTTGCCGAATCTGCGTGGTCTGGTGATTAAAAGAACCTTGCTTGAATCTTCTTTAAAGATAGTTTTAAGCAGTGAGGTTTTATCTACATAGTAGCGGTTTGATGTGATTATTTCTTCGTAACTAATACAACCTACAGGAAGCCTCTTTAACTGCTCTGACATCTTAAACACCTCAATTTCTTTTACTTAATTTTAGTGTTTTTTCTTTTTTAATTCAACGTAAATAAAGGCATATTACACTTCGCTTCATAAGGTAGAAATCCTGTAACTTGAGTTTCCTGGATAGATTTTTTTGTATAAACCTATAGTGTTTGCTTTCTTTAAAAACGCATGTTGATTTATTCAGCCGTTGATGGTCTTGGCCAAGACCTTATGTAGGAAATTTCAGATGCTTTAGTTTCATAATGAGATTGCTTTTATCTTCATCTTTTTAACGCGGCTTCCAATAGTTTTTTCTTGAGTCTTTGTTATCTTCTGCAGATTATCTCAATACTCAATGGAAAGTTATTTTCATAATGCCTAAGCAAAATCTTTTACTCTCTTTCCGTCCTAAAAAAACTAACGTTGCTTAAATACTCAATAAGGCAGATAATATCAAAAGATAGTTTTACTCTGAGGCAAGCCATGTTTGATATTTCAATTTTAAAGAATTACAGCAAAGATAAAAAAACATCATCCGTATTTTATGAGTGCTTTAGAATTTACGCATTTTGCGACAATCTCATTTTTGATACAGTGGGTGAGAATACAACTCTGTTTTTAAAAAAATCATTCGAAAAATTTAATATTGACTGTAAAGGCTTTGAAAATAAGCTTATATCTCCATGGCTGTTTTCTCATAATAGCGATGAGTGTTACGATTTCTATTCCTTTTTTAAGGATATTCCTCAAAATATCAAAGATCTGTTTATATATGAAGAAAGTAAAGAACCATACTTTGATGAAGATGATGACGAGTATTATGACGACGATGAATTCTATGATGATTACAGAGATTTCAATGGGTATGATCCTGTAGCTGACAGAGCTTACCTAAAACCAGAATATGCCCATATGATCAGATCTGCGCTTGTAAAAGAAGATCCTGATTTCTTTAAAAAGCTTTGCGATTTTTCTGAAGAATTTTTTAAGACCGATGTAATAGAAGGTGAAGCCTCATGCTCTGGCGTCATTGACTCAGTCATTCTTATGAAGCTGTACCTGAATCTTGAACTCGATGACAGGCAGACACTTCTTCTGATGACTTCCCAGCAAGGAGAAAGAAAGCTTTCAGAATACCTAAATGAGATTGATGAAGAGGAGTTTATAAATAATCTAAGCGATTTAAACAAAGCCAAATTAAGCCGCTTCTCTTCAATGACTGCCTGCCGGGGCAAGACATCAAAGCTCTCTGCTCTGATGCTAAAGTATGTCGATAATCCGCTTCGTTATGAAGATGACAGTTACTACAGAACCGGAATTGCCATAAAAGGTGATCTTGCTTTAATCTATGAGCATTTCTTTAAAGGCGAGTTTACACAGTGCCAGAAAGAGCTTGGACCATATATTAAAAAACTCAAAGCACAGCGCGTGGCAGTAGATGAGATAAATGAATTTGTCTTAATACAGCTGTTCTGCAAAATGATGTCAGATACTGATATTGAAAACACTCATAATCAGATTGCATCGATTTTTTCTGACAATTTATACAAGTCTCCCCTGATTGCGGCCACCGCCGTATGCATAAACTATCTTTTAAATCTTAAAAAAGAAAAAGAAGATAAATGCCTTTCCGGCATTGATTATATTTTTGGAAACCATACCCTGAAAGGTTATGGCAGCAGCATTGAGTCAATAAATGAATGTGAACCGTCTATTGTTTTGACCCTTATTATCGCCAGTGCAATCTCCAAGGAAACAAATGATCCTTTAATTGTAAAGGGGCTTTTCTCAGGGTTTGACATAGCAAAGCTTAAACTGTCATATCCTGCTCTTGCCAGAAGAATTTACAACTGCAGCAAATATCTTGCTGAAAGGGAAACAGTAAGAGAGCTTGAAAGTGAAGAGTTTTACGATTTTTCAACTCCATTTAAGCTCAGCAGTAAAAAGCTTGAGGAAAAACTCAACAGGCTTAAAAGCATTCTTAAAATTGATGAAAAGAAGCCTGCTAAAAAGACCAGCAGGGCAAAAAAGAAAGCTAATTTAACAAAACACATGATCTGGGTGTTTGACAGAAAATCTTCAGAGAGTCCATATCCTGTCATAGCCGATTTTAATGATGACACCGGTAAGATTGAGAAAATAAAAGGTTTTGATGTGAATAATTTTTTTAATTCACGCGGAAAAAAGGACTACATATCGGCTCAGGACACCATTGTTGCCGGCGCATATAACAGGGATAGAGACTACTACTATAGAGGATCATATTCTGTAAGTTCAGAAAGTGCAGATATAGTCAAAAATCTTGCTGAAATAAATCATCCTTATGCATATCTGAAGACAGGATCTGAAAAAAATCTGACTGAAGGTCTTGATACAATATTTAAAAAGGTTTCTTTTGAGTATAAGAAAGTTGAGCTGTGCGTAAGACACAGAAGAGATAATCTGGTGCTCAGCATTAACAATGGCGAATTTGGCAATTCCTCTTTCAGGTACACCATAGATGATGAAAATGGCCGTGTTTACCTGTATAAAAACACTTCAAAACATAATGATCTGATTAAAGCAGTTGGTCGAAGTTCGTTATTCCCTGAACAATATCTCGATCAGATCCTGCTTTTAGGTCAGAGTGAAGACATTGTTATTAACGCTGAGGTTGAATCCCAAAAGGTGCAGGCAAATCCAAAACCTGTAGTTCTGATTGAAAATCAGGGCAAAATGTTTTTTGTCAGCATCAGAGTCAAGCCCTGTGATGATGAGAACTGCCAGTACAAGTTCCCCGGCAGGGGCGAACAGAATGTACTCTTCACCCAAAAGGAAGATCTTCAGCCTGTTACTGCAGTGCGTAATCTTAAGGAAGAAAAAGACAATATCGACATGCTTTTAAAGGCTGTTGATAAATTCGGTGAGCTTGATGAGGATGACACCTTTAGCTACTCTACAGATGACACTCTGTCTATTTTAGGTCTTTTAGAGCAGCTAAAAGAGAACAGCTCTCTGTGCTCAGTAAACTGGTCTGGCGGTAAGAAGCTTAATGTTGCAAGCCGTGTGTCATCGTCAAAGTTTAAAATATCAAGTGATATTGTGGGCAGTCATATTCTTGTTGACGGCAAGGTTGAGCTTGATGAGCTCAAATATTTGAGCCTGAAGTCACTGTTAAATTCTCTTAACAATTCCCACGGTAATTTTATAGCCATCGATGATGAGAACTATATATCAATTACCTCAGAGCTTAAGTCAAAGCTTGAAAAACTCAAAGCAATTACCCACTCTGGAAAAAAAGACGCTTTGTCTGTACATCCTCTGGCAGGATCTGCCCTTGAAGATCTTCTAAGCGACCTTGGCTGTCAGTCCAGTGAAAAGGTAAAATCTCTGGTTGAAAAACGAGAAAATGCAATGGCTCTTGAGGTTAAGGTTCCTAAAAATCTTACTACAGAGCTGCGTGCCTATCAGGAAGAAGGCTACAGCTGGCTGTACCGCCTGTCACAGTGGGGCGTTGGCGCATGTCTTGCTGACGATATGGGTCTTGGCAAAACTGTACAGACCATCGCGCTGATGCTGAAACTTGCCTCCCGCGGTCCTGTAATGGTGGTTGCTCCTACTTCAGTGTGCCCAAACTGGAAAATGGAGATTAATAGATTTGCTCCTTCTTTAAATGTGCTAAGACTTAAGGAATCAGATAACAGAGAGCAGACCATAGGTTCACTTAAAAAGGGAGACGTGCTGATAGTAAGCTACGGACTTTTTGCAAATGAAAATGAGCTGTTATCCAGAGTCAAATTTGAGCTGGCCGTATATGATGAGGCTCAGGCATTAAAGAATTCATCCACTCAAAGAGCAAAGAGTGCCGCTTCAATGAAGACAAAGATGGCTGTTGCCCTTACTGGTACACCTATTGAAAATAATCTTGATGATTTATGGAGTATCTTTAACATCATAAATCCAGGGCTATTAGGAACCTTAAAGGAATTCCACAGTAAATTTGCTGATATTCAGGACAGTAAAAATACTGCCAGGATTTTAAAACTCATCATCAGTCCTTTCATTAAACGCAGACTCAAAGGCGACGTATTAGATGATCTGCCTCCACGCACAGAGCAGGTGATCTGTGTAGAGCCAAGCCAGAAGGAAAAGGAGCTTTACGAGGCTCTAAGACGCAGTACTGCTGAAGAGCTTGAGAAGAATAAGCTTCCTGTCAATAAGAATGGCCAGAGAAGACTTCAGATTTTAGCCGCTCTAACCAGAATGCGTCAGTTCTGCTGTGATCCTTCACTGCTTGATGCTCAATTAAAGGATGGTGCAAGTTCTAAGACATCAGCTTTTGAAGATCTGCTTGAAGAGGCTCTTTCTTGTGGTCACAGACTGCTGGTGTTCAGTCAGTTTGTAGGATATCTGTCTATAATCAGAGATCTTCTGGATAAAAAACAGATCTCCTATCAGTATCTTGATGGTCAGACTCCTGAAAAGGCCAGAGCACAGGCAATTGAGAACTTCCAGAATGGAGAAGGTGATGTGTTCCTTATCAGTCTGAAAGCCGGAGGTCAGGGACTTAATCTTACCAGTGCCGACTATGTGGTTCATCTTGATCCATGGTGGAATCCTGCTGTAGAAGATCAGGCAACTGACAGAGCCTACAGAATAGGTCAGACCAGACCAGTCAATGTATTCAGACTGGTGATAAAGGATAGTCTTGAAGAGAAGATCCTTGAACTGCATGCTAAAAAGCGCGAACTGGCTGCAGATTTCCTTGAAGGTACATCTTCAGTTGCAGCAGAGGCAATGAAACTTAGTGAAGAGGAGCTTTTAGAGCTTATCAGTTAGGTTTTATGAAAAATTTTGGCTGTTTGTTCATGTTCAGATAAAAACATCATATTTCCAGCTGTCGGTGCCGGATATTATGTTTTAATAGACTTGTTTGTGTGTTAAGGATACCAGGTGATTTTGTGGATAAGGAGCCATTTAAAGAATATATAAAGCAAAGTGAACCAGGAAAAAGAGACAAAGGTTATCTCTGGCATACAGCTATAGGTTTACAGGCAGTGGATGGATTGAAAACATCTCAATATCTTGTTGATACAGCAATAAGAAACATTGAAGGTGATATTTCTATTGATGAAGCTCAATCCTGTTAAACCATTATTATGATGCTAAGCCTCATAATAATGCTGATGACAGAACTGAAGAGGCTGATAAGGTAGCTCTGAGAATTGCAAAAGTTCTTTCTGAAAAAGCGGACATTGAAGTTCAAAAACCGGACAATGAAGCTCAAAAACCAGACATTCAGACAAAACTATTGAATGTTGAGTCTTCTATAAATTCAAAAACAAAAGAGCATATCGTAAGGCTGTACAGCGAATTTGGCATCGACAGGATCTTTGGCAGAACTGAGATTGAAAGGTTTACATAATTGAAATCATCAAGAGCTTCAGAACTGATTAAGCTTATGCTTGTAAGCAGGATCATCAGACCTGTAAAAGGTTACGGAAAAGGTAAATACAGTTTCTTTCAATAAATTTATAAGTGCTGCAGCCAGTAACTAAGGCTGCAGCATATCTTTTACATTGAACCTTCTTCAACCTCTCCTAAGTTTACAGCCTGCTCAAGAGTGGCGTTAAACTTAAAGATTTCTACATTATCTTCATTTCTGTCGTTAGCTTCTATGTATTTTGCGAAGGCATCACGATAAGCAATCCATGAGATTTCAGCCTTCTTCAGGCTTGAAATACATTTCTTAATGTCATGTTCTGAATCGTCTGAATCTTCAAAGGTGTCAGCACACTCTTTTTTAGCTGTTCTGTATATGAATAGTATGTAGAGAATGGAAATAAATTTAACGGACGCAATTTCCTGACTCTAGGTACTTCAAAATAAGCTTGTATTCCTAGGTTCATCATAGCTT
>ONCB01000114.1 GCA_900316175.1 uncultured Succinatimonas sp.
TTATCGTTTCTCATAAATTACTCCTTACTGAAGTTTCTCAACGGGAGTAATTATGCAAGATTTTGAAAAAGGTCTCATCTAGGTGATGGGGAGCTTACAAAAGAAAGACTACTTGATTATGACTGTGAATTAAAGAGTTATGAGTCAGAAACAGAGCTAGAGCATGGAAGAGTTGAGACTCGCAGAGTTGATGTTCTACCTGCAGATTTTATAAAACCAAGAGTTCTTGGAGATTGGAAAGAAGATTGTGAATGTATTGTCAGAGCAACTACTTTCAGTCATGACAAAAAATACGGAATTGAAAAAGAGCCTTTAGTCAGATACTACCTATGCTCAATAAATCCTGAGTCTCCTGATTTAGCAAAGACTCTCTATAGATGTATCAGAGAACATTGGCATATAGAAAACTCTCTGCATTGGTGTCTTGATATGGATTTTGGACAGGATTTGATGCAGGTAAAAAGCAGAGAATATGCAAGAAACAGAATTTTGCTCAACAAGATAGCGTTGAATGTGCTGAAGATAGTACAACCACGCTTTTCAAAAAAGAGCGAAAGGTGCTCAATACCAAGGCTGCAGAAGAAACTTAGAGATGATTGCTCTATAGCTGTAGATGGTCTTATTGAGTATTTGTCAAAAAATTAAAAAATGAGGCAAGGCGTATCATCTGAACTTACAATTCATGCGTACGCCCTGAAGCTTTTGCGTTTTTCCTCATATTTTAAAATTCATCTGATTGACATAAAAACAAAGTGGTATAAATTGATTTTATCACTCTGTATTTATTTTAAATTCCAATAGTTATGTCTGATTCTGTGTCCTTATCAAATAATGATCTCTTAGTTAGTGAGAATGTATCCATTCTCTTTGACAGACTTTATCCGCATCTTCGCAGTATCTTAGGTAAAGGCTATCGAGACAGCCTTGAGATTTTAAAAGAGTATATTCCGTTTGAAACAGAAGTATACAAAAGCGGGACTAAGGTTTTAAACTGGTCTGTACCGAAGGAATGGGAAATTGATGAAGCCTACATTGAGGATGAATCAGGCAAAAAGGTTATTGATATTAAAAACTGCAATCTGCATGTTGTAAATTACTCTGCTCCTGTTGATATGGTTATGCCTTTATCTGAGCTTAAAAGCCATATCTATACCTCATCATCTGACAGAAAAGCAATTCCTTATACCATCTCCTACTATAAGGAGCGCTGGGGCTTTTGCATGAGTAAAGAACAGCTCGAGTCTCTTCCTGAAGGCAATTACCATGCGGTTATAAAAAGCAGATTTGCTGATGGAGCTCTGGTCACCGGTCAGACTGTTCTTGAAGGTCAGAGCAAGAAGGAAATCCTCATCTCAACCTATCTGTGTCATCCATCCATGGCCAATAATGAACTGTCAGGTCCATTAGTTCAAGCAATACTCTATCAGAAAATTAAAGCCTGGAAGCACAGAAAATACACCTATCGCTTTGTAATCAACCCAGAGACCATAGGCTCTATTGCCTATCTGTCAAGGTACGGAAATGAGCTTTTGGATGTGCTTAAGGCAGGTATTGTATTAACCTGTCTGGGCGGAGAAGAGGAGTGCCTCAGAATCAAGCTTTCAAAGTCTGCTACAGCTCCTTTTGATGTGCTGACAGGATCGGTAAATGCTTATCTTTCAGACAAGGAAAAATCTGAATTAAAGGTATCAGCTTTATTTAAAGAGGAGTCTTTAAAGACCGGTCCGTTCAGAGTTAAAGCCTTTGATCCTGCAGAGGGATCGGATGAGAGACAGTACTGCTCATGCGGTTTTAACCTCCCTGTAAGTCAGATATCAAGAAAAACATACGGCACTTATAAAGAGTACCATACCTCACTTGATACCAAAGAGCTGATGGGCATTGATAATGTAATTGACAGTGCTCAAAAGATCGAAGCTCTGTTAAAGATGCTCGAGGATGAACAGTACTATAAAACCATATATCCATATGGCGAGGTAAAGCTCGGAGACTATGATCTTTATCCATCCATTAACTGTGATGGTGTCAAATCATCAGATAACGAGCTTATAAACAGTGATCCTCAGTTTGTCCGCAAGGTAATGTTCATCTTAAGTTATTCTGATGGCACTGTGCCTTTATCAGAGCTTTGCAAAAAGCTTAACTGTCCTCTGGAGAATTTAAAGAAGATCTGCTCTGTACTTGTTAAGAAAGGATTGTTAAAAGAGGATCTATAAACTGTTCTGCACTTTTAAAGAGTGCAGAAACAGCTGATTCTGGTCTATTTCATTGCTTCTTTAAAGCGTCTTAAGGCCTCATTTAATGTTGCTTTAGTGCAACCTAAATTGATTCTTATAAAACCTTCATCAGGGCTTAAATAACTGTTGCCTGAATTTACAAAGATCTTTGCATCCTTTAAAAGCTTTTCTTTAAGTTTGTCTGAGCTTAGCTTAAAGCAGGAGCAGTCAACCCAGGCTAAATAAGTACTCTCAAGCTTTGCAACTTTTACATCAGGGAAGTTTTCTTTAAAGAAATCCTTTAGAATTTTGTAGTTTTCCTGAATATAGTCATTTAATTCATAAAGCCAGTCATCGCATTTTGTGTACGCTGCAATTAAGGCTGCTACACCAAATGGATCAACATCGCACACTTCATTGATGTTGACCTGCCTGTCAATTCTTTCTCTTAATTCGTCATTTGAGCAGACTATATATGCATTTTTAAGACCTGCAATATTAAAGCTCTTTGATCCTGATCTTACAGTTATCAGTCTGTCGTTAAAGCTCTCATCTAAGGTTCTAAATGCTGTGAAGACAGAATCATTAGGGTGAATGTCGCAGTGGATCTCATCTGAAATGACATAGACATTGTGCTTTCTGCAAAGCTCCAGAACCTTTATAAGTTCTTCTTTTGTCCATAATCTTCCGGTTGGGTTTTGAGGATTGCAAAAGAGCAGAACTCTTGCTTTAGATGACTTTAGCTGCTCTTCAAGTGATTCAAAATCCAAAGTAAATTTAGAGTCTTTACAGATGATTTTATTCTCTACAAGGACACATCCAGAGTTTTTAATGCATGAGAAAAAGCAGTTATAAGCAGGAGTCTGAGTAATAACTTCATCTCCTGGCAGGGTAATAGCCTGGAGTATTGCGCTTATTGCAGGAACTACCGCAGGAGTAGGAATAATCCAATCTTTTTTCAGATCTTCATTATAGTGTCGCTTATGGAAGGATACGATGGCTTCATAGTACGCATCTGGTACAAAGCCGTAACCATAGACGCCCTGGGATGCCATAAAGTTTACAGCTTCATAGATAGCAGGAGCGGCCTTAAAATCCATGTCTGCAACCCATAAAGGGATCACATCCTTATCGTCTAGAATATCCCATTTATCAGAGAAGGTATTGTGTCTGTCGATTACTTCATCAAAATTGTACTTATACATATTTAATCACTCATTAGCAGTTTTATCTAAAAATGGCCAATTTCCTGAATTGACATACGCAACCTGTCTTTACAGGAGTATTAATGTCTTAATTGAATTTTTATTGTTCTATTACAGTCTTATGTTCGATCTTGCAGATAAGATCTGTCAAATCTATTTTTTGTCAGTAATTGTAATTAAGCAGTCATCAGGTTTCTTTGCACATTCATCATGGATGATACTGCCAACTGATTTTGCTCTGATCTCACCGGAGATTGGATTTTTAATCGACACAATGTCTGAGATAACATCAGCATTTACTGTAGAGTACTCAAAGCAGAGGTCACAGTCTTTTTCGAATGTGCAGTTTATCAGGGTAAGATCTTCAGCATAGCAAAGAGGCTGTGTTCCTGAAATATGGCAGTTGATGAGTTTTAAATTCTTTGAGTGCCAGCCTAGGTACTCACCGTTTAAGCTTGAGTTTTCAACGGTTACATTGTGGGCTTCCCAGAAAGCATCCTTTGAATCAAAATCAGAGTTTTTTATCACTACGTTTTTGCAGTTTTGAAAAGAGTAGTTCCCCTGAAGTTTCAGGTTATCAACTTCAATATCAGTACTGTTCATAAAGATATAGTCACCGTTTGTAACTGTGCAGTTACGAATCTGCAGCTTTTTACAGTCCCACATTGTCTCTTTGGCATCAGTAAAGGTAACCTTATCGAGGCATAAGTTTTCCATTTTTCTGAACATCTTTGGGGCGATGACCATGGTATCAGTCATACTGAGGTTTTTTGAATACCAGATGGCAGCTCTGGCTCCTTCCTTGAAGGTACACTGTGAAATTTTACAGTTATCCACATGCCAGAAAGGATATTTACCGTTAAAGACTGAATCTGAGCAGATGATGTTTGAGCATTCCTTAATACCGGATTCGCCATTTAGAATTTCGATATTTCTCAAGGTTAAATCTCTTTTATAAAAGAGTGGTCTTTCACCTTCAAAAGTCTTGTTTTCAATAGTTTCCATCTTTATACTCACTATCTGCTTTGATTTTTTCTGATTTTACTGCATTATCTTGCATTTGAGCGTAATTGATCTTTCAAATAAGATTATTTTATGGATTTTGTAACTTGTTGTCAGAAAAAAGATGTTTTTAAGAATGCTGAATTTGAAAAAAAGAGTCAGGACCATAAAAGATCCTGACTTTAAACCTCAAAATGAATTAGTTGAAAGGTTTTAGTCTTAAGCTTTTATAAAGCAGAAGTTAAAATATCTACAATATCCTGTCTTGATAAGGCTGGCCTTCCTGGAAGGTTGCCATTCTCATCAGCAGTAAATTTGATTGCAGTATCTGCAAACTCACCAAAGTGAGTGCTGTCAATGTCAACTTCACTAAAACGCACAGGACAGCCAATCTGCTTTAGGAACTCTTCATACTTATCCACCCGTGAATTCAAGCGCTACTTTGGTGAAACTCCAGCTTCTTTAAAAGATTACGATGTAAAGTAGCCTTTTAACCTTACATAAGATAAACGGTAAACTTATATTCTTTAACAGTCAGGTTTACCGTTTTTGTTTTATCTATCTTCTGCCGTAGATCTCTCGGTTTACAATAGAAGCTTTATCCCCTTTTTTCAGAATAATGCACAGTGCACCTGTACCTCCTTTGAAGTCAGGAGCTGAGTGATAGGCAAGAATATCCGGGATCTGTTTTAACCAGTGGGCAACATGACTTTTCATTAGAGCTTTTGGATTTGCTCTCTCTCCCTTGCCATGGATTATCAGGATACAGCGAAATTCATGTCGTCTTGCATGATCAATAAATTTCATAACCATTTCATAGGCCTGTTCAATGGTTTTTCCATGCAGATCAATATAGTCAGCTTCAGGATATTCGCCACGTCTTAATTTTTGAATAACATATGGCTGTACTCCTGGTTTTCTGTAATCTAAAACATCATTTGGCTGAACCATATGCACAAAACCAGAGGCGGCTGAATCTGTAATTTCCTCTTTGGCAGTTGTAGCTGCAGTTTGTCTTACCTTGGCAAGATTTTTATCAATACTCTCAGACTGTCTGTCAATTTTGTCCTGAACAATGGGTTTTATCTCTCCTCCCATAAGAGAAGAGAAGTCCTCATTCTGCTCAGAATTTTCCTGTTCTTTTAATAGATTTAAGAAGTTGTTGTCGGTCATTTGATGAATTCAAGTAATGTCTTTTTTATAACATTACTATTTTATTATATTTGCTGATATAAAGTAAAAGCTCGAACAGCTGGATCGGCATTAAAGACAGCTGCAATTTTAAGTGTCTCTTTCTTTAAAGGCAGGATGTTGCCATAGTCTCTTGCCTTAATCTGAGCTACCGCCTCATCAAGTTTTACTTTTGCCTCATTCTCGTTTTGAGCATATTTAAATTCAAAGACAATGCGTCTTTGTGCTCTTTCAATGATTAAGTCAGCTCTGCCCTTGGCACTGTGAACCTCTGTACGCACCTGTACTAGAGGTATGGTAAGTAACAGCATAATGTGGCTTACAACTGATGATTCGCTGTCAACTGGATAGTTGTCATAGGCAATTGAGTTAAAGGCAGTGTTAAAGACACTAATGATATCTTCAGCACTTCCTATATCAAGGAAGTTCTCACCTTCATCATTGGTAAAGTCAATTTCATCATTGAAATAATTTATTGCAAGCAGTCTTGTCAGTGCTTTATATACTTCCTGATTTGGAATACCCAGTAATACAGGAGATGTATCTGTACCTGAGCGTAAGGTTAGATATCCTGTCTGGCACATCAGCACATGCTGGTTCATATTAACTAAAGATTTTGGATTTAAGAAATCGTCCTGATTTACCTTTATTACCTTTTTTCTGTCAAGAAAAGAAACTGCATTAAGCTTATGTGACAAAAGATATTCTTTTAGAA
>ONCB01000113.1 GCA_900316175.1 uncultured Succinatimonas sp.
CGCAACCTACTAGGTAAATCAAGATCGTCTTTTTAAAGAGCTACTGATCCGTTTAGAATCAGCTTTTGGTTAAACTTTTAAAGTTGGAAACTTAAGTTTTGAATATTAAAAATTATATAAATGGTGTATAATTTCGGGGTCAAAGACTGGTGCATTTTTATGCACATTTTTTCTCTGTTAATTTAGGTATATCAAATATCATGAGCAATGCATTAACAAAAACAGATTTTAACTTCCCAGGTCAGAAGAGTGTTTATCACGGCAAGGTACGTGATGTATACAACATCAACGATGAAAAACTGGTTATGGTAGCTTCTGACAGAATTTCTGCTTTCGACGTAGTATTACCAGAAGGCATTCCATTCAAGGGTCAGATGTTAAATCAGATCGCAGCAAAGTTTCTTGATGCAACTACTGATATTTGTCCTAACTGGAAACTTGCAACTCCAGATCCAATGGTAACAGTTGGTGTAATGTGCGAAGGCTTCCCTGTTGAGATGATCGTTCGCGGTTACTTATGTGGCAGCTCTTGGAGAGCATATAAGAGTGGCGTTCGTGAGATTTGCGGTGTTAAGCTCCCTGAAGGCATGAGAGAAAATCAGAAGTTCCCAGAGCCAATCATTACTCCTACCACCAAAGCTGAGTTAGGTTTACATGATGAAGATATCTCTAAGGAAGAAATTCTTGCCAAGGGTTTAGCAACTCCAGAAGAATATGCTCTTTTAGAGAAGTACACCTTAGCATTATTCAAGCGTGGTACAGAAATTGCTGAAAAGCGTGGTCTTATCCTTGTTGATACCAAATATGAGTTTGGTAAACACAACGGCACAATTTACTTAATGGACGAAATCCATACTCCTGATTCAAGCCGTTACTTCTATAAGGATGGCTATGAAGAGCGTTTTGCCAAGGGTGAACCTCAGAAGCAGCTTTCAAAAGAATTTGTTCGTGAGTGGTTAATGGATAACGGTTTCCAGGGTAAGGCAGGTCAGAAGGTTCCTGAGATGACTCCTGAGATCGTTAAGTCAATTTCAGATCGTTACATTGAGTTATACGAGAACATCACCGGAGAGAAGTTCGCAAGAGCTGAAGGTGAAGATTTATCCTCAAGAATCGAAAAGAACGTAACCGACTACTTAACCAAGTAATAACGGTTTAGTTACGAATAAGGGCGCTAAATAGCGCCCTTTCTTTTTGTGTTACAGATAAGTAAAACAAAGGAATCTAATTGTTAAAAGTAGAAGAGATAAACTCCGCAGCCTTTTCACATTTTTCTGGAGATCCGCAATATGCAGTCACCATATTGATTGAGTCTGACTGTTTTAATACATAAACAAATCTGTCATCAGGACAATCAAAAGAATAACCTGTTAAAGCAACTGACTGAATTGTAACTGGAACAGTACATCCCATGGAGTTACTTGCCTGAGTTGCAACCTCTAAAACATTACCTTCGGATGCCGACATTACTCTAACAGCATTTACCTTGGCTTTGAGCTGAGCGTTTTCGAAAGTGTAACTCTTTTCCTCATTATTCATCTCAGTTACCACCCATGCTGAGTATGCACAAGCACATGAGCATATTAAAGTCGCAGCAAGAACCGGTTTTATAAAATTCATACTTACCATCTTCCTCAAAATTATAACTGCTATAACTTCAACAATATTTTATTATAGTTGTTGTTTAATATTCACACTCTTTGTTACTAAATATAGTAAATAAATAATAAATCTGCAAATAATGTAAAGTGTACAGCTATAATTTTAAAAGTCATACAACATTAGCTATTTGCTTTACACATATTGTGATCGGCAATTTTACAAAGTTCTTCAATGCAACAAGCATTATGCAACTGCGTTCTTCTCTATCAAAGCATCAAAATGGAATTCTTATATTTCTGCAGTAATAACCAATGGCTTCTTAATACTGAACAATCATCCATATTGCATATACTAGATGCCATTACTTGTATTAAGTAATCTAGTTATTCATATTTTTACGACAGAAAAAAAATAATGCGCAACAGCAGAGTGTTGCGCATCAGTTTTTATAAACAGGAATCTTTTATTTAGTAATGTGGCTCAGCAAAGCAGAGGTATAAGCAATATACATAGCCAATTACAGGAATTAAAATTAACCAGCTTCTTGCTGTGGTAACGCCAATATCATTTAAGCGTCTAGCCATGCAGATAGAAGCAAATAAAATATGTAACAGGACAATTGCCGCAAATATCATTACGGAAATAACAGTCACTGCATCAGCGCTGTATGAGATATCCTCAGCAATGCCATTTCTGATAATTATGCATGAGAGGGTTGAGATAAACAGCAAAAAGAACCATACAGAGAAGGCACCTGCTGACATGGTCTTACCGCCAACTTCTTCAGTCAGATGAGAAATATAAGTTGCCTTTGCTGCAGATGATAACTTTGCATCGTCTAATAATGCATCCATGGTTTCGCTCCTTAAAATTTGATTATTGTCAAGGTGTAAAACAGCACTTGCCTTATGTTTTGAATTATAAGTTACATATTCATATTTATACAGAACAGTTTATAAAAAAAATATAGATATTAATCATGTTTTTTAGATAATGAAATATGTGTCATTAAAATTATAAATTCCTTTAAAGACAATATGATAATTTTATTATTTATGACACCAATGTCATTATATAATAATTTTACTATTTATATAACAATATTCATAATTTATAACAAATATTATATTTTTATAATTAAATATATATATGTAATTCACTGAATAATCAAATATTAGTTATCGGAGTCATATTTTCACTATATAAGTTATTCTTCACATAGGTTTTAAGCTTTTTTTTAATCAATAATTTTTTCTACTTTTTTTCTTCAGATTAAAAATAAAAGCCTTCAGCTCATATATAAACTGAAGGCTTTTAATTTTATTTAACGTACTGAAGGAAAACTTCAGCATCAAAAAATATAGATTATTCCCACTCGATGGTTGCAGGTGGTTTTCCTGAGATATCGTATACTACACGAGAAATACCGTTGATCTCGTTAATGATACGGTTTGATACATGACCTAAAAGATCATATGGAAGTTCAGCCCACTTTGCAGTCATAAAGTCGATAGTCTTTACTGCACGTAAAGAAACAACATAATCATAACTGCGGTGATCACCCATAACACCAACAGCTCTTACAGGAAGGAATACTGTGAAAGCCTGACTTACTTTCTGGTACCAGCCAGACTTGTTAAGCTCTTCCATAAAGATTGCATCTGCCTGACGTAACAGGTCAAGATATTCTTTCCTTACTTCGCCTAATACACGTACACCAAGACCTGGGCCTGGGAATGGATGGCGCATTACCATCTCCTCTGGCAGACCTAAAGCTACACCGATACGTCTTACTTCATCCTTGAAAAGCTCTCTTAATGGCTCAACGAGCTGGAACTTTAAGTCCTCTGGAAGACCTCCAACATTGTGGTGAGACTTAATTACGTGGGCTTTACCGGTCTTTGCGGCTGCAGATTCAATAACATCAGGATAAATCGTACCCTGAGCGAGGAAATCAACGCCTTGAAGCTTTCTTGCTTCATCAGAGAAAACATCAATGAAGGTCTTACCAATTGCCTTACGCTTTAATTCAGGATCTGAAACACCCTTTAAAGCAGCTAAGAATCTGTCTGATGCATCTGCATAAACAAAGTTCAGATCAAGAGGCTTGAACATGGCCTCAACCTGAGCACCTTCGTTTAAACGTAATAAACCATTATCAACAAATACACAGGTTAACTGCTTGCCGATAGCTTTCTGTAAAAGCAGAGCTGTAACTGATGAATCAACACCGCCTGAAAGGCCTAATAAAACCTTCTTATCGCCAACCTGCTCACGGATACGCTGAACAGCATCTTCAATAATAGCGCTAGGAGACCACAGACCATGTAACTTACATACATCAATAACAAAGCGCTTTAACATCTCAGCACCCTGCTTTGAATGAGTTACTTCAGGATGGAACTGAACACCATAGAACTGTTTTGATGCATTATAAATAGCTGCATAAGGACAGGTATCAGTTGAACCTACAGTCTCAAATCCTTCAGGGATCTTAACAACCTTATCGCCATGAGACATCCAAACATCAAGCTTGTGCTCGCCTTCGTGATCAGTTAAGCCATCAAAGAGTGGGCAAGAACCATTCATGGTTACGGTAGCATGACCGTATTCTCTCTTAGATGAGCCCTGAACGGCACCACCTAACTGAACAGACATGGTCTGAAGACCATAGCAGATACCGAAAACAGGAACGCCTGCTTCAAATACCCATTCAGGGGCACGAGGAGAACCTTCTTCAGTTGTAGACTCTGGACCACCTGATAAAATGATACCCTGAGCATTGAAGTTTTTGATTAAGCTAAGATCTGCATCATATGGGAAGATTTCGCAGTAAACACCAATTTCACGTACACGACGTGCAATAAGCTGTGTTACCTGTGAACCGAAATCAAGGATTAAGATCTTTTCAGAATGAATGTTCTGTGAAGACATATTTTCAACTCTTGGCAGGTTAAAACAACAAATGCACCTTATGAAAAGGTGCATTCAGTTAAAAAAGGATTAAACGTGGCTCTGATAGTTTGGAGCTTCTTTGGTGATGGTCACATCATGAACATGTGACTCATTGAAACCAGCAGAAGTAATACGCACGAACTGAGCCTTGGTACGAAGCTCATCAATGGTTGCACAGCCAGTAAGACCCATTGCTGAACGAAGACCACCCATCTGCTGATGAATGATGTTGCGAAGCATACCCTTATATGCTACACGACCTTCAATACCTTCTGGTACAAGCTTGTCTGCTGCGTTATCTGACTGGAAGTAACGGTCAGCTGAACCCTTTGACATGGCAGCTAATGAGCCCATGCCACGGTATGACTTGAATGAACGACCCTGATAGATTTCAATCTCACCTGGAGCCTCTTCGGTACCAGCGAACATTGAGCCTACCATTACGCAGTTTGCGCCTGCTGCTAATGCCTTTGCAATATCGCCTGAGTAACGGATACCACCATCAGCAATAACTGTAATGCCGGTGCCTTCTAATGCCTCAACAGCATTAGAAACTGCAGTGATCTGAGGAACACCGCAACCGGTAACAATACGGGTAGTACAGATAGAGCCAGGACCAATACCAACCTTAACAGCATTTACACCCGCCTCAGCTAAAGCTAAAGCACCAGCTGCAGTTGCTACGTTACCGCCGATAATTGGCAGCTCTGGATATTCTTTTCTTAACCACTTAAGTCTATCTAAAACACCCTGTGAATGACCGTGTGAAGAGTCAACAAGCAGAACATCAACACCAGCTTCAACCAGAGCCTTTGCTCTATCCTCATTGCCAGGACCAGCACCAATTGCGCCACCAACACGAAGACGACCTAAAGCGTCCTTACATGCGTTAGGCTTGTTTGAAGACTTCTGGAAATCCTTAACAGTGATAAGACCCTTTAAGCGGAAAGCATCATCAACAACCAGAACCTTCTCAATGCGGTGTTTCTGCATTAAAGCCTGAACATTTTCACGAGACTCGTTCTCACGAACGGTAACAAGTCTCTCCTTTGGAGTCATGGCCTCGTAAACCTTGGTGTTTACGTTTGACAGGAAACGGGTATCACGGCCGGTAATAATACCTAAAAGATTATTATCCTTGTCTACAACAGGGAAACCGCCGAAACCAAACTTGGCGGCAAGCATACGAACATCAGCAATAGTTGCCTCAGGATCAACAGTAACCGGCTTGGTTACCATACCGTTTTCATAACGCTTTACTCTGGCAATTTCCTGAGCCTGACGCTCGATTGGCATATTCTTGTGAATGAAACCGATACCGCCTTCCTGAGCTAATGCAATAGCAAGGTTAGACTCTGTAACAGTATCCATTGCTGAAGAAATCATTGGAATATTCAACTGAATATTGGAGGTCAGTCTGGTACGAAGATCTGCAGTATTTGGTAAAACAGTTGAATGTGCAGGTACTAACAGAACGTCATCGTATGTCAGTGCCTCTTCCATAATGCGTAGCATAGAATCCTCCGAAAAATAAATTTTGCGCAATTATACTAAAAAAAGTGACCTATATATCAGTTTATGTAAGATTTTTTTCGTATGTGCGCAAAGCTGACATTTTACAAAGGCAAAACATCCAGCTTCTAATCATCATATAAGCTTAATAACATTGAGTTTTTAACTGAAGTTTTGCATTTCAATTTTTGCTAACAAATGGCTTAGTGATGCGGTCCAGCACCGTATTTGTTGTTTAAAAATCAATTTCTTTACGGAAT
>ONCB01000112.1 GCA_900316175.1 uncultured Succinatimonas sp.
TAAGAAAATCTAAGGGTGGGCAACTTATGGATGCAACTTAACTATTCACTAAGTGGGCATGATCTGTTTTTACTTGTGTCTTTTTATGGATTTTTGTCACTAAAAACCTTCAGGAACAGCACATATATGTGTTGCAGAAGGCAGAACACCTCAGGCTCATAGATGAATGCTGTCCCTGCCGTTATGGTGCTCCTGTGGTGCTTGTCGTTGCCTTTGATAAGAACAATGTGTTTACATATCCAGGCGGACAGAGAGATTCTGGTATTGAGGATGCGTCCATTGTTGCAACTCACCTTACTTTAGCAGCAGCTGCTAATGGTGTTGACAGCTGCTGGCTCAACTTATTTGATCCAGATAAGGTAGCCAAAGCATTAAATCTTCCAGAAAATGAGTCTGTTCTGATGCTGCTTGACTTAGGTTACGCCTCTGAAGGTACTGGTCCTCTTCCAAATCATGATAAGCGCAAGTCTTTAGAAGAGACTGTAACTTTCCTTTAACTTTTTTAGAAGGTTACTTTTGAGAATCTGTGGAAAGCACACAAAAAACGTGATGATACATTTAATGTGCTTTCAACAGATTTAAGTAGAAAGTTAATTTCCTCTAGTAAAACCTCTTGGTAATTTCTTGAGTTTAACACTGGTATAAAAACTTACATATATGTCTGGAACTTTACCATTTATATTGTCATCGAGAAATTTAAAAGAATAGCAGTCAACCATATTATCAATATTATCAACAGTTAATGGATGTCTTGTGGTGATTACAACAGGAAAGCCGTTGTATTTAAGATCATTCATTAGTAATTGTTCATAAAACATTCCTGGAAAAAATGTGTGATTTTTTTGGGAATTATGCAGTTTAAAAAAAGGGAGCCACAAGGCTCCCTCATTTACATTTAGACAGCTTATTTCTTCTCGTTGCAGATGATTACGGTTGAACGAGGAGGAATAGTAATATTCTTACCGTTGATAAGCTCTTTCAGGCACTTCTCTTCAAATTCAGGAGAAGTTCTGGTTGCACCATAGCTGTAGACCTTAAAGTGTTCACGCGAGAGCATTTCATATAAAGCTTCTAAGCCTTCGCCATGATCAATTCTGCGAACATTGCGTCCAGATAATGGAATAAGCAGGCTTTCACCAGAATCTTCACTGTCATCGGTTCCGCAGTCTTCTGGCATATATAAGGCTGCAAGCACCGGGAAGAGCATAGATCCCTGTTCAAATTTAACCTGCTGCTTTGAAGCATTGCACAGTACGATAGAGAATCTGTCATTGTACAGACGAATATAGCCAAAGTGAGCTCCGCCTGCTGTGATAAACAGCATTGAGCCACGTGAGAATGCTGGGTTTGAACGTCTGATTGAAGCAAGTTCTGCAATAGAATTTTGCAGTTCCTGACAGTTTGGACTTACACGATGATTCTGCATTGCCTTAAATGGCATCAAACCGCGTGGACCGATATCGCATTTGTCAATTACATCGCCAAGCTCATCACCTTGGTACAGACAAGGAATTCCTCTCCATGTGAACAGACATGCCATGGCTGCAAGGTAAAGGTTCTTGTCACCACCTATGATGTCATAGAAACGAGGAAGAGCATAGTTATCAAGCTGATTTAAAAGACACAGTTTAACCTGCTGAGAAACACCTACAGAGAACTCCTCGCAGCAGCGTCTTAAGTCTTCACCTGAATATGGTGTTGGATCACCGTCAAGGTTGATGCCTCCAAAGAATGATCTGATTGGGCTTAAGAAGCCGGTATAGTTAATGGTACCGTCAACATTTCCTTCAGAGCTTAATGCATAGCGTGGATCTGAACCGAACTGACCTAACATCAGGCAGTCTAAGTGGTTGGCTCGACCTGCAGCACAGATCTGAGACAGTCTTTCGATATTGTTTCTTGCAGTACCGTTATCACCGATCTGAGAAGCATCATCGATAACCCAGCCGTCAACTGCGTATGGGGCTCTGAGCCACTTCTTTACAATGGAGTTCTCGCCGTCATAAATGGCATAACGGGTAGGGTAGGTTGAGTAATCAAGCTTTGGATAGCAAGGCTTGCCATCTGACAGATAAGGTTCACCGTCTGAGGTGAAGGTGTAGAAATCACGGAATGGTGAATCCTTGTGGCGAAGAGCACCCTTACCGGTTCTTTCCTGACGGTCAAACCAAGGGTGTGAATCACCGGTGTGGTTAAAGGTGCCGTGCAGAATAATCTGCATTTCATAGCCGAATGCTACAGTACGCAGTCTCTTTAAGGCTCCGTTGCCACCAAAGTGAGGATCAACCATATCGTAGTCTTCAGTATCAAACTTATGAACTGAAGGTGCCTTGAAAATAGGGGTCAGATAGATAGAGTCACATCCTAAGCTTCTGATGTATGGGAGCATTGCGGCTACACCGTCAAGATCACCACCACAGTGGATTTCATCAAGATTTATGTATTCAAAATCCTTATGATGGGTTGGAACCTCTGCATCAATGGTATTGCCGTCTACGTGGAATGCACCTGAAGATGCTGCAAAGCGATCTGGGAAAATCTGGTACACAATTGAGTCAATAGCCCACTGAGGATGAGTATTGAAAAGCTCAATTGAATAGCAGTGCTGCATTAAAGGTGGTTCACGAGACATGCCAAGAGAACTGTACCATACAACATCCTCAACCTTGCCTTCTTTGGATAAAAGCGCAATCTTGAAATAGTAGGTTAAAAGGTTCTGACTCTTGTCTGTCTTTAAAGGAGCTTCAAAGCGGTGAATACCAGAATATGAACCGGCATATGTCATTGGAGTTGGCACATCCTCGTTCTGAGAGAAGCTCACAATTGAAATTTTTAAGCGATTATGGTTTGCTCCGCGTACAAACAGAACTGCATTTGAACTTTCTACTCTTGGAGCTGTGCAGGTATGAAAACACTGGAATGGCAGTGTCTGTCGTGGAGTGGTGGTGTTCTGTCGCATATAAATCCTTCCTTTACTTAAAGAATCGCCAAAGAGCGACGCACTATTTCATAAATTTCAGCTGTACCTTCAATGCTTACACGCTCGGCAATAGAGTGTGGATTGAAAAGGTCAGGTCCGATTGATACAAGCTGCAGTGATGGATTTGCCCTGGCAAAAGAGGCACATTCTACACCTGCGTGCAGCGCGGTAATGGTAAATGGCTTTCCTGTAACCTCAACAGAAGAATCATTTAGAACATCAATCAGTCTGTTGCAGTCTGGAGAAGACCATGGCTCATGTTCGTTGCCTACCTCTGCATCTACGTTGTCTAAGAGGAAGCACTGTGCCAGTACAGTCTTAATCATATCATTAAGAGCATTTTTGTTAAGAGAACGAGGCAACATGCATATACTGATGCTCTCTTTGGTGCAACGTACTGTACCTAAGTTTACAGAGGTTTCAACAGTTCCCCTGTAGCGAGGAGACATTCTGGCAACACCACTTGGGAGTGATCTTAAAAGATGAATAAGATCAAGGGATTGAGTGTAGGATAAAGCCTCTTTACACTCTGCTTTTGCTATTGTAAGCTCAGCATTTTTATCGGTATCGGCATACAGTGATTTCTGCTCATTAAAGCACTGTGTAAAGGCATTTGAAAACTCAGCACTGTCACATTTTGGAACACTTACAGTTACCTTGGCCTTGGCTGGAATTGAGTTTCTTACAAATCCGCCATCAATATCCTGAATGAAAAAATCATAATCATCAGAAAGGTTATCAAGAACTGAAGCTAATACCTTAATGGCGTTGGCATTGCCTGTAGTGATGTCTGTTCCACTATGGCCACCGGTAAAATGGGAAAGCTCGAAGGTAAAACTGTCGCAGTCTTCAACTTCCACTCTGTTTACGTTAAAGCTGATGTTGATATCTGCAGAACCTGCACAGTTTACATACAGATATCCGTTTTCCTCAGAATCAAGATTGATAAGATAATCTGCCTGCAAATATTTTGCATCAAGGTTTAACGCTCCTTTCATGGTGGTTTCTTCTTCAACAGTGAAGATCGCTCTTAAAGGACCATGGCAGAGGGTTGCGTCATCAAAGATGGCAAGAGCCATTGCTATAGCGATACCGTTATCGGCACCTAATGTAGTGTGTCTTGCTTTTACAAAGCCGTCTTCTACATAAGCGTCAACAGGTTCTTTAGAAAAGTCGTGTTTAAAACCATCCTCAACAACAGGAACCATATCCATATGTCCCTGCAGGATCGGCTGAAGCTGGAACATCAATGATAACTGAACCAAAGCTGTCTACTTCATACTTTAAATTTCTATCTTCTGCAAAAGACACAAGATAGTCTCTGATTTTATCTTCGTAACCTGAGTAATGTGGAATTTTTACGATTTCATTAAAAAATTTCCACACCGCTTTTGGTTCTATAACTGAAAGACTCATAACACATTAAATCCGAATAAAATTATCTAATCATATTATAAACTTTTGAAAAATTTTTTTAGAATTTAAAATTTGATTTTGCTCAATAAATTTAAAATATGATTGTTGTTTTTTGGTGCAGTATGGATAAATTTAACTGATTAAATCGGTCTGACGAAAATACTTATCAGACGATATTGAATTTAGCCTTTACTTATACCTATAATTGATAGATTTTTACCTGAAATTTTTTTATGTTCCTTTTCAAGTAAAAATACATGTTTAGCATGATGTTTTTAAGGTGAGTAAAATGGGATTATATGAGTCTATGACTGCTCATTTAAATGCTATCTCTAAGGCAGGTCTTAGACGAACAGTCACAAGCAAGAGACAGAATGGTTCAAAGATCATTGTTGATGCAAAGGAATATGTAAACCTTTCATCTAATGACTACCTTGGTCTTGCTTCTAATTTAGAGCTCTCCCAAAACTTTTTTGACAGTTTAAGCAGCTCAGATCTGAGAATGTCCTCATCAGGATCCCCTCTTTTAACCGGTGCACATGAAGCCTATGACAAAGCAGCTTTGATTATGGAAGAGCTTTTTAATAAAAAAGCTTTGTTTTTTAATTCAGGTTTTGCTGCAAACTCTGGTGTGATTGCAGCACTTTCAGATGAAAAGACACTAATCGTGGCAGATAAACTATCCCATGCATCAATGATTGACGGCATGTCCTTGTCAAAGGGTAAATGCCTTCGTTATCGCCATAATGATTATGAACATTTAGAAAGAATTATCGTATCCAATAAAGATCTGTACGATTCAATCATTGTAGTGACTGAAGCTGTATTTTCCATGGATGGCGACAGATGCTCCATTGATGCTCTGTGTGCGCTGAAAAAGAAATACAAAAACCTTTATCTTTATATTGATGAGGCCCATTCATTCTGTCTTTTCAATGATAATGGTGCTGGCTTATGCGCTCTGTCAGGCCATTTAAATGAGGTTGATTTTATCCTGACCACATTTGGCAAGGGGTTAGGATCGCAGGGAGCCTGCCTGCTCTGCTCAGAAACATCAAGAGATTATCTTATCAATGTTTGCCGTTCTCTTATATTTTCAACAGCACTGGCTCCATTGTCTTTTCTTCACAATGCTTTTATGATTGAGTACATGCAAAAGCACAATGAGATGCGTGAAAGATTGCATAGTATCTCCTCATTTATTCAGAATGCGATTGATGAGAAGGGTATCTGCCATAATGTATCAGAATCTCAGATTATTCCGCTTATTGTATTTGAAAATCAAATGGCTCTTGAGGCCTCTGCATATTTCAGGGAAAAGGGCTTTTATGCCATGCCTATTCGTCATCCTACTGTGCCAAAAGGTCAGGCAAGACTGCGTCTTTCACTTACCGCATCATTATCTGACGGAGAAGTAGAATTACTAAAAGAGACTATCCGAGATTTTATAGACAGGTTCATGAAATAAGTTATGAAGCAGTTTTTTGTCAGGAAGAATAACACTGATACACTTAACCTCCTGTTTTCAGGTTACGGTCAGGACGAAAATCCTTTTCTTTCATTAGAAAGTCACAATGATCTTGCTGTAGTTTATGACTATGAAGATCTGAATTTTGATGAAAGTGAGTATTTAAATTACAGGAGCATCAATCTGATTGCCTGGTCAATGGGAGTAATGATAGCTCCAATGGTACTGTCTTCATCCGTGTTAAGGGACAGAATTACTTATGCTTCAGCCTTTAATGGAACCATAGAGGGTATCAATCCAGATTATGGTATCAGTATGGAGATGTGGCAGGCTACAACCGACGCCTTGAGCGAAAAGAGCGTCTTAAAATTCTACAGACGCATGTGTTTAAACAGTGAAGCTTTTGAAAGTTATATCAGCTCTAATGTATCAAGAAGCGTTGATTCCATGCGCAGAGAGTTAAATTTTATTGCCTCTATCTCACAGGATACAGATAAAAAGAATAAGGTGGCCACTGATTTTTGTTACAATCAGGCTCTGTTAGGTACAAAGGATAAGATTTTTGGACTTAAGTGTATGCTTGCATCATTTGAGAAAACCGGCACCCGCATCATCACAGGTGATTTTGCCCACTATTCCTTTGACATCCTGCAGTCTCTTGTAAAGTAAAGTTCAGGCATTTATGCAGATAGACAAGCAGAAAGTAAAAGAGCATTTTTCCAAAGCCTCGGGCACCTATGAAAACAGTGCCTGCGTTCAGTATGCCATGGCAAAGACTCTAAACGGTATGATTGACGAAAGAGAGTATGACAGTGTTCTTGAAATCGGCTGCGGTACCGGAGTGCTGAGCCAGCTTTTTGTAAAAAAACATTCCTTCTTATCTTTAATCCTGAATGATCTTTCAGATTCAATGCTTGAAGTCTGCTGGCAGAAATTTAAAGAAGATGATCGTATTACCTGTCTGCAGGCTGATGCTGAGAATCTGCCCGAAATCTATAAAAACCGTTTCTCCCTGATTATTTCTAATGCCTGTTTCCAGTGGTTCAAAGATTTAAATGGGGTTCTTTTAAATCTTAAAAACAGTCTTAAAAAAGACGGCAGTCTTATCTTTTCAACCTTCATTGAAGGAAACTTCCAGGAAATAAGCAGGATTGGGAATGTCGGTTTGAAATACCTTGATGAGAAATCCTTAAGACAGAGTCTTAATAGCTCTGGCCTTGATTATGAACTTATTGTAAAAGATGAGATTCAATACTTTGAAAGCGTACGAGAGATGTTAAGAAGCTTTAAAAAGACTGGAGTAACCGGTCTTTCAAATTCTGTTTGGACGCGTTCTCAGGTATTACGGTTTATTGATGAATACGAGTCTTTATATAAAGACGAAAAAGGCGTAAGACTAACCTGGAGATACGCCTTTGTAAAAGCACGTCTGCCTTAATCTAATCTATAAACTTAGCAGCACCGGATGGAAGGCTGTGATAAGAGTGATTATGACTGCAGAAATTATAATTGACACCATATTGAGATTTGCTGAATCCTCTGCAAATTTAGGCAGACTTCTTAAAGCTGTAATCGGCGCTATCGAAGTAATTGGTGCAAAAACCATTGCCATAATAATCAGTCTTACCATTGCTGAGTATGGGAGCATCATAAACACCGCAACTCCAAATACAGTGGCCATTCCATAACGGATCAGGATAATCTCAAGACTCTTTTTAACCTTTTCAATATTAACATTGAAGTTTAAAGCCATGCCGATGATCAGCATGCATAAAAAAGAGTTAGATCCGCCTATAACCTTGATAGGATGGAGCAGGAACTCTGGAAGCGTAATACTCAAAGCTGCCAGTGCCACAGATAAAATACAGCAGAAAGAGGTTACTGATTTGGACAGCTCCAAAAAGATCTTCTTTAAGTTAATCTTCTCTCCAGAGTTATAACCGTTGCGGTTAAACCATAATGCCATGCAGTACACACCGCCAAAACAGAAGAATGCATTGATAAGATCAAAGAGACACAGCGCAATAAAACCTTCAGGGGTTAAGATATTCTGCATAAATGGCAGAATAAAGTTTCCGATATTAAATCCACCTAAATTTAACATTACAAAGACGCATTTTTCAGGATTTTTTCTGTATAAAAGATAACCTGTAAATGGCAGAGTAAATGAAATAAGAAATGACAGCGGAACGACAAAAAACAGGCTTGGATTTATATCAATGGCTCCTGCGGAACCAGATAAAATAGCGCATGGAAGAGTTATATAGATAACTACTGCAGACATTTTCTTGGCAGTATCAATATTGGTCAGTTTCTGTTGTTTAAATGCGTAGCCAATAAAAAAGATCAAAATTACAGTAGCTGCGTTAATGATTGCGTTAGACATAGTAGTTGTGAACCTGTAAGAATTTTGGTTCACATTCTAACTCAAAGCTTATAATTAATGAGATGTGTATCAAAAAAACACACAATCTGCTCCTTTTAAAGCATTTTTGGGTAATTTTTTAGCCATTGTGCACAGATATTAAGCAAAAAAATTATCCTGCACTCAGGCAGGATATCGTGATGAAAATCCGCAGTTTTTACTTGTTCTGAAGATACTTGTGAGTCATTACAAACAGATCTGCATCAATTTCATCGACAATTTCTTCACAGGTATTTCCAACGAGAGTTGCCATAATGCCACTGCGTCCTGCAGAGCCTATAAATACATATTTTGCATTAAGAGCCTGACAGAGTTTTGGGATCACTTCATCTGGCATTCCCTCTTCAATATGGCAGTTTTTTTCTGCAATATGGTGTTTTGCAGCAAACTCAAGCAGCATCTTTTTATGATTTTCAAAAACCTGATTTCCGTACTCTGATGGTGAATACTGCGGTACTTCAAGCATAATGCTTGGGAAGTAGATTGGTGCTGCATTTACAAGATGAATTGTTGACTTGGTGATCTTGGCAAGGACCTGAGCCTCTCTTAACATGGAAAGATTCAGATTGTCCTGATTTGTTGCTGAAAAATCAGTACAGATTACAATATTGCCACCCTCAGTCCATACAGAGTCTTTGGTAATAATTACCGGTACAATCGACTTTCTTAAGATATACCAGTCAATTGGGGTAAAGAGAATGGAATCTAAAATACCGTGATTATTGGCTGCCTTGATGACAAGATCATATTTACCGGTGTTGATTTCCTTGACAATGCTTTGTGCAATATCCTTGCTCTTTATAATTTTTGTAAGCACAGTAGTCTCTGAATTTGCCTGCATTCTGTAATCTTCAATGATCTTCTGCATGGCTTCTTCATAGAGTTCCTCTGTAGCTTCTGACTGCTGTTTGTTCATAATATCTTTGAACATCATTATATCAGATTCATAGTCATAAACTATTCTAAGATAGGTAACAGTAGCTTTAGGGTTAAACTGTGTCATATCAAGGGCTCTGATGAGCGCATTCTGAACTTCGCGTTTTGGCTCTGCAACAACCAGAATGTTATTGTATTTTTTCATAGTTAACTCCTATATGCAGCTTATATATTAAATATAAGCCACATTCTGTTAACTTTTAAATTTTTAAGAAAATTATTTTGAATAACATGACAAAAACACCTAATTTTCATTATGTGCAAAAATTATTGTTATATAAAATTTTTCTAAAACAAGTGTAAAATATATAATACATAAAACATATAAGTTAATTAACTTGTTGTTTATAAGGTTTATATATCTTTATACCTTTTGTATAAATTTTTTTATTAGAGGTAAATATGAGTAATTACAAGACTGCACTGGTCACCGGTGCTTCTGCAGGCTTTGGTTTTGAAATTGCAAAAGCTCTTGCAGAAAGTGGATTCAAGGTAATTGCGGCTGCAAGAAGAGAAGATAAACTTCAAAAACTTGCAAAGATAAATCCAGAGAATATTTATCCTGTGTTTATGGATGTTACTGATGCGTCATCTGTATCAAAGGCATTGAACACTCTTCCTGAGGAATTAAGAGAAATTGATATTCTCATAAACAATGCAGGTCTTGCCTTAGGAACTGATCCTGCTGTGCACTGCAGTCTTGATGACTGGAAGGTAATGGTTGATACCAATATTACTGGTCTTTTATGTGTAACTAAAGCTGTTCTTGATGGAATGGTAAAGCGCAACAAAGGATATATTATCAATTTAGGATCTACCGCCGGTGCCTGGCCATATCGTGGCGGTAATGTCTATGGTGGAACCAAGGCCTTTGTTGAACAGTTTACCAGAAACTTAAGAACCGATCTTCAGGGTACTGCTTTAAAGGTGTCTGTAATCAAACCTGGTCTTTGTTCTGACACTGAATTTTCAAATGTAAGATTTAAAGGTGATGATGCTAAAGCAGCATCTGTATATATTGGTACTGAGTCAATAAAACCTGAGGATATTGCCAATATGGTGATGTATCTTGTCAACACACCAGCTCACCTTAATATCAATGAGGTTGAAATGATGCCTGTGTGTCAGACCTACGGCGGTTTAAGTGTGGTAAGAAATCTTGATTTAAATGAGATAAAATAAGCAGCATTAAATAAAAATAAAAGCTTCAAAAATTAGGTAAATGGTAAGAATTGAGTTAATTCTACCATTTTCCTAGGCTACATAAAGTTCACTTTTAACAGGTGGATTGTTCATTAAAAATTAGTGTGACTATAA
>ONCB01000109.1 GCA_900316175.1 uncultured Succinatimonas sp.
AAAATGCATCTAAGGTTAAAGAGCTTCTGCTCTCAATTCCTGAAGAGTATGTAAGTGACAGTATTCTTTTGAGCTTTTTTAAATGTCATTGCGATTATATTGGCATTCCAAAAAAATATCTTGAAAGAATAGATGCCATTGTGTCAAAGCTTGGTGAAGATAATCTAAAAGAGCTTGTTTATTACTATGATTTAAAGCTTTCAAAAATTCCTGTTAAATATTTAACTAAGGACATCGTATACAAGTCAGTTGACTCCATTGGGAACAGCTTTGATGTTGATTTAAGGGTAGTGCCATCAATCCTTTTGGATAAAGAAATCTGTCAAATTGCCGTGCGTAAAAAGTATGCTGCTTTGTCTGATGTGCCAAAAGAATTTCATGATTATGATCTGTATGACGAAGCTGTAAAAGTCAGAGGGGATGCTCTAAAAGATGTCCCTGAAGATCTTAAGGATTTAAAACTTTGCAGCTGCGCAGTAAAGTCAGACATCAAAGCACTTGATTATGTTCCTGATGCTCTTAAAGAACAGGTGCTAAGTCAGATTGAGGCTGATAAAAACAAAACTTGAGAAGCTTAAAGATGCTGTAAAAGATGTTCACTGGTAGTAAAAGTGCCTTTTAATATTGATGCGCCAGGGGCAGGTTCTTAAAACATCAGCCAAATTTAAAAGTTAAACAATAAGAGATGGACTTGCCAGTTATATAAGTTCAAATCTTACCTTTAGAAGAACGAACTAGTTAGTTCGCCACATTTTATTCAATGATAAGAATAAGGAGAAAAAAATGACTGTCAGTATACTAAATAAAGATGTAAAGGAAGGCGACATCGTCGAGTTTGGTCGTTATATGCAGAAAAACGATAACGATATGGATAATATTGAGTGGAATGTACTTGACGTTAAAGACGGCAAGGCTCTTCTTTTAAGCAGATACGCTCTGGATTTCAAGCAATACAATGAAAAATTTGGTGAATACAACTGGGCGCAGTGTTCACTTCGCAGGTGGCTGAATTCTGATTTTTTAAATGCCGCTTTTAATGATGAAGAGAAAAAACTCATTGTTCTTTCAACTCTTGTTCAGAATGAAACAGACAATTTTGAGTATGCTCCAAAAGAAAATCCAGATACACAGGACTATGTATTCTGTTTAAGTCAGGATGAGATTGTAAAATACTTTTCACAAGATGGTCAGCTCTATGATTTTCATGCACCTGTGGCAGCAACAGAGTACCTCCTTGAAAAAGGAAAATGTTATACCCACAATGACTATTTAACAGATGAAGGAAAACCATCAGTAATATGGTGGACAAGATCACCAAGCTTTGATGAATATGCCGCTGCTACAATCTGCAATTACAGCAATGGATACGAAACTGATGAGATCACAACAAATTTTGATCAGTTTCCTTCTGTTGACTGGTTCATTCCAGTACGTCCAGCTTTATGGATAAGTCTGAGTTAAATATCTTATCTGGTTGCTTTAAAAAGAGGTACATCCATTAGGATGAATATTCTAGTGGATGTTTTTGAATTTTATCTTCTAAGAAAGAATTGCTTCATCTCTTTAAATAGAAAGGCATTAAGATCACGTTCTGTCAACACTGCGGCCAAATGAATTTTAAAAGATGCAAAGTGATTATATTAACTTTGATTTTGCATCTTTTCTGCATACGCAAGTTCATATTATGAGTAAAAACTCAGTAGCAGGACCTAATTTAACGTATTCACTAAGCCTTCAAGGTATCAGTTTTATGTCTGCCTGTTTTATCAAAGTAAGCACTTTAAGATCACTTTTTAAGGCAGCCTTTTAAGTCGGATACCAGATAGTGCATCGCCATAAAATTTCATATCTGACAAGAATGTCTGTTTTTCATTTTTCGTTGTGATTTATATCAAAAAAAGCTTCCTCTTTGATATTTCAAATAATTATTAAATTGACAGAATTTAACTATAGGAAATAAAAGTAAAATAATTTTGTTCTGTCCAGATAGAGATATTACATATTATCTGCATTTGCATATCAGATTATGGAATTTTGATTTTTTATAATTTCTGTATGTTCAGAAAATAACATTGAGGTGACCATATGTCAGTATCAGCAAACAAAGCAAATGAAGCAAAGACCGCAGCAATCCGTTCAGAAAAAGATCTTGTCAAAAAATATGTAAATGGCGTTATCGCTTCCTGGATTATTCGACTTAATGATGTTGTATCTTTGTGCACTCGCCGTACTTATTACGATTTTATAAAATTTACCTCATCCATATCCATGTCAGATAACTTTGCAGTAAATTTACTGATATCTCTTGCAAAAGGGTGCCTGAATCTGCAGCTTTTAAGTGATGATGACAGTGAAAAGTGGGTTAAGGCTTTACCAAAATTTGCCAAGCTAAAAAAGTTTGATGCTGTCATGTCAAAAATTTCCTGCCTTGAGGATGATGTTAATGACTCTTCGGTTTTTTACACTATGATCTGCGAGATGTGTATAAAGGAGTTTAAGGCTGTTGCAAAGGCAAACTGCAAGGTTAAATGCTATGTACATCAGGGAGCTCAGATCTTAAAAAAAGAACTGCACCTGTCTGATGATGAGGTTAAGTACTTAACCAATTTTTATATCGCAAGATCATGTCAGAGTTTTTACGAGCTCTTTGATTCAGCTGACTTTGATTTTGAGAGAGATGAAAACATAGATACTCTCAGCTATATGTGGAATACTGATGTAGATAAGCTGCGTGATACAGGTATGACTCTTTATACTTATGGCTTGTGCGATGAAGAAAATTCCCGTCTTTCATCCGGCAGCCTCAGCATCACTAACAGCTTTAGTGTTCCAAGCCTGGCTCATCCATCAAAAAAAGTATTTGGCGTACTGGACTATGCTGTTAAGGACTCTCCTCTTAAGTGGTATTCAGACACATACAAAGGAGACATTCTTGATCTTGATGAGTTTACTCTTGAGAAGTCTCAGATGCAGATGCTCGAATCACTTTTATGCTCTAAAAAAAGCAGTGCTGCCAATGTTCTCTTATATGGTGCTCCCGGCACCGGCAAGACTTCACTTGTCTACGCCCTGGCATCAAAACACAAGGTCAGCGTTTTTTCTGTAACAAGCGGTTTAACTGATGATGACTCTGATCGCAGAGCAAGTCTTTTTGCCTGTGTTCAGATCGCAAAGCGCCTTGATAATGTCCTGATTTTAGTTGATGAGGCCGAACGTCTGCTGTCAACTAGCTCTATGGGTGGCTCAAGAGTAAAGGACAAAGCCTGGCTTAACTCCTTTTTAGAAGGAACTACTGCCAATATTGTGTGGATCTCAAATGAAATAAATCACCTCAATGATGCTGTGCTTCGCCGCTTTGATTTCAGTGTCTACTTTTCATACCTTGACGAAAAGCAGCAGCGCAATATCTGGCTTAGATGTCTGCAAAAGGCAGGGGCATCCGATCTGCTGTCAAAGCGCGATGTAACAAAATTAAACCGCGATTTTGAGCGTTATCCTGTGTCTGTTATCAGTCAGTCTATCGGCATTGCAAAGAGTCTTTGCTCTGGTAAAAAGGATTTTAAGGAAATGCTGATATCTCAGCTTGAGGCCTATGACTCCTTAAGAAATGGTGGTGTGGAACTTAAAAAGCTGCGTGAGGCGATTTCAAAGAGAGCTGATAATAAGCACTCTGAAAATCAAAAGATCTCAAATCCTGACTATACCACTGAAGGTGTAAGCTTTAAGGATGACTTTGATAAGTTTATGACAAGAGCAAAGCGTCTTGATACCTATCTTAAGAGCACACCAAAAGGCTCTATCAAGGCCGGCTGCGGTGCAATGCTTTTTTACGGAGCACCCGGCACCGGCAAGTCAGAGCTTGCCCGCTATATTGCCGACAAGCTTGGTCGCAAGTGCATCTTCAAACGCGCAAGCGATCTTTTAAACTGCTTTGTAGGCATGACTGAAAAGCAAATTGCAGACTGCTTTGAAAATCTTGACCACAAAAAGGAGTTGCTGATTATCGATGAGGCAGATTCATTCCTGTACTCTCGCTCAGGTTCTAACCGCTCATGGGAGAACTCTCTTGTCAACGAGTTTTTAACTCAGCTTGAGCGCTGCAAAGGTATGGTTGTCTGCACCACAAACTTCAGAGAGAACCTTGATATTGCGGTAGGCCGCAGATTCTCTGTAAAGCTTGAGTTTGACTATTCCGGACCAAAGCAGGTAGTGGCTCTTTACGATAAGCTTTTAAAGCCAATTACAAAGCAGGAGCTGTCTGATGAAGATCGCAGACGTCTTTGTAAGATTAGATTTTTAACTCCTGGTGACTTCCATGTGGTGCAGAACAACCACAATGCGGTTTTCCTGCTTGACTCAGACGATCTGCCTAGCAACAGAGAGCTGATTGATGAGCTTGAAAACGAGATCAGACTGAAGAATGAGGATAAGGTCAAAGAGCGCCATATCGGATTCTAGATAAAACAAAGGAGGTCTTAAGATCTCCTTAGATATTCTTATGAACTAAAGTTTTCATATCAGCCTGACTTTATGACCGTAAGACTAAAGATTTGCCTTACGGTTTTAAATATTTAAACGATTATTTTCATAGTCAGGCATTATTTGATGAAAAGAGGATAGCCGTAATTATTAGGATGAGAGGAGTTTTTTTATTCATCAAGGAGGATTTGCTGATTGCAAGCCTCCTTTTGAACTGATATTTTTGGCTAAATCATAGAGGCAGGAAGTATCAGGTTATCTTCATTCACAGGAAATACTTTATCTGCCAGGCAAATGATTAATCCGTTACCTTTAGTATTTCCAGTGACCTTCAACACCTCAAAAACTTTGACAATTCGTTTATCAGGATTCGATGTTTTTTTGATTAACTGTATGGCTTAATCCTGTAATTGCTCAATCTCTTTGGTTTTCTCCTTTATAAATTTTTCAATCATGGAGATAGCCCATTTATTCTTAACACTGTCCTTTAAAAGAGAGTAAAGAGTAAGTCCTAATACTTTTACATAATCACTGTCACTGTCTGAAGCATATATGGCATCCTTAAGGTTAAAGTCGCAGCTTAAATTTCCTTCCCTTACAAAACTCAATATGCTGTTAAGTCTCTGTCTTATGATTGAGGCAAGACGACGGTTAAAATCAGTACATGATCCTTTATTTAAAAAGGACCTGACTCTTGAGCGTGGATGAAACATCTCTTCAACACTCTGTTTATTCTCCTGTTTAAGGTAGTCATCAATAATGGATAAAAGTTCATATGAGCTGTAGTAATCTTTTACAGGAGTACGTGCTTTGATGTTCTCTGAATTAGCTGAACTTGTGTTTTTCCCATTGCTTTGTGTTGACTGCATATTACTGCATGTTTCATTAGTATTCTGTGCTGCCTCATTTACAGTTGATGATAGGCTGTCAGTTGTACCGCCCTGCAGGATTTGTGTTTTATCCTGACTTTGAAGTTTTACAAAGCTTGCTCTTATTTGCTCCTGAGCTCTTAAAAGCTCAGTGTAATCTTTCTGAGCTTTCATCTTCTGTTCATTAAGCTCTTCTTTAATTTTGTAAAGCTCTTTAAATCCACCAAGAAGTTTTCTGTCATATAAGGTAGATGGATATGGTTCGAGGTTTCTGTATTCCTGAATGTTAACCCTGTTTAAACTCTCTTCATGAAAATAAGCCTCAGCCTTAATAAAGCGCGGGATTTCATACCAGTTTTGCGGGGCTAAAAATTCATTACCGTTTTCATCTTTAAAATATGGTCTTACCTTTTCTAAAAAGTAAGGTTCACCCTCCTTATTAGAAAGTACTGCACACAACAGAGAATGCAGAACCTGCTTTCTTTTAAGAGGCAGGAGAGCATCTTTTAACTTGTCTTCTTTTATGGATAAAAGAAGTTTTGATAAGGCAGATCCAGCAACTATGAGTCCTGCTGAATAGATCTCTTCAGGAACACGAAGAGAGTTGCATTTATAAACCTCAAGTGCATTACCATGTGTTTTCTTTATAAAAGCCTCAAGGGTGGAGACAAAAGGAGAGTAACTTATACCATCTTTGGTTTTTATGTTATAGCAAAGACAAAGCTCTCCTAATGAATACACTGCAAGTACAAAGGTAATTGCACACAGAACAGACTTTTCATCAAAGTCATTAAAAAGATACGTTCTTTTATTTGCAGCAGTTACCATCCTTGCAATTCTGCTTTTTAACACAGTATAGGCGCTGACACCATCAGTGCTGTATTTAAAGTTGTAAAGATATTCTCGTGCCATTAAAAGGGCAGGGTAGATGGTGCTGTTATAAAAAATCACGATGACAGGATATGGTTCCGCTATTTTAGATCTTATAAAATCTATAAAAACATATAAATATGTAAAAATAGATTTGCCTAAATTCCTGTTTCAACGCTGCTGGTTGCAATATTGTTCTGGTTAAAACAATCCTGCAGTGCCGTCAGCTCCACAGGCGTTAATTCGGGAGTAGCTCTCCCTATTTTTTCTTTTATCTGATTTTTTAGATTTACAGCTGCATTTAAATCTCTGTCTATTACTGCACCGCAGTTTTTACATTCATAAACTCTGTCCTTTAAGGTGAGATTTTCTTTTATGGCACCG
>ONCB01000108.1 GCA_900316175.1 uncultured Succinatimonas sp.
TACTGTGAATTCAATCACATTGAAATTTTAAAGAACTCATCAACCGTAAAGGTTGACAGGTTAATGCTTGCCAGAATTTATTTCTGACCATTTACAAAAAAAACAAACGTACCTAATCATTGCGATTAAGCTAATGAGAAAAAACAAGTAAATTCAAAATAAAATACTTTTTACAAAGTAAGTGTCAAACAATCAATTTCTAATATAGCTAATAAAATGAGCTTTTGAACTAAATTCGGATCACAACTTAAAAGATTTTAAACTTTTATTGAATAATTAGTTTTTAAAAGAAAATAACTGTTACTAAGAAATCAGTCTAAATATTTTATAGATTATGTGAATATTTTTATATTGTCATATACTGCAACTGAAGAAAAATAATTAAAACAAATTGGTCTGCCAAAAAAAATTCTCCTTAATAAAATTTACATCCTCGACCAAGTCAATTTATTAAAAGACGTTAAAGGATGTCGCACGTTCTGACTTGAGATTTTATAAAAGCTGCGCATTTTAAACTCTCAGAACAAGAGAGAAGATCTCCTTGTTCTGTTAATCATAAAAATGCTATGAAAATTGAAGAAATGAACACATAAAATGAGTTATAATAATTATGTAGAATAGATTATCATTTTTATTACAGGCGTAAATATGGACAAAGTACTCAAATATCTTATGGAGAATTTTCCCGATAATGAGCCAATTTTCATAAAAGAACTTGAAATTGAATCTATGCCCAAAACTACTCTTAGAGTAAAGATAAAAGAACTTACGGATGCAGGACTTCTGGTGCGCTACTCAACGGGCGTATATTATCTTTATACCCCCAATACAGACGGCGTTTCACATGATATTAGCGCAGAAGAAATAATCACTAAAAAATATATAAAAAAGAATGGAGTGACAACCGGATACAACAGCTTCAATGCGTTTATAACCCAGAACAGAGAAAAGAGCACTTTTTATATTGTATCGAACGCCGCCACATGTGACCACAGGGTCATAAAAATGGATAATTTTGTTATAGACATTAAAAAGCCAAAAACCGTAATTAATGACTCAAATTTCAGAGTTCTTCAATTTCTTGACATGATAAATGAGCTCAAAAACGATGATATAAAATCGAATTCACATCTCAAAAATGACGTGCGCGCATATCTTAAGAACATGGGGATTTCTCCTTTAGATTTGCGCGATTTTGTGAAATATTATCCAGATAAAATTTACAAATCACTTTTTGAACTTGACCTGATAAGTTTCACAGAATTTTAGAAAATATATTGATATTTTGATGTTTTTTTTAATTTTTAAGTAGGTTGTGTAGCTATTTCTATACACCGATGATGTATAATGTGTAGAAATACAAACATAGGCATTTTTATGGGAAGAAAGGCAAATTCACTGCTTCCAGAAGTCATTTCTAATCTGAAGACGATGGGAGAACAAATCAAACAGGCCCGATTAAGGCGAAATTTATCTTGTGAGGTAATTGCCCAAAGAGCTGACATTTCGCGCTCAACTTTATGCGAAGTTGAGAAGGGATCTCCTTCAGTTGCGATTGGAACTTATGCGGCAGTATTAAATGCATTAAACGGGATGGATACAGATCTGCTTTTAATTGCAAAAGAGGATCTTGTTGGCAGAAAAATACAAGACTTAAAATTAAGAAGCAGAGCTAGAGCGCTTAAAGATCATGACTAACAAAAATTCCATCAGAATTTTTGAACGATTTTCATCAAAACAGGAATTACCCCTTGGGACACTATTTATTGAAAAAAATGGCCCAAAGGACATTTTTTATTTTGAGTACTCAAGAGAGTATCTTGAACACAATGAATACCGTTTTACCATCGATCCGGAACTAAAATTATTCGAATACGAGCAGGTAAAATTAAACAGTTTCTATCAGTCTGTTTTTTTTGATTCACTACCAGACTCATGGGGAAGAAAACTCATCAGAAAAAAAGAACTAATTGACTGTTACACACAAAAGCGTCAACCTAATATCTCAGATGTTAAGATGCTCCTGCAGATACACAATGATTTACGCATCGGAGCTATGAGCTTTAAAAGTGAATTTTATACAATTTCTAAAAATGAACCAGCTTTCATTCCTTCTTCAAAACATTTATCAATTTTAAGACGCCTTGCGCTTAATTTTGAAATTGGAGAACCATTCAGAAATCAGAAGGATTTTAATCTTCTGTATTCCTGTTCATGCTCACTTGGTGGAACTACCCCAAAAATCAACATGGTTTTGCCAGATAACACGTTGTGGATTGCAAAATTCAATTCCAACTATGATGACTACGATTTAAGAGCATGGGAGATTGTAGCTCTTGAACTTGCCAGAGCCTGCGGCATTGAAGTACCTGAATCGACAATAGTATCTACTGAAGAAGATGACACCATTTTACTTTCTCGTCGTTTTGACAGAACAGACAGCGGATTTTGCCATATTGTTTCAGCAAAAGCGCTGTTAAAGACAGACGACAACAGCAGACCTTTAGACTTTCTTGATCTGGCGGCGTTCATTAAAAGGCATGGCTCAAAACCAAAACAAGATCTCAATCAGCTCTTTAAAAGAATTGTTTTCAGCATACTCATTGGAAACTGTAATGATCACATAAAAAAATACTTTTTCATTTTAAAAAAAGACGGCTGGAAGCTTGGTCCCCTTTTCGATCCGGTTCCAAGTGCAGATGGTGACTTTTTAAATATGTGCGTTGCAGACGGCAACAATATTAAAAGTCTTGATTTAGCATTGTCAGTACATAAATACTTCTCATTATCTTTAGATGAGGCAAAAGAAATCATAAGAACTATGAAAATGACAATCCGTGCCTCTTATAATGATTTAACTGAATTATATGGTGTCAAATCTGGCGAAATAAAGATTATGAAAGATGCTTTAAAGCTGTGTTTTATTTAAATTTGATTAGATATGTTCACAATTACGTAATATTTATCAGAAAACTTAAAAAAGTTGATCTCTATCAAGGTATAATATCTTCAAAATTATATAAGGAATTTAAGCATGAAACCTATTTATCTTGGAGTAAATATCGACCACGTCGCAACCGTAAGAAATGCACGCGGCACCAATTACCCAGATCCTGTTACAGCAGCTTCAATAGCTGAGCTTGCTGGTGCCGACAGCATCACTACTCATTTAAGAGAAGATCGTCGCCACATCACTGACAGAGATGTAAGAATTATTCGTGAAACCGTTAAAACTACCTTAAACCTTGAAATGGCAGTAGCTGACGATATTTTAGCAATCGCTGTAGCTCTTGCACCACACAAGGCATGTCTGGTTCCAGAAAGACGTGAAGAGGTTACTACCGAAGGCGGTCTTGATGTAGTTGGCAACTTTGCAAAAATTGAAAACGCAGTATCTAAGCTTTCAAATGTTGGAACTGTTTGCTCCCTTTTTATCGATCCAGTTAAAGAGCAGGTAGATGCTGCTGTTAAAGCTGGTGCCCCATTTGTTGAGTTCCACACAGGTAGATATGCAAACGCAACCAGCGAAAAAGAACTGCACGAAGAACTCAAGATTTTAACCGAGATGGCAGCTTATGCTGACAGCGTTGGCCTGGGAGTTAATTCAGGACACGGTTTAAACTATAATAATGTTGCTGCAATTGCAGCCATTCCACAGATGAATGAGCTGAATATCGGCCACAGCATTATTGCACGAGCAATCTTTACCGGTCTTCCAGAAGCTGTAAAGACCATGAAGGAAATCATGGAAAAAGCTCGCACCAATTCACATATTTAATGAGGTAAAAATGTCCAGTCATAACCTTTTAGAAGTTTTTGGCAGTACTGCTATTGAACGAGTTGAAGCAGCAATCGAGGCTTTAAAGAAAGGCCGCGGTATTCTTGTTGTTGATAATGAAGATCGCGAAAACGAAGGCGATTTAATTTATGCAGCAGAAACTGTTACTGATGCTCAGATGGCTTTCATGATCAGAGAGTGCTCAGGTATCGTATGCGTATGTATCGAAGAAGAGCAGGCAAAGAGAATGAATCTGCCTATGATGGTACAGAACAATACCTCAGCTTACGGAACAGCTTTTACTATCTCTGTTGATGCAGCTGAAGGTGTAACTACCGGCGTTTCAGCTCCAGACCGCGTAAAGGCTATCAAGGCTGTTATCAACCCTAATGGCAAACCTTCTGATCTGGCTGCTCCTGGACATATGTTCCCATTAGTTGCAAAGAAAGGCGGTGTATTAACCCGTGATGGTCATACAGAAGCTTCTGTTGATCTTGCAAGACTTGCAGGTCTTGCTCCTGCAGGTATCCTCTGTGAGTTATGTGCTCCAGATGGTTTGATGGCTAAACTTCCACGTGTAACCCAGTTTGCACTCATGAATGATTTAACCTGCCTTTCAATCGAAGATCTCATTGCATACCGCAAAGAGAAGAACGTTTAATTACTCAGATAGCAGCGCCTATTGGCGCTGCTAAGAACTTTTTATGCGCGTTACTCCTAATTTAAAACTTGGCGTAACTGAACTTGGAAACAGGGACGGTAGAACTATATTTGTAACTCATGGATGGGGTACAGATCATAACTTCATGCTCTGTTTTAAAGATCTATTTCCTGACTACAGGATTTTGCTTGCAGATATGCCAGGATACGGCAAATCCCGTCATTTAAAGCAGTTTGCTGGTTATCCAGGGTTAACGGGGCAGCTTATATTAAATACTATTCCACATAACTCAATACTCCTTTCCTGGTCACTGAGCACCCTTTCCGGCATCGAAGCTACCTGCATGGACAGGGAACACAAGATTGACAGATTTATCTCTGTTTGTGGTACCCCAAGATTTCCATGCGATCCTAACTGGCCAGGATTTGACTATAAGTATGTTCTGCGCTGTCAGCAGCTTTTTTCTAACCCGAAGAATCAGCGTTTATTAAAGCTTTTCTTTATCAAACAGACCCAGTGCAGCACCCTACCAAAAGATCAGTGTGATAACTTTATTAAAGCCTATGAAAATATGCTTCCTGTAGATATGGAAGTACTTCATAAAGGTCTTATGTGTATGGCACACTATGACTTAAGAGAGGCTCTTTTCTCTGTTAAAGTCCCTTGTCTGCATCTGTTCGGAGCTAAAGATCGCCTCGTCAAAGTCGAATCTGCCTCATGTGTTGTAGATCTCCCTTACCACAACACAGCAATCCTGCATAACAGTGCTCATATGCCTTTTTTAAGCGAGCCAGATGAGTTTAAAAGAGTAATTAATTTATTTTTAAATTCTAGCTATTTGAAATAATTAGAATTTTTATTTTAAAGTTTTACTGCAGGAATGCCGATATATGAAGTAAGGGATTACTTTAACTTCAATTTTATGGCATTTGACTATGGGTATTGCAACTTCTACTGTGACCTCTATAGTTAATACGGGCATCGCCATCGGCGCACAGGAAGCTCGTAAAGATGCTATTGCCCGCAATTCTATCCCTCAAATCAATCAGAACGCTCAGTCTAAGAACTCTAATGCCTTCTCTCAGGCTCAGTCACAGTTAGCTCCTGAACAAAGTGCTTTATACGTTCAATCAGATGCGATCAATAAGGTTGTATCAGAAAGGGAACAACAGAAGCATAAGGAAGACAAACTTAAAAACGAAGAAAGAGAAAGCAAAGAAAAAGCTCTTGAAGATGGTGATTTTGAAGGTGTTAATGAACTCCAGGGTGTAAAAGGTAACTCAGCTGTTGCCCATGTATCCACATCTGTAAGCACATCTGGAAACAGCCTTGATAAAGATGTAACTTCTATCGGAGTTATTCACGAGGCAGCCTCTGCAGTGCTTGGAGCCACCTATTCAGAAGAAGCAGACGACAGGAGAGAAAAAGGTAACGGATTTAGCTCAAAAGTAATTGCCAGCACCTATAACGCTATCAATCCTAATGTATCCCTTGGCAGGAACGTAAACGTTCATTCATAGCGTCTACGCTCCATATAATGCTGTCTTATACTCTTATTTTGATTTCTTGAGCAGTGACTTCATGTATTCTTCCTGAATCTTTTTCTGCTCTTCTTCACTTATTTCTTCAATAACGACTTCGTCATCATCATTGCTTGAAAGAGTATTCTGTACAACTTCCTGTTCTTCAAACCATTCAGGTTTTACATAGGAAATCTTATTGATATACCAGGTGCGTCTGCCATTAGGAGTTACAACCTCTCCATCGTCATCCACGCCTTTTCCAAGCAGAGCTTTGGCCATTGGGGCATCAACAGACACATAATTGCTTCTGCCAAGGATCTCGTCACCCCCTACAATGCGGATCTGCTTTACAGAGCCATCATCTTCAGCCTCAATTTCAACATAAGCACCAAAGAAAACTCTGCCATCCTGCTGCTTGTTGTATTCAATTACCTGCAGATCTGCAAGACAGTGTCTTAAGTAGCGTATTCTTCTGTCTATCTGTGCTAATAAACGCTTGTTATAGTGATAATCAGCGTTCTCTGAGCGATCACCTAAGGAAGCAGCCCAGCTTACCTTCTGAGTGATTTCTGGACGCTTTACTTCCCATAAATAATCAAGCTCTTTATGTAAGTAATCAAAACCTTCGCGGGTAATGAATGGTTTACCCATATTTTCTGTCCTCTGTGAATGAAAAACCCGGTGCAATGCACCGGGTCATATCAGTTATATTTTGAAAGAATCAAATTATAACTGTGGGCCTGACTTAACTAAATCAGGGTTGAATGATTCGAACTTCTTGAAGTTGTTGATGAAGCGGCCAGCTAAATCCTTAGCCTTTACTTCCCAATCAGCTACATTAGCATAGGTATCACGTGGATCTAAGATCTTAGGATCAACGCCTGGTAATGCTAAAGGAGTCTTGAAGTTGAACATTGGGATGGTCTTGGTGTCAGCCTTATCGATTGAACCGTCTAAGATTGCATCGATAATACCACGGGTATCCTTAATTGAGATACGCTTGCCGGTACCATTCCAGCCAGCCATTCTGCTTACTAATACTTCAGCGTACTTGGTTGGAGGCAGTGATAAGAATGCCTGACCGAAGCATGATGAGAAGGTTGGGGTAGGCTCGGTAATACCACGCTCGGTACCTGCTAACTTAGCGGTGAAGCCTGATAAGAAGTAGTACTGAGTCTGACCCTTATCGAGGATTGATACTGGAGGTAATACACCGAATGCGTCAGCTGATAAGAAGATTACGCGCTGAGCTGCTGGGCCCTTAGAAATTGGCTTAACGATGTTGGTGATGTGGTTGATTGGGTATGAAACACGAGTGTTCTCGGTTACAGACTTATCAGCGAAATCGATCTTGCCATCCTTAGATACAGTTACGTTCTCTAATAATGCATTGCGCTTGATAGCTGCCCAGATGTCTGGCTCGTTTTCCTTTGAAAGGTTGATAACCTTAGCATAGCAACCGCCTTCGAAGTTGAATACGCCGTCATCATCCCAACCGTGCTCGTCGTCACCGATTAATAAGCGCTTTGGATCGGTTGATAAGGTGGTCTTACCAGTGCCTGATAAACCGAAGAAGATTGCAGTGTTCTTGCCTTCCATGTCGGTGTTAGCTGAGCAGTGCATTGCAGCGATGCCCTTTAATGGTAAGTAGTAGTTCATCATTGAGAACATACCCTTCTTCATCTCACCACCGTACCAGGTGTTTAAGATAACCTGCATACGCTCGGTTAAGTTGAATGCTACAGCGGTCTCTGAATTTAAACCTAACTCTTTGTAGTTCTCAACCTTAGCCTTTGAAGCGTTGATAACAACGAAGTCTGGCTTGAAGTTAGCTGCTTCTTCAGCGGTTGGAGCGATGAACATGTTGGTTACAAAGTGAGCCTGCCATGCTACTTCAACGATGAAGCGAACTGCTAAACGGGTACCCTCGTTAGCACCACAGAAGCGATCTACAACGTATAACTTCTTGCCTGATAATTCTTTAACAGCCTTAGCCTTTAACTGATTCCAAACGTCAGTTGACATTGGGTGGTTGTCGTTCTTGAATGAATCTGAATTCCACCAGAAGGTGTCGTGAGAAGTAGCATCATCAACGATGTACTTATCCTTAGGAGAACGACCAGTATAAACACCAGTCATTACGTTTACAGCATCCATCTCAGTGTTCTGGCCAACATCGTAGCCGGTTAACTCTGCCTTGGTCTCTTCTGCAAAGAGGGTCTCATATGATGGATTGTGAACAATTTCAGCAACGTTGCTGATACCATATTGTGCTAAATCAAGCATCTGTTTTCTCCACTTGTTAACTGAGTCATACTCAGGGTTTCTAAAGTTACAAGCATAATAATAGCTTAAAATTTCATATATTGCATATAGAAATATGAAATAAAGTATCATTAGTCACTAACTTTTTTATATTTGCTATTTTTTTGACCAGAAACTGCTTAATTAAGTTCAAATTAATATAAAATTATCTCAATTATTTCATTAAATTAATTAAGGTTATTATGAGCAAAATTCATGTAAGCGAAAAAGCCCAGGCTTATTTCATGGAGATCATCTCCAAACAGAAGATGGAAGGTCTTGCTATCCGTCTTACTGCTACCAATGTTGGTACTCCTGGTGTACAGTGCGGCATCCTTTACTGCCCAAAAGAGTACATTACCAGTGCCGACGAGCACTTCCAGATGAAAGGCTTTGAAATCGTTATTGATAAAAATGTATCTGAGTATCTTGATGACTCTGTAATCGATTTATCAAAGAACGATGAAGGTGAAGATCTGTTAACCTTCCACGCACCAAACCTCAACAAGCAGGATCTTCCTGCTGATGCAAGCTTATTTGAGCGTGTTAAGAGATTCGTTGATTCAACCGTAAGCCCTTCTTTAGCAGGTCACGGCGGTTCTGTAGAGTTAATTGAACTTGGTGATGACGGTATTGCAAAGTTCAAGTTCCAGGGTGGCTGTCTTGGCTGCTCAATGGCAGGATTAACCTTAAAGGAAGGCATCCAGACTCAGTTAAACCAGGCTTTCCCTGGTATGATTAAGGATGTAGTTGACGTAACCGAGCATCAGGTAACAGATCAGACATACGGTTAAAAGATATTCTTTGTATACAAGCCTCGCCGTGCGAGGCTTTTTTTTCAGGTGTAATATGCCGGGACTTGGAACAATAATCAACTTTGCAGCTATTGTAGCTGGTGGGCTTTTAGGTCTTTGTTTTGCAAAAGGCCTTTCCAAAAGATTTCAGACAATCATCACCATAGCATGTGGTCTTAGCGTGCTTTTCATGAGTATCGGTGATGTTCTTTCACATATGATAAGTGTTGATGGAACAAGAATTGTCTCAAAAGGTGCTTTTACTATTATCATTTCTCTGGTACTCGGATCTATTACAGGAGAACTCCTTAACATAGACAGGCTTTTAAATAACTTTGGTATTTACCTTAAGAAAAAGTCAGGAAATGAAAATGAAGCAGGTTTTGTAAATGGCTTCGTGACAGCATCTTTAACCGTATGTATTGGAGCAATGGCTATTATCGGAGCCATCAGAGACGGTCTTTACGGTGATTACAGTATCCTGATTGCAAAATCCATATTAGACTTTGTAATCATTGTTGTAATGACCTCTTCGATGGGAATTGGATGTATGTTCTCGGCAGTTCCTGTAGCTATCTTTCAGGGTGCATTCACAGCCTTAGGCTTTGTAATTGAACCAATCCTCACCGAAAATTCTGTTAACAGCATTTCTTTAGTTGGTTCAATCCTGATTTTCTGCGTTGGAGCAAACCTGATACTTTTAGAGACTGAAAGCAGATTCCGTTTTAATGTGGCAAATATGCTTCCTGCTATCGTCTTTTCAGTAATCTGTTCCTATCTACCTTTCTTAGAATAGAAATTCTCAGGTAATAACTTATTTCCTGGTTTTAACATTGTAAGTATTCAGGTTCTTGCCAAAAAATAAAGGAGCTGACTAAATAAGGTATATTTTAGAAAATTCGTAAATGGTCGGAAATAAAAATTTCTGACCTTCCTGTTAAGCCATATTCCATGGCATCAATTCATCAAGGATTTCAGAGGAAATTTTATGGCTCTTATA
>ONCB01000159.1:0-3733 GCA_900316175.1 uncultured Succinatimonas sp.
CAATTCACAATGTAAATTCTAAAAGAACAATCTGACTGTAAAAGTCAGTCAAAATACTCAAAACTATTTTTCGGTATTCGACCGTTCTGAGTAGTTACTAAATTTTTATATTACATATATTCTGCTAATTTGATTATAGTAATAAGAAAAATTGTAAAAATGTTACATTTATTACAATATTAAATTTATGACGAATGGACAATTGCGTTAGAAATAATGAGTCTGTTTTTATCATATTTCTAATTATTTAATAATTAAGGAATATTGATATAAAAACGTTTAAATAAAGTAAAAAAAAGCACTTAATATCAGTTAAAAAGTAATTTTTAAAAATGTGATAATAGACACTACGTAGTGTATATTATTTAAAAAAATTAAATAACAGAAATAAGAAAAAGTCACTGTTTGTGATTTGTTAATCCACGTTTAAATACGTTATTGATAATAACAATTCTTTTATGAATTTATGAATATTAAACAATTGATTGTGAAGAATTACCGATATAAAGGAATTAAATAACTAATGTGTTATGTCTGTAATGGTATTGTGTTGTATAAAATTCATTTTGAATAATAGTGAAAATCAGCAAAATTCAAGTTACACTTGTTTCTTTTTTTAATTTTTTAATAAAAAAGTGTTGACAAAATAAGTTTGTAATCTATAATGGTCTCATCGGATGCGGGAATAGCTCAGTTGGTAGAGCATAACCTTGCCATGGTTAGGGTCGCGAGTTCGAACCTCGTTTCCCGCTCCAATATTGTAAAGAATCGCTAATGCGGTTCTTTTTTCATTTCTGGCACTCTTATTTCTCTTTTTTTTCGCTATTTTTCTTTAATTTAAAAAAAATATCCCCATTTATTCCATATATGATCTTAATGTTGTCTGTTTTCCTGTATAAATAAGGTATAATTGACAGATTATATTTCTAGAATATTCTTTAACCATATTTTTAAATTTTAAAAAATGATCATTACTAAAATTGTTACCAGCATTATCGGCAGCTCCAATCAGAGAACTGTTCGCAAGCTGCAGAAAATTGTTAATTCCATTAACGCTCTTGAGCAGAACTACAAGTCACTTAAAGATGAGGAGTTCAAAGAGCTTACCTTAAAATTCAAAGAGCGTGTAAACAATGGAGAATCTCTTGATGCAATTCTTCCTGAAGTTTTTGCTGTTGCAAGAGAGGCTGCTGTAAGATCATTAGGTTTAAGACCTTTTGATGTTCAGTTAATGGGCGGTATGGTTTTAAATGCTAACCGTATTGCTGAAATGAAGACTGGTGAAGGTAAAACTCTTACCGCTTTGCTTCCATGTTACCTCAATGCCTTAACCGGAAAGGGTGTTCACGTTGTTACTGTAAACGACTACCTTGCAAAGCGTGATTCTGACTGGTCAAGACCTTTTTATACCTTACTTGGCATGACTGTAGGTGTTAATGTTCCTGGTATGTCACCAGAACAGAAGCGCGAGGCTTATGCCTGCGATGTTACCTATGGTACCAACAATGAGTTTGGCTTTGATTACCTTCGTGACAACATGGCTTATGTAAAAGAGCAGAAGGTACAAAGAGAACTTAACTACGCCTTAGTGGACGAGGTTGACTCTGTTTTAATTGATGAAGCTCGTACTCCTCTTATTATTTCTGGCGCAGCAGAGAACAGTGCAAAACTTTATAATGCTGTAAACAAGCTTATTCCTGCTCTTATTTTCCAGGAGAAGGAAGATACCGAAACCTATACCGGTGAAGGTGACTATACTCTTGATTTAAAGAGCAAGCAGGCATACCTGACTGAACGCGGCCAGATTAAGATTGAAAATTCGCTTGTCAGTGCCGGTCTTTTAAAAGATGGTGACAAGCTCTTCTCATCAGAGCATGTATCCTTACTGCATCATGTAATGGCAGCCTTAAAGGCTAATACACTGTTTACCCGTGATGTTGATTATGTCGTTGAGAACGGTGAGGTTATCATTATTGATGAGCACACCGGTCGTAAGATGGAAGGCCGTCGCTGGTCAGATGGCTTACACCAGGCTGTTGAAGCTAAAGAGGGTGTTGAAGTTCATTCTGAGAACCAGACTTTAGCATCTATTACTTTCCAGAATTACTTCCGTATGTATAAGAAGCTTGCCGGTATGACCGGTACTGCTGATACTGAGGCATACGAGTTCCAGCAGATTTACGGTCTTCAGACTATCGTGCTTCCAACCAACCGTCCAATGATCCGTAAGGATATGGCTGATTTAATCTACCTCAATGAGGATGATAAATATAAGGCTATTATTGAAGACATCAAGCAGACTGTAGCTGCAGGCAGACCTGTTTTGGTTGGTACTATCTCTGTTGAGAATTCAGAGAAGCTTTCTAATCTGTTAAAGGCTCAGAAGATCCCTCATCAGGTTTTAAATGCCAAGTTCCATGAAATGGAAGCTCAGATTGTTGCTCAGGCAGGTCGTCCTGGCACAGTTACCGTTGCAACCAATATGGCTGGTCGTGGTACCGATATTATTCTTGGTGGTAACTTAAAGGCTGAAATTGATGCTTTAGGTGACAAGGCCACAGAAGAGGCTGTTAATAAGTTAAAGGCTGAGTGGCAGAAGCGCCATGATGCTGTTTTAGCAGCAGGCGGTCTTCACATCATCGGTTCTGAGCGTCATGAGTCACGCCGCATTGATAATCAGCTGCGTGGTCGTGCCGGTCGTCAGGGTGATCCTGGTTCATCACGATTCTACCTGTCAATGGATGACAATCTGATGAAGCTCTTTGGTACCGCCAAGTTAAAGGCTTTCATGAGTCGCATGGGTATGAATGACGGTCAGCCTCTTGAACACAAGTTCATCACCAGAGCTATTGAATCAGCTCAGCGAAAGGTTGAAACCAGAAACTTCGATATCAGAAAGAATCTGATTGAGTATGATGATGTAGCCAACCAGCAGCGTAAGGTTATTTACTCTTCACGTAATGATCTTTTAGATGGTGAGGATGTAGGTGAGACTATTCATACCATTTTCGAAGATGTTCTCAACAGTGTAATTTCAGAGCATGTTGCTCCAAATTCACTCCCTGAGACCTGGGATGTTTCCGGTCTTGAGGAACATTTAAAGGGTATCTTCTTTATCGATGCTCCGGTCGCAGAATGGATTAAGAATGACGACAAGCTCGTTGAGTCTACCTTAAGAGATAAGATCATCGCCTTAGGTCACGAACTTTATGAGAAGAAGTGTAAGACTATCGGCGAGGATAACCGCAAGAATCTTGAAAAGCAGATTATGCTGCAGTGCATTGATACTCTCTGGAAGGAGCATTTAGCTGCAATGGACTACATGCGCATGGGTATCGGCTTCCAGGGCTATGCTCAGAAGAATCCTAAGCATGAGTACAAGAGACAGTCATTTGAACTGTTCCAGAAGATGCTTGATAACTTAAAGCTTCAGGTTGTCTCAATTCTCTGCCGTATTCAGATTCAGGTTAAAACTCCTGAGCAGATGGAAGCAGAGAAGAAGGCTCAGGCTCCTGCACTCTCAGAAGAAGAGGCAAAGCTTAAGGAAGATGCCAAGAAATATGTTGAAATGGGTACTGCAAGAAATGATCCTTGTCCTTGTGGTTCAGGCAAGAAGTTTAAAGCATGCCATGGAAAATATATCTAAAAAGGCTTAAATAAGCTTAAAAAACCAGCATTGAAATATATGCTGGGTTTTTTTAGCAAAAAAAACAAAAAATTGCTTGACTGAATA
>ONCB01000159.1:3788-7474 GCA_900316175.1 uncultured Succinatimonas sp.
GATTCCGTCTCTGGGCACCATCTGAAATATAAAGATCGTAAGATCACTCCAAATGCCCAGATAGCTCAGTCGGTAGAGCAGGGGATTGAAAATCCCCGTGTCGGCGGTTCGATTCCGTCTCTGGGCACCATCTAATCTCCCAATAAATCTAAAAACTCATAATTGAAGTATATTTATTAAACAATAATGATGTGAGTATTGCATTCTGTCATTGATATTCAACGATATATTTATTTTACAAATTGTTATTATTTGGAAAATCGTTATAATAACAATTTGCGTGCGTGTAACGTTTTTGTCATCTGTTAACCAACGATAATGACTCGGTTATCAGTATAATTAGAAGTATCTGATATAAAAGAATATGTTAATTAAATGATTAAAATTTGTAAAATATATCTATCTAAAAAGTGGAATTATATTATACTTTATTCTATACTCAATATGTAACGTAAACGGTTACAAAAACTTTTTCTTTAATTGCCTTTATGAAGTATTAATATGAAAAAAAGAATTTTACTTACAACTACCGAAGAAAATGTTTTACAGAAGCTTGGCAGTTCTATTAAGTCAGCGCGAATTAAGAAGGGAATTACCGCTACATCTATGGCTGCTCAGATGGATACTACTCGTGTAACCTTAAGTTCTATTGAGGATGGCCTGCCATCAGTATCAATGGGGCATTATATAAAAGCGTTATCTGTTCTTGGTCTTGAAGGTCTTTTAAAGAACTTCATTAACGAGCCGGTATCTTAATAAAGGTTTTAAGAGTAAAAGCGATCTGCAAGAGCAGGTCGTTTTTTTTTAATATAACTTCTCACTTTTTTCAATTTAATTTTTATATTTTCCCTTTTCGTGATAAATTATTACCAAGTAAGTTATTTTTATTTATAGAGATTTAAAGTGGAAAATTTTTCGAATCACGGTCATTTTCAGGCTCGTCAGGGTGGCAAAATGAATTCATCACGCCCAGATAACCGTCAGAGAAAGCCTAAAGACAGACAAAAGGGTATGGTCGCAGCCTTTGTTCAGGGTAAAGGTCAGAATGCGGCATTAAAGTGGTTAATGGATTCAAAGACCCCTGTATGTATCTTTTTATCTGCAGGTGTGAAGTTTGAAGGTATTATCAATGCCTTTGATGCTTTTACTATCAGTATTATGGATGTAAAGCATCATCAGCAGATGATTTATAAGGACAAGATTTCAACCATTACTGTAAAGAAATCAGAAAACTCAGGCGCTCCAAAGAAATTCAATTCTCATTTCTCTCAGGATTCAGAGCATGGTGTAAGCCGTCCTGTGTTTGCAAGGACTCCTACCAGAACATCAGATGATGGTGTGACCCTGCCTCCTAGCAATCTTGATTCAACTTATTAAAATAAATCCGGCATAAGCCGGATTTATTTTATCGTGCTTTATGAAAAGCCTCTATTTTGTTTTCCTTTACCTCAATACAGTCAAAGCCTCCAGCATAGGCCGCTTTTACACCAAGATTACCATCCTCAAAAACGATGCATTCATCTGGCCTTAAATTTAATGCCTTTGCAGCCTTTAAAAAGGTTTCAGGATCTGGTTTGTGAACGACAACATCTTCTGCGGTAATGAGTACATCAATGAGATTTAAAAGCCCCTTCTTTTCAAGTACGGTGCGGGCATTGATGTTTCTTGAACCGGTACCTATGGCAATTTTTTTATTATCTGCTCTGCCTTTTAAAAGGATATCTTTAATATCCTCAAAAACTTCAATTTTATCGATGTTGCTCTGATATAAGGCTATCTTTTTGGATACAAATTCCTTTAAATCAGGAATGTTGTTGCCTTTGTCTTTAAGATACTTTGCTATATCAAGGCCAGATGAGCCTGTCATGGTGTTGATGTCATCTTCACTGACTGTAAAACCATAGGATTTTCCCACCTGCTGCCAGGCCCTGATATGAAATGGCATTGAGTTAATCAAGGTTCCGTCAAGATCAAAGATAAAACCTTTATAGTTTTGTAGATTGTAATCCATGTATTCTCCTTTAACATTCTTATAAGATTATAGCTTTGTAAGCGCCAATGTGAGGACATTGACAAATAAATGCTCAGCTTGTGTTATACTTTTTTATGAAATTCTTTAATTTAATGCAAAGATATTTATGGAAGTTAAAAAACTGGAGTGTGAAACTCTGATTGTTGGTGCTGGTTCAGCCGGTATCGAAGCATACAAATCCGCAGTGGCAGCAGGAGCTGACTGCATTATTGTGGATACCGGACCTTTAGGCACTACAGCTCAGCGTTCAGGTGAACTTCCTTTATCCCTTTTAATGTCTGCAGGCCAGGCACTGCATTCAATTTCAACTCTTTCTCAAAGCGGTATCAAGTTCCCGTCAGATATCAATCCGGATACCTCTAATGTTTTAAGTTCTTTAAGAGCTGTCAGAGCTCATGCCACCTCTGAAGTATTGTCCTTCATGTACAGAATTCCTGAGTCTAAAAGAATTCGTGGCAGGGCCAGATTTTTAACATCCAATTCAGCTCAGGTTGATGATCATACCGTTATCACTTTCAAGACAGCGGTAATAGCCACCGGTTCATCACCACTTGTTACCTATGAGCAGTCAAGACTTAAAAAGATCCTGACCACCAATGAATTTTTTGAACTGGATGAGCTTCCAAAATCAGTTGCTATCTTCGGCAGCTCCAAGATTGGTCTGCAGTTAGGTCAGGCACTATCCTATCTTGGAGTTAATGTCGCTGTCTTTGGTCAGAGAAAACTGTGGAACCTGACTAACGATACTGTTCTTACGGTTGCCCATCAGATCCTGTCTGAAAAGTTTAATCTTTATGTGGATACATTCATTACCTCTATAGAAGAGTCAGATGAAGGCTATTCAATCTATTACATTGATGAAAAAGGCTACGAAAACTATCTGCACATGCAGTCGGTTGTGGCTGCAACGGACAGAACACCAAATATCGGCGGTATGAACCTGCAGAGTATAGGTGTTAAGCTTACCAGAACAGGATGCATCAGGGTTGATGCCTCCACTCAGCAGAGTTCTGTACCAAATATTTTTGCCGCGGGTGATGTCTGTCATGATACACACCTGTCCTCTCTTGCTATTTCAGAAGGTAAGTGTGCAGGTATAAATGCTGCAAATTACCCGCTGCTGTCAATGAGAAATCCTCCTGTAAAGATTGATATTGTCTTTACCGATCCTGTTCTTGCAACGGTTGGCATGACTATGGATGAATTAAGAAACTATGCTTCAAAGACCGGAGACACCTTTATCGGAACAGAAGTAAAGTTATCTCAGGGGCACTACAGAGGCTTAAGAGAGGATGGTGGAATCCTTTCTTTATATGTATCAACAAGATCTCATCTTGTGCTGGGTGCTGAAATCTGTGCCTTTATGGGCGACAAGATAGCTCAGCTTGTGGCTTTTGCCATCAGAAACTCCATCAGGGTTGATGAAATTGCCGAATATGCTTTTTATAACCTGTCGGTAGAATCAGCTGTAGGCATTGCTGCAAGACAGGCTCTGACTATTCTGTCAAAAGAAAGTCTTAAAATCAGATTGTAGTAAACTTAAACAAACTTAATTACTCAACTTTTGCATTTCAAAAATTGAGTTAAAACGTTAAATATAAGCGGTCTAGCACTGCTTTTGCTCTTTAAAATACGATTTTTGATTATTAAGACC
>ONCB01000107.1 GCA_900316175.1 uncultured Succinatimonas sp.
CACACAGTGCCAAAGGCAGAGCTGATTTAATGATTGAATCAGATAACAGAAGAATCATATTTGAACTTAAGTTTGCGCATAACGAGAATGAGGCAAAAGCAAAACTTGATGAGGCGGTAGCTCGGATTAAGGCAAGAGACTATGGCAACATCCTGCCTTTAAAGAAAGAGACACTTAAAATTGCAGCTGTCTTTAATGCAGATCCTGTAGTTAGGGCTTTTACTCAATTTCAAAAGCTGTAACAAATATTTCTTCTTTACAAAAAAATAAACCTTCAGATGTATTTTCTGAAGGTTTTAGCTCATTTATAACGACTTTTGATTATTTCTTAACAAAACGCATTGAAAGATCTAAAGCAGTTACATTCTTGGTTAATGCACCTACTGAGATGAAGTCTACGCCAGTTGCTGCAAACTTGCCGATGGTGTTGATGTTAACGTTGCCTGAAATCTCAAGCTGTGCTTTGTGATCGGTAATTGCAACAGCCTGAATCATCATATCGTATTCAAAGTTATCGAGCATGATGATATCTGCCTTTGCGTCTAAAGCCTGCTGAAGTTCATCTAAATTCTCAACTTCAACTTCAACCTTTAACTCAGGATGATTGGTCTTGGCTCTTTCAATGGCCTTGGCAATACCACCTGAAGCCATGATATGGTTTTCCTTGATAAGGTACATATCAAATAAACCGATACGGTGGTTCTTGCCGCCGCCACAGGTAACAGCATATTTTAAAGCAGTTCTTAAGCAAGGAAGAGTCTTACGGGTGTCTAAAAGACGGCAGGTAGTACCTTCCATAGCCTTAACATACTTAGAAACTTCAGTTGCAACGCCAGAGAGGGTCTGTACGAAGTTTAAGGTGGTTCTTTCAGCGGTCAGCATAGTACGGGCATTACCCTTTAAGTGGAATAACTGCTCGCCAGGCTCAATTTTGCTGCCATCCTTAACAAACCAGGTGATTTCAACCTTGCCGCCTAACTGTCTGTAAACTTCCTCAACCCATTCCTTGCCGCAGAAAACGCCTGCTTCACGGGTGATTACTGTTGCCTCGTTAATCTCATCTGCATCAATTAACTGTGAAGTTACATCTAAAGCCGGATCAAGAACGCCACCTAAGTCTTCAGCTAAAGCCATTTTCACGGTTGCTACGATATCATCCTGTAACATAGAGAATCCTTTTAAATAAAACTAACAGAATATAATCTGTATTTTAGCATATAAATGCTCAATCAACTTAAAGGAAATCCTTATGATATGTCAGATGTGCTCATAGAGAATTAACTTACCATTTTTGTTCACAGAAAACTCTTTTTTTCAGCCGGGAAAGAGGTAAATCGTATGATTATTAAAAAATGATATAAAGCAGATGGATAGATATAATCATCAGGAATAAATCAGCAGAAAATTTAGGCTCTTTGTATTTTGAGGAACAAAAGCTCAAGTATTATTGCTCTATGGTGAAAAAATCTGTTCACTATTTGATATAATCAGAGTTTATATTGTGTATTTAGAGATATTACCGTGTTAGAAACAATTTCCATCAAAGAAAAGGTTGCTCAGTTAACTGAGCGTGCTGATACCTTAAGGGGGTATCTTTGACCTGCAGACAAAGCAGGAGAGACTAGAAGAGGTCAATGGCCTTTTAGAAGATCCAAAACTCTGGGATGACCCTAAAAAGGCTCAGGAGTTAGGCAAGGAACGCCAGTCCCTTACAGCGGTAGTAGAAAATTTTAAGAATTTATATCAGGGCTTAGAAGATCTTTTAGCCCTTGATGAAATGGCTCGTGAAGAAAACGACGAAGAACTTATCGCAGAGTCCGTTTTAGAGTCAGAAAAACTTGAAAAGCAGCTTGAGCACCTTGAGATTGAAAGAATGTTCTCAGGCTCAAATGACAATGATCCATGTTATATGGATATTCAGTCTGGTTCTGGCGGTACTGAGGCTCAGGACTGGGCCGAAATGGTAATGCGCATGTACCTGAAGTTCGGCGAAAAGCACGGCTTTACAGTGACTGTTGAAGAATTATCTGAAGGTGAAGTGGCAGGCATCAAGTCAGCAACTTTACGTTTTGAAGGCGAACATGCCTATGGCTGGTTCAGAACAGAAACCGGTGTGCACCGTCTTGTAAGAAAGTCTCCTTTTGACTCTAACAACAGACGTCATACTTCTTTCTGCTCAGCCTATGTATATCCTGAGATTGATGACAATATTGAAATTGAGATCAATCCTGCTGATTTAAAGACTGACGTGTACCGTTCATCTGGTGCCGGTGGTCAGCATGTTAACAAGACTGAGTCGGCTGTGCGTATTACCCACGTGCCAACCGGTATTGTTGTGTCCTGTCAGAACGAGCGCTCTCAGTTCCAGAACCGCGATCAGGCAATGAAGCAGCTGCGTGCAAGGTTATATACCCTTGAACTTGAAAAGCGTCAGTCTGCTCAGAAGGAAATTGAGGACAGCAAGTCAGATATCGGATGGGGCAGTCAGATCAGATCATATGTACTTGATGATGCCCGAATCAAGGATTTGCGTACCGGTGTGGAATGCCGAGATACAAACAAGGTATTGAACGGCGATCTGGATCAGTTTATTGAAGCAAGTTTAAAGTCAGGCCTATAGGCTTAAATAATAGGAAATAACAAGATGTCACAAGAAAATACTGTAAGCACAGAAAACTTAAACAACGTCATGAAAGATCGTCGTGAGAAGCTTGAGCTGTTACGTTCAAAAGGACAGGCTTATCCAAACGATTTCCGTCGTGATGCCTTTTCATCTGATATTATCAAAGCCTGTATCGATAAGGACAATGAGACCTTAGAGAGCGAGAAGAATACCTATACCATCGCAGGCCGTGTAATGACCCGCCGTATTATGGGTAAGGCTGCATTTGCAACCATTCAGGATATGGGCGGCCGCATTCAGATTTATGTTGCAAGAGATAATCTTCCTGAAGGCGTATATCAGGACGTTTTCAAGAAGCTTGACTTAGGCGATATCATCGGTGTTACCGGTTTTGCATTCAAGACCAAGACTGGTGAGCTTTCACTTCACGTAAGCGCATTAAGATTATTAGTAAAGTCTCTGCGTCCTCTGCCAGAGAAATTCCACGGCTTAACCGATCAGGAAGCCCGCTGCCGTCAGAGATATGTTGACCTTATTGCCAACGAGGATTCCAGAAGAACCTTCGAGATCCGCACCAAGGTTATCGCATTTATCCGTAAATACATGAACGAGCATTTATTCATGGAAGTTGAAACTCCAATGATGCACGTAATTCCTGGTGGCGCCAACGCAAAACCATTTATTACTCACCACAATGCCTTAGATATGGACATGTATCTGCGTATTGCTCCTGAGTTATACTTAAAACGTCTCGTAGTTGGCGGCTTTGAGCGTGTATATGAGATTAACCGTAACTTCCGTAACGAAGGTATCGATGTTCGTCATAATCCAGAGTTCACCATGATGGAATTCTATATGGCATACCACGATTACCACGATTTAATCGACTTTACTGAAGATCTCTACCGTCAGATGTCTTTAGAGGTTTTAGGCACTACCAAGATCCACTATGGTAAAGAAGGTGAAGAAGGCCTGGATCTCGATTTCTCAAAGCCATTTGACAAGCTGACCATGAAAGAGTCCATTGTTAAGTACGGCAAGGGCATTACCATGGAAGATCTTGCTGATGAGGACAAGGCTCGTGAGCTGTGCAAGAAGCACCACATTGAGATTATGAAGGGCTGGACCTTAGGTCACTACATTACCGCATTATTCGATGAGCTTGTTGAGGCAAACCTCCAGCAGCCAACCTTTATTACCAGCTATCCAGCTGTAGTATCACCTCTTGCAAGAAGAACTGATGGTGATCCTGAGTTTACAGACCGTTTCGAGTTCTTTATCGGTGGTCGAGAGATTGGTAACGGCTTCTCAGAATTGAATGATCCAGATGATCAGGCAGAGCGTTTCCGTCAGCAGGCTGAAGCCAAGAAGAACGGCGACGATGAGGCTATGTATTATGATGAGGATTACATCAACGCCATGCAGTATGGTCTTGCTCCAACCGCAGGTGAGGGTATCGGTATTGACAGAACAGTAATGCTGTTTACCAACTGCCACACCATCCGTGACGTAATCTTATTCCCAACATTAAGACGTAACTAAGATTTTTATATTTGTGTATTTTTGTTAACAAGGTGAATACAATGCAAAAATATCAGGGTTCAATGGTGGCTTTAATCACCCCATTTAAAAATGGAAAGGTTGATATTGAAGCTTTAGAGCGCATGGTTGAATTCCATGTTGCCAACGGCACTACCTGTATCGTTGTAACCGGAACTACCGGCGAATGCCCAACCTTAACCGAGGATGAGCACATTTTAGCTGTTAAGACTGTAGTTGATGCAGCTAAGGGCAGAGTATTAGTAATGGCTGGTGCAGGTTCAAACAATCCTGTAGAGGCAATTACTCTTTCAAACCGTGCCAAGGACGTTGGTGCAGATTCTCTTCTGCACAATGCCGGCTACTACAACCGTCCAAACCAGGATGGTCTGTATGCTCACTTCAAGATGGTTCATGACAATACCGATCTGCCAATCTTTATCTACAACGTACCAGGTCGTACTGTTGTAAATATCGAGTCAGCAACTGTAGCAAAGATTGCACAGTTTGAGCGTGTTATCGGAATCAAGGATGCAACCGGTAATCTTGAGCGTCCATGGATTGAGCGCAATCTTATTACCAAGCCATTCATCTGGTTATCTGGTGAAGACTCAACTGCTGTAAGCTTTAACGTGGCAGGCGGTGTTGGTGTTATCTCTGTTACTGCAAACGTAGCTCCTGCTTTAGTGGCAAAGGTTCAGAACCTTACATTGGAGAAGAAGTGGGAAGAGGCAGCCAATGAGCAGTTAAAGCTCATGAAGCTTCATAAGTTAATGTTCAAGGAGCCAAGCCCAGCTCCTGCTAAATATGCAGCATCTTTATTAGGTCTGTGCTCTGAAGAGGCTCGTCTGCCTGTTCTTCCAATCAGCCAGGCTTTAAGAGATGAAATCAAGTCTGAGATGCAGAAGTTAGAGTTAATCTAAACATGTGTGATACAGACAAGGCAATGCCTGTAGAGAAAAATGATGTAAAGGAGCATCGCATCAAGTCCTTCGTGGTGCGTGCCGGCCGTATGACTCAGGGGCAGATTAATGCCATTGAGGAATTAGGTCCAAAGTATATGCTGGATGTAAGTTCCTTAGAGGAACTTGATACTGTCAAAGCTTTTGGCCGTGAGGCTCCTTTAGTTGTTGAAATCGGTTTTGGCATGGGAGTTTCCTTTGTACAGATGGCAAAGGCAGATCCTTCTGGCAATTACCTTGGTATTGAAGTTCACCCTCCTGGGGTGGGCTCATGCTTAAAGCTTATCGAGGAAAATCAGCTTACCAATGTCAGAATCATTCAGTTTGACGCTTTTGAGGTTTTAAGAAAATGTCTTAAGCCTGCTAGCGTTGATATCCTGCAGATCTTTTTCCCTGATCCATGGCCTAAGAAGCGTCACGTCAAGCGCCGTTTAATCAATGACGATTTCGTGAAGCTTGTATCTCCTCTGTTCAAGCAGGGCGGTCAGTTCAGAATGGCTACCGACTGGGAAGACTATGCAGTGCAGATGCTTGAGGTAATGACAAGAGCTCAGGGCTTTTCAAATACCGCAGCTGACGGCACCTACATCCCACGTCCAGACTGGAGACCGCTTACCAAGTTTGAATTAAGAGGTCAGAAATTAGGTCACGGTGTATGGGATCTGGTGTTCAAACGTGACTGATATTAGAAAAGAAGCACTTACTGAATATGTAAAAAGCATTATTTCAGATAATGAAATAGTGCTTTTGTCATTAAATGGCGACGCCAGCTTCCGTCGCTACTTCCGTGTGGCAAACCTTCCATATATTGCTGTAGATGCCCCTCCTGAGACTCAGAAGAACAGGGAATTTGTCTTTATAGACAAGGCTCTTGAAAAGGCTTCCATCAGAGTTCCAAAAATCATTGCCTTTGACCTTGAGAAGGGCTTTATGCTGCTTGAGGATTTAGGTGATGTAACCTTTGCAAAGGCCTCAGCAGGAGACAGTCAGAAGGCTTTCTACCATAAAGCTGTTGAAGAGCTTGTCAAGTTAACAGATGTAACCTTTGATGAAAAAGAGTTTTCTCTGCCATTATTTGATGAAAAATTCATCAGGTTTGAGTTAAGTCTTTTTGATACCTGGATGCTTGAAAAGGCACTGAATGTAGAGCTTACAGCAAAAGAGCGCCAAGGACTTGATGAGTGTTATGAAGTTTTAGCTCAAAACTGTCTTTTGCAGAGTCAGACTGCAATGCACAGAGATTATCATTCCCGCAATCTCATGGTCGCAGATGATACTTTGTGCATGATAGATTTTCAGGATATGGTAAAAGGTCCTGTAACCTATGATCTGGCATCAATTGTCTACGACTGCTATATCAATCTAGATAAAGAGCTTATTGAAGAGCTGACAGAAAAAGCCTTCTGCCTTTACACCTCAAGGGGCGTGGTAAATGGCAGTTATGCAGATTTTAAAAAGTCTCTTTTACTGACTTCACTGCAGCGTCATGTCAAGGTGCTGGGTATCTTCTGCAGACTGTCTATCCGTGATGGCAAGGATGGTTACTTAAAAGATCTGCCTCGTGTCATAAATTACGTATTAAACGAGTGTGACTGCGACAGCCGTATGTTACCTTTAAAGGCTGTTGTTGAGAAATACGTAAAAGGAAAATTCTGATGAAGGCTATGATCCTGGCAGCAGGACGCGGAGAAAGACTGCGTCCGATTACTGATACCATTCCTAAGCCACTTGTTAAGGTAGGCGACATAACACTGCTTGAATGGCATATTAAAAAGCTTAAAAAAGCAGGAATTACTGATATTTTAATTAACTCAGCCTATCTTCATGACAAGATTGTCTCATACATTGGGGATGGCTCTTTGTATGGTGTTAAGGTCACTCATTCAGTTGAAGGGGACTCAGGTCTTGAGACTGCA
>ONCB01000160.1 GCA_900316175.1 uncultured Succinatimonas sp.
AAACCCTCTTCCGAGGGCCCACACAGATTGTCCATACTTGTTTTTAAAGAACTTTTACTAACCTGCTTGAGTTAGTGTTGTCTTGCGTGACAACGGAAATGCATTATAGACGTTTCAAAATCTTTGTAAAGAATTTTTTTCACTTTTTTTATTTTTTTTAACTAAATTACCTTTTAATGTCATTACTGTCTTATATATCTATCTGATATTTAACATAAATTATCTTTTAATATTTTTTTAAACGAAATTCTTATTCCCCATTAATCTCAGATTAATCATCACAAACGACGAGAACCAAGAACATGTAACAATTTTTACAATTTAAGATTTATAAAAAGGCTTATTTATGGGATTTTATAATTTGGATGGAATAAAGAGATGAGAATTTATTATAAAACCTCCATACCAAAGAGATATTTTCTGCCTTGCAATAGAGGTTTTCTTACAACAAATTTGTGTATTTGTTACTCAAAAAGAACGTACCAGTTCTTATCCTCATTATCGCCTGCAGACAAATTAAGATTAAGTGAGGTTTTGTAGTCATCTTTTGCAAAAACCACCTCAACAGGTACAAGAGCTCTGTTTCTGTCATGACTGTAGGAGGCGGCAAGGACGTTAACGCTCTTAAGTCCGCCATGGGCTTTAGCTTCATCAGAGGCTGCCTTTGCAAGAACACTTATTGCATCTTTGGCTTTTTCAGGATGATTTAAAGCAGTTCCTTCAAATCTGAAAAGATTAAACACACAGTCTGTGTCATTTTCATAAATGCACTTTGTAAAAACTTCGGCACTTTTTTCAGGAGTATCCTCAGCCTTTTTTTCTCCGCATCCTGTAAGCAGCATGGTGAAAACAACTGCGCCTGCAGCAAGAATTGATATTTTCATTGTGGCTCCTGAAAGAAAACAAAGTTTTTTAGAACATTTCCATTATAGCAAAAGAAAAGACCTTCAGAGCTTTTTACTCTGAAGGTCTTAAAATGGTGCCTTAAGCTACTTTTGAGTTATCGCTTTGGCTTTGCAGGAGAGCTTTCCTTCTGAGTCCACCTCTAAAAGCAGTGACTTTGAGGTTGGGATCTTGCCAGAGAGCAGAAGCTTTGATAACGGATCGGCTATCTCGCTCTGGATTGCTCTTCTTAATGGTCGTGCACCAAACACAGGATCAAAGCCTACAGTAGCCACGCGCTCGTAGATGCTGTCACCAAGTCTGATGTCATAGCCAGAAGCCTTAAGACGTGATGATAAAGTCTCAAGCTGAATCTTGGCAATACTCTTAATATGCTCATGTGAGAGTGGGTGGAAGACCACAGTCTCATCAACACGGTTTAAGAACTCAGGCTTGAAGTGCTGCTCTAAGATATCAAGGATCTTTGACTTTACCTTCTCGTAGTCAGACTTGCCGCTTTCTTCCTGAATCATGGATGAACCAAGGTTTGAGGTCATAATGATTACAGTGTTCTTAAAGTCCACAGTTCTTCCCTGACCATCAGTTAAACGACCGTCATCTAAAACCTGCAGCAGAATGTTGAATACATCAGGATGAGCCTTTTCAATCTCATCTAGCAGGATCACAGAATATGGTCTGCGTCTTACAGCCTCGGTCAGATAACCACCCTGCTCATAGCCTACATATCCTGGAGGCGCACCCACAAGACGGGATACCGCATACTTTTCCATGAATTCAGACATATCAATACGAACCATGGCCTTTTCTGTATCAAATAAGAATTCAGCCAATGCCTTGCAAAGCTCAGTCTTACCCACACCTGTTGGACCAAGGAACATGAATGAACCGATTGGTCGGTTTGGATCTGAAAGACCAGCTCTGGATCTTCTTATGGCATTTGAAATTGCCTGTACAGCTTCAGACTGACCGATAACACGGTTGTGAAGGCTATCTTCCATTCTTAAGAGCTTGGCTCTTTCACCTTCAAGCATCTTTGATACAGGAATTCCTGTGGCCTTTGAAACCACTTCAGCAATTTCTGCATCGGTAACCTTGTTACGGATAAGCTCTGTAACTGCAGCGGAGCTGTCACCTGCTGATGAGATCTGCTTTTCAAGTGAAGGAATGATGCCGTACTGAAGTTCACTCATACGGTTTAAATCACCCTTTCTCTTGGCAACATCAAACTCATGACGGGCATTATCAAGTTTAACCTTTAAAGACTGAGTGCCTTCCAAGATCATCTTGTCATTCTTCCAGATCTCAGTTAAACGCTGATATTCCTTTTCCGAGGTTGCAATCTCTTCATCAATGGCAAGAAGACGCTTTTTACTTGCCTCATCAGATTCTTTGGCCACAGTCTGACGCTCCATCTTAAGCTGAATCAGACGACGGTCGAGTTTATCTAAAGGTTCTGGCTTTGAATCAATCTGCAGTCTGATGCTGGCTGCAGCCTCATCAATTAAATCGATTGCCTTGTCAGGTAACTGTCTGTCAGTAATGTAGCGGTTTGATAAAGTTGCAGCCGCAACAATGGCAGGATCGGTTATCTGTACATGGTGATGAATTTCATAGCGCTCTTTAAGACCACGTAAAATCGCAATGGTGTTCTCAACAGAAGGCTCACCTACAAATACCTTCTGGAAACGGCGCTCAAGAGCGGCATCCTTTTCAATGTACTGACGGTATTCATCTAAAGTGGTGGCACCCATGCAGTGCAGATCGCCTCTTGCAAGAGCTGGCTTTAACATGTTGCCTGCATCCATTGAGCCTTCTGACTTGCCAGCACCCACCATGGTATGAAGCTCATCGATGAATAAAATGATTTTGCCTTCTTCTTTTGCAAGATCATTTAACACCGCCTTTAATCGCTCCTCAAACTCACCGCGATACTTGGCACCAGCAATTAAGGCACCCAAATCAAGAGAGAGCACGCGCTTGTTGCGAAGACCTTCTGGGACCTCACCTTTAACAATACGCTGAGCAAGACCTTCTACAATGGCAGTTTTACCAACACCTGGCTCTCCAATGAGAACAGGATTGTTCTTGGTTCTGCGCTGCAAAACCTGCATGGTTCTGCGGATCTCGTCATCACGACCGATAACAGGATCAAGTTTGCCTTTCTCAGCTCTTTCAGTTAAATCAATGCAGTATTTCTTTAAGGCTCCACGGGTATTCTCAGCGTTCTCATCATTTACGCTCTGACCACCTCTGATTTCTTTTAAAGCCTTTTCAAGCTTGTCTTTGGTAAGATTGCAGCGAGTTAAAATCTCCTTTAACTCTCCGTCCTGATCAATTGCAGCAATTACAAAGAGTTCTGAAGAAATAAAACTGTCACCATTGTTCTGTGCAAGCTTATCACAGACATTCAGAAGATTGCCTGTCTGTGGAGATAACTGTAAATCACCACCAAATCCCTTTACCTGAGGGAGTTTTTCAATAGCCTTGTCTACCAGAATCTTGATAGCCTGAGCATCAGAGCCGGCAAGAGTAATTAAAGGTCTGACCGCACCGTTTTCCTGACCCAAGAGTGCAGACATCAGATGAGCCGGTTCAATGAACTGATTATCACGACCTACTGCCAGGGACTGAGCATCGGATAGAGCTTCCTGGAATTTGGCTGTAAATCTGTCTAAGCGCATTTAAGCCTCCTACATTCACAAATATTTCTTTTCTGTTTATATATATGGGGTCGGTTGGGAAGTTTTAAAGTGACAGAATAAAAAAATATAAGGTACTAAAGAAAATAATCTGA
>ONCB01000104.1 GCA_900316175.1 uncultured Succinatimonas sp.
AATACTTAAGATTTGATATCGTCGCTAATGACAGAGTTATTCATGTAGAAGCTCCATTTGTCCGTCAGATTGACATCAGACAGTCCTCACGTGATGAAGTACAGTTGAGACCTTCTGTAAAACTGTCAATCAAGATTGGTGATTACTCAACTACCTCTGAATTTACTTTGGTAAACCGTGAAAAGTTAAATTATCCTCTTCTAATTGGCAGAAACGTTCTGACCGACATTGCTGTAGTTGATGTTTCAAGAAACAACGTTCAGCCTCGTGCAGATGAAAACGGACTTTTAATTCTTGCCCGTGATGAGTACAAGGCAAACAAAAAGAAGAACATCAATGTTAACAAGAAGTATGACGAAGAAATGGCTGCAAACGCCGGCGGACAGATTGCAGTTAAGGCAAAGGATTCAGTTAAATCATTAGGTACAGATCCTGACAAGTCTCTCCCTTCTGTAAGCAACAAGATTGAGTCTGAGGCAGGAAGCAAGCCTGAATCAAAGGTTGATGAAAAAACTGATGACAAAATTGAAAAAGTTGAAAAGGAACAAGTTTCTGACAAGAAAAAAGATTCAAAATCAAAAAAGTCAGATAAAAAATCCAAGTAAAAATTTATAAGTGTAGAGGAAAAAAATGGTTTCTCGTGGTCTGTTTTATTTTGTAACAGCAATTTTATTATGCTTAGGCATACTTCTTGTTGCCTATCAGAAAGTCACTTTTGAAGTACCTTTCATTCCAGGTGAACAAAAGGAGATTTGGACTGTTGAGGCTAAAGTTGAATTTGAAGCTAAGAGTGGTCAGGCAACAGAGGTTCTTTTAGCTCTACCAGCTGTACAGGCTGGATTTACTCAGTTAAAACAGAATACAGCAAGCCTTGGTTATGGCGTAAACTACCTCCAGAAGGACGGAGCAAACTACGTTCAGTGGACCAAGAGAGATCCAAGAGGTGTTCAGACACTTTACTACAGAGTGGATATATTAAAAGATGAGTCTGAAGGCTCTTCAATGATTGTTCCTGCAATTTCTGAAAACGCTGAGGCTGAACCTTATGCAACAGCTATGAGAGAGATTGCAACCACAGCACTTTCAAGAAGTTCTACTCCATATACTTATGCATCACAGATTATCCATGAACTCAATCAGGATAATGAAACTACTGCATTATTAAACTCTACTTACAAGCGACCTGAATTATTAGTTCACATTCTTGAGCTTGGAAAAGTTCACGCAAGAACCGTAAGTGTTTTAAATCTTGAAGACGGCAGACGTAATCAGAAGTTAAACCAGTACGTTGCAGTATTTGACAAGACTGAATACACCATTTTCGATCCAAATAATGGTGAAACCGGTTTAAGCAAGAATCAAATGATATGGTCTGACAACGGCAACTCTCTTCTTGATCTAACCGGCGGTAAAAACGCAATTGTAAGCTTCACTACCATCAACAGTTCAATTTCAGCTGTTGAGGCTGGTCAGAGAAAGGCTAATGTGAATATTACTGCAGGTGATGAGATGTTCTCATTCTCTCTTGATTCTCTTCCTGTTGAAGAACAGTCAATGTTCAAGAGCCTGCTGTTACTACCAATTGGTGTACTTATCGTAGTATTCTTAAGAATCATTGTTGGTATCAAGACTTCAGGCACCTTCATGCCGGTTCTGATTGCCATGGCGTTCCTGCAGACTTCTTTAGTCTTGGGTCTGGTTGGATTTATATCTATTGTTGGTGTCGGTCTGATCGTTAGATCCTGGCTGTCTCACCTGAATCTGCTGCTTGTTGCAAGAATTTCAGCTGTTATTATCACAGTTATCGGCATTATCGGTCTTACCTCATTCTTCAGCTTCAAGATGGGCCTGTCAGAAGGCGTAAAAATCACTTTCTTCCCTATGATTATTCTTTCATGGACTATTGAAAGAATGTCAATCTTATGGGAGGAAGAAGGTTATAAGGAAGTTGTAAAGCAGGGCGGCGGTTCATTATTCGTTGCTGTTTGTGCCTATCTTTCAATGAGCTGTGCTTTAATTCAGCATATAACCTTCAACTTCCTAGGTCTTCAGTTAATCCTGTTATCTATGGTGCTGCTTATGGGTAACTATACTGGCTACAGATTATCAGAATTAAAGCGCTTCAAGCCTTTAGCTAGTCAGATTAAGATTTACAAAAACGGCGATGAAGAAGAGCATGAATCAATCCGTCTTGAAAAAGAATTAAACGAGATTAAATCAGATCCTCACAACACTTACAGAAAGTGGAAAAAAGAGGCTCAGCAGCGCATTGAGGAAACTGATAAAAAGGATTAGGAATAATGAGTATTATTCAGAAAATTCTCGAAATTAAAGACCGTTACGCATCTCCATTTGAGATGCACCGTGACGGTATTATGGGAATGAACCAGCGCAATGTAAGCTATATTGGCAAATACAATAAGCGTAGTTTATACCCTCTTGTGGATAACAAGCTTTTAACTAAAAAAATTGCTCTTGAGAATAATGTAAAAACTCCTGTGCTCATCGGATCTGTTCAGAACCAGCAGGATTTAAGCAATATTCTTGATATCATTGGAACCCATACTGCATTCTGTATTAAGCCTGCTCACGGTTCTGGCGGTAAAGGTATTCTCGTTATCAAAGACAAAAGTGAAACATCAGGTAATTTTATCAAGACATCTGGTCAAGAAATTACCATGCATGAGTTAAGAAGACATGTTAACAATATTCTTGCAGGACTCTTCTCTTTAGGCGGTAAGCAGGATATTGCCCTGATTGAAGATCTGATTCATTTTGATGATGTCTTCTCTGGCTACAGCTATGATGGTGTTCCTGATACCCGCGTTATCGTGTTCCAGGGTTTCCCAGTGATGTGTATGATGCGTCTTTCAACTGCGGCATCTGACGGTAAAGCTAATCTCCATCAGGGCGCGGTAGGTGTTGGTATCTGCGTAAGAACCGGTAGAGCTGTAAGAGCAGTTCAACACAATGAACCAATTGAGACTCATCCTGATACTGAAAAGCAGCTTTCCTTACTTAAGGTTCCTCACTGGCAGGAAGTTCTTGAGCTTGCATCATCCTGCTATGATATGTCTGGTCTTGGCTATATCGGTACTGATATTGTTCTTGATAGAGACAGAGGACCTATGCTTCTTGAATTAAATGCCCGTCCAGGAATGGCAATTCAAATCTGTAACAACGCAGGTTTATTACCACGTTTAAGACTTATTGAAGCTATGACAAAAAAGCATCGTCTATCCGTAAAAGAACGAGTTGCATTCTCAATGAATCACTTCGGTGTGTTCAAAGACTAATACTTTAACAGACAGCAAAAAACCTTTGATTTTGTTTTATAGATCAAAGGTTTTTTTTATTTTCTCTGTTATAATTTTCTTATGAAGAAATTATACGTATTATTAAATTTTACATTTGCACTTTTTTGTTCGGCTCAAGCTTCAGCACAGATAAGAACAGGTGTGTGCACAACAGCTTTCAGACCAAGCACAGATGAAACTGCGTTTGCAGCTGTCGGTTCCCCTTTAAAGGTTGCTGACAAGACTTGTTTTAATAATTTCCTGATAGTGCCATTTACCGCACATTCAGGTGCAATTACTATCCCTGAAGGCGAATATGAAGGTATAGAAAGCTATCCGGACAGAGTATATTTCTCAATTCACAATTCAATTGGAAGCAACGTATCAAGCTGCATCTTCTGTGATCCAATCAAATACCTTCTAGTAAGAAAGGATAGCCCAAAGACCCTTTGCATTTTAAGCAAGCTGCATATTGAGTCCTGTGCAGAAGAATCATCAATCAGCTATACCATCACTAAAAAAAGTACCACTTATGAGGGTCTTTGCACTCCATCTCTGGTTTATTACGGCAGATTCGGCAATACCCTGCGATTTGCGGTTAATGACTGCGAAAGTATGAGTAAACCAAGTCTTACATATGATCTCAATTTAGGAAAAATTATTCGTTTCCTTGATGAAGAAATCAAGGTTATTAAAGCAGATAATCAGGGTATTTATTACCAGCGACTTGAAAAGCCTGAGCTTAAAAACAATGACATTGTAAGTCATGAAATTATTTCAAAGCTCAAAGAAGAAACTGCTGACACTAATGATAAACAGCCTGCAGCTCAAAAAAGGCAGACCACTCAAACTGATATCAAAGACAGTTCAGACAAACTTGAAGAGAGTACTATCAATATCCGTATCAGTGAAGATCCATTAAATCAGGAATAATAATCCATGCTCGTTAAAGTAATTCAGTTCTTACCTGCCATCGTTTTTTTTGCAGCATTCAAGTTAACTAACAATCTTGTTATGGCAACTGCAGTAATTGTTGGTGCATGCATCATCTGTTCAGCACTTGAGTACATTTTAACAAAGCACATCTCAAAAATTCAGATATTCATGCTGGCAGCTGTGATACTTTTTGGTGTTCCAACAGTACTTCTCAATGATCCAGATATCATTAAATGGAAAGTTACTGTTATAAATCTCATTCTCGCATCTTCCCTGTTCATTTCACAGGAAGTGTTTAAAAAACTGCCATTTAAGTATTTCTTAGGAGATCAGATAAAACTTCCAGATGAGGCTTTTAGAACTTTTGCCAGAATGTGGATGGTATTTTTCGTTTTTGCTTCTATAATCAATATAATTATTGCTTTCTATCTCCCATTTTTGTTAGATATTTCGGAAGATGAAGCTCTAGAATGGTGGGTAGATTACAAAGCTTTCGGAAATCCGATCTTGAACGCTTTTTTTGCAGTAATTTGCGGTTTTATACTCATAAGAAAATATCCAGAAGCTTTTAATGAGATAAATCAGGATAAAAAATAATAATTCATTAAATCAACAAAATAAGGTGTATGTTATGACCAGTCACATTGGAACAATTAAGTACGCAGTAATACCTGTTGCAGGCTTAGGTACAAGATTATTACCTGCAACCAAGGCAATTCCAAAGGAAATGATGCCTATCGTTGACAAGCCTTTAATTCAGTATGTTGTATCAGAGGCTATTGAAGCAGGTATCAAGAACATCGTGCTTGTAACTCATTCTTCAAAAAGTGCAATTGAAAACCATTTTGATACTTCATTCGAGCTTGAAGCCCAGCTTGAAAAGCGTGTTAAGAGACAGCTTTTAGCTGAAGTTCAGGGCATTATTCCTGATGATGTTTCAATTCTCTCTGTAAGACAGGGCGAATCAAAGGGTCTTGCTCATGCTATTGCATGTGCTTATCCTATCGTTGGTGATCACCCATTTGCAGTTATCCTCCCAGATGTAATTATCGACAACTTCCTGTCAGACCATTCAAAAGACAACCTTGCAGCTATGATTGCACGTTACAAGGAAAACGGCTGTGGACAGATTATGGTTGAGAAAGTACCTCACAATCAGGTAAGCTCATATGGTGTAGTTAATATTGACGGTGTTGAACTTGAAGAAGGTGGCAGTGCTGTAATTAAGGGTATGGTTGAAAAGCCATCACCAGAAGATGCTCCTTCAGACTACTCTGTTGTAGGTCGTTATATTCTCCCTGCTGAAATCTGGAGCTTATTCAAGAAGACTCCTTTAGGTGCAGGTGGTGAATTCCAGTTAACCGATACCATTAAAATCTTAATGGACGAGTTCAATATGGAAGCTTACAACATTATCGGCAGATCACATGACTGCGGTAACAAGTTAGGCTACATTCAGACATTCATTGAATACGCAATGAGAAATGAGAAACTTGCAGGTCCTTTAAACAAGTTCTTGAAGACCATGATCAAGGAAAAGCCATCACAGAGTGATGAATAATTAGCTTTCTTTTCCAAAAGAGCAGCTTAGGCTGCTCTTTTTGTTTTCTCAGATCTTATTGAGAAAAGAATTAAGAGGAATATAATATCTGCATAGAGGCGTTATTTTATGAACTGGAAAATTCTGCTGGCAATTTTGGTAAGCTTTGCTCTGATGATGAGTGCAAGCTACACTATGCTTATGCCGTTTCTGCCTCTATATATCAGAACAGATCTTAATGCCCAGAATGAGGATGTCGCATTCTGGTCTTCAATAACATATGCTGTTACCTTTGCAATCAGCGCTTTTGTGTCTCCACTGTGGGGAAAACTTGCCGACAGAATGGGCAAAAAGCATATGATGATAAGATCATCTGTTCTTCTTACAATTACCTACTTTTTAGGCGGTATAGTCCAAAGCCCTTTTGAACTCTTTTTAGTACGAGCCTTTCAGGGAATAGCAGCAGGTCTCTGGCCAGCCTGTCTTGTAATGTTATCAAGTTATGTACCCAAAAGCAGACTTGGCATAAGTATTGGATTTATGCAAAGTGCCAACATCTGTGGTGGTATCCTAGGACCACTGCTTGGTGGTATTCTCGCACTAAACTTTGGTATGAGAAATTCCTTCTTTATAGCAGGAGCAGTACTCTCTACCATTAGCCTTGTCACCATTTTCTATATAAAAGAACCAAAGAAATCTCAAAAAGATGAAAAGAAGAATGACAAATCAGCTTTAAGTTATCTGTGGATCTTAAAAAACTGCAGAATTATTCCTGTGCTCTTGGCAGTACTTTTAACTCAGCTTGTACTGTTAATGGTTCAGCCAATCGTGGCTTTATATGTTGAACATCTGTCTAAAAACGGAGAAAATGCTGTTTTTCTTTCTGGTTTTATTATTTCCCTCGGTGGTATAGCAGGTGCCTTGGCAGCACCATTGTGGGGAAAATTCGGCCAGAGAAAAGGATTTTTAAATGCTGTAATTCTTGCCTTTGCAAGTGCCGGTATTCTTATGGCAATTCAGGGAATACCCGATGATATCTTTTATTTTGGTTTAATGCAGTTTATCTGCGGTTTATGCTTCTCTGGCATTTATCCAAGTTTAAACTCAATTCTGGTTTTATTAACTCCATCAGAGGCAAGAGGTGTCAGCTTTGGTCTGATGTTCTCTGCTCAAATGACCGGTGGTGCCATAGGACCTGTCTTAGGTGGTATCATTGTAACTGTGTTTAATTTCAGTACAGTTTACTATTTAAACGGAGCCCTGTTTGTGCTGATTGCGCTATATCTTAAATTCATGGTATCAAGTGAATTTAAGGAAAAGGCTGACAGCAGTGCCAAGGACTTAATTTCACTTAAACAGAAATAAATTTACTATAGTTTCTTTTGATCAAATAAAGAACATTTTTGATCAGTAAGAGATCATTTCATTTATTTCCCTTTACACTTATAGTGCAACAACAGTTATCAACTTCCAGACCTTTTATAATTGCTTTAAATGTATTTTATGAGGTTATTATGAAGACACTGACTATTGGAGAGCGCATCAAAAAAGCTTTATATGAAAAGCGTATGACAGGCTTTGATTTAGCTTCTAGAGCAGAAATCTCAGAAGGTATGTGGCTTATAACTGGAGATGATTCAGGCATGCCTGTCAGCGCATTAGGCCAGAATGGTAGTTCATCTGACGAATACATTCAGGTTCCTCGTTTTGAGGTTAAGTTTGATCCTGAAACTGATGAAAGCCCAAAGTATACAGAATTTAAATATGACAGGATTTTTACTTTCCATAAGAGCTATTTTGATAAGTATTCTGTTAAATCCCCAAAATACTGCAAGAGTTTTAAGGTAGCAGGAGACGGAATGGAGCCTCTTATCCGTCGAGGCGATTATGTGATTGTCGACTGCTCACCAGACATTAGCATTGCTGACGGTGAGATCTACGCCTTTTGTGATGTTCAAGGTCTACACATTAAACGACTTATTTCTCCACTGCGAGGCGGTCTTATTATTCGATCTGACAACCTTACCTACAAAGATGAGTTCCTGCTCGAGAGCCTCATCAGAG
>ONCB01000101.1 GCA_900316175.1 uncultured Succinatimonas sp.
TTTGAATATGGGGATATCAGATACTTTTTAGGATTGAAGCAGAATACCTTGGCGATTACATTGATGATACTTCTTAGCAGGGTATAGATAAAAATGAATATTGATGTAAAGTAAACTGAATCAAGTACAAAAGCTGTTTCTTTTGAAAGCTTCAGATCCATAATTGTGGCATCTTCTATGAACAGATAAGCAAAGATTTTGAAGCTTGAAACTGTCAGAATAGCTCCGACTATATATTTAAAGAAAACGTGAATTTTAAGTGGTTTTACGAAGAAGAAAATTAAAAATAATGCTTGAATAAAAGGGAAGAGTATAAATAAAAACATAGTATTCCAGTTCAGTATAATTTAAGTAACTGAAATATTATGCCATTAAATGCTTAAATAACCTATTTATTTTAAAAACGAAAATAAACAGCCAGGATTTGCATTATTTTAATGCAGGATAGAGACAACCTAACAGTGAATTTCTTTTTGCACCTGTACTGTCCTGTAGCGGAAGCGGTTTTCTTTGTACAAACATATAGGCAAAATACGCAAAGGCATGAGCTTCAATAAGTTTTGAATCAACGCCTAAATCATCTGCCTTAATAACTTCCACATTATTCTTTGAAAGGAGGCTGGTAAATTTTTCAAGCATATAGCTGTTGTAGGCGCCTCCACCACAAACGATGAGTCTTGCTCTGTCAACATGATGACGGTACATGCTCTGTCTTATGGCATTAACAGAACTTAAAACTGTAAATTCTGTCAGTGTGGCGATAAAATCATGAATAAAGCTCTGATCCTGAGTGCATAAAAGCAGTTCATCTTTGATAAAGTCCAATGAGAAATCCTCTCGTCCTGTGGATTTTGGAGGGAGTCTCTTTAAATATGGCGCATCAAGATATTTTGCAAGAAGTGCAGGAATAACCTTACCTGATTTTGCTGTTTCTCCGTCCCTGTCAAAACCTTTATTTAACAGCATTCTCATTGCTGCATCTATAAGGGTGTTCGCAGGACCTGTATCGTATGCTTCTAAAACCTTATGTCCTTCGTTCTTGTCAATTAAGGTCAGATTGGCAATGCCGCCTAAATTGAGAACCATTGAGTATCTGTCAGAGAGTGAGAACTGATGCTGATGGAATGCCTGTGTCAATGGTGCTCCGTTGCCGCCGTTTGCAATATCAGCAGAGCGGAAATCACATATCACATCAATGGAAGTGAGCGCAGCAAGTCTTGCGCCATCATCAAGCTGAATTGAAAAGCCTTTTTCAGGACGGTGACGAATAGTCTGACCATGAGAGCCGACAGCAATTACATCCTTAGGACTGATTCTTGCTTTTTTAAGAAGATTGTTGACAGTGTCTGCTTCAAAAGTGGCTAGTTTTACTCTTGCGGCACCTGCTTTTTCGATTTCATCATCTGAACTTGAGCACAGTGAATGTAAAAGCTCTTTTGTTTCCTTATCGTAGTCGGTTGCAGTACTTGCAAGGATATTACCCTTTTCATTTTCAAAGTCGACTAAAACGCCATCGATACCGTCAATACTGGTTCCGCTCATAAGGCCGATGTAAAGCTTTGACATAAAAATCCTTAAACCTTTCAAGGTTAATTTACGGTTTTATTGCTATCAGTGTTCAGATCAGAGCTAAATTATATTAAAATACACCACTAATTATTCTTACATTTATCAAAATTCAATAAAAAGGTTCTAAATCATGTCAGATATTGAGAATGCATTACGTGAGATTTCCCGTGGTGCTGAAGAAATCATCCCTTTAGAAGAGCTTAAGAAAAAATTAGAATCTGGCCGTCAGCTGGTTATTAAACTGGGTATGGATCCTACTGCACCTGACATCCATTTAGGTCATACTGTTATTTTAAATAAGCTTCGTACTTTCCAGAAGTTAGGTCACAAGATTGTTTTAATTATCGGAGACTTTACTGCTTCTATCGGTGATCCATCTGGTAAGAACGCAACCAGACCAGAGCTTCCTCGTGAGCAGATTATTGAAAATGCCAAGACCTATGCTGAGCAGGCTTTCAAGATCCTTGATAAAGATTTAACTGAAATCCGTTACAACAGTGAGTGGGCAGAAAAGTTAGGTGCGGCTGGTACCATTAAACTTGCCTCAAAGCTTACTGTAGCCCGTATGCTTGAGCGTGATGATTTCTCAAAGCGCTTTGCTTCAAAGCAGCCAATTGCTATTCATGAGTTCTTATACCCATTATTCCAGGGTTATGATTCAGTGGCCATTAAGTCAGATGTTGAGCTTGGCGGTACCGATCAGAAGTTTAACCTTTTAATGGGTCGTGAGCTTCAGAAAGATGCTGGCATGGAGCCTCAGTGTGTTCTTATGATGCCTCTGTTAGTTGGTTTGGATGGCGTTGTCAAAATGTCAAAGTCTAAGCACAACTATATTGGTGTAACTGAAGAACCAAAGGAAATGTTTGGCAAGATCATGTCAATTTCTGATGATCTGATGTGGTCATACTACGATTTACTTTCATTCAAGAACGTTGATGAAATTAAAGAGTTAAAGGAAAAGTGCATCTCAGGTGGCATGAACCCACGTGATGCCAAGATTGAACTTGGTCGTGAGATTGTTGCAAGATACCATGGTGAAGAGCTTGCAAATGCAGCTGTTGAAGGCTTTAAGTCTCAGTTTGCCAAGGGTGCTCTTCCAGATGATATCAAGGAAGTTACTGTAAATTCAGCTTCAGTTCCAAACCTTCTGAAGGATGCAGGTCTTTGTGAAACAACTTCTGAAGCAATACGTATGTTAAAGCAGTCAGCAGTCAAGTGCGATGGTAAGGTAATTACCGACAAGAATGCTCCTGTTGAGAAGGGTACTACCGCAATCTGGCAGGTAGGTAAGAGACGTTTTGCAAAGGTTACTGTAGCTTAAGGATTTAACGATGACTCAGGATGAATTAAAGGTAATGGTAGCCAAGGCTGCCTTAGAGTATTAGGTGTTGGCAGTGGATCAACTGTAATGAAGTTCATTGAACAGATTGGTATTAACAAGGTCAATGTAGCTTCTGCCGTAAGTTCTTCAAACAATACCACCAAGGCTCTTGAAGCTGTTGGCGTAAAGGTTGTAGATCCTAATGCTGTTGAGCCATATGATATTTATATCGATGGAGCTGACGAGGTTGATCCAAACTTCAATATGATTAAGGGTGGCGGTGCCTGCCTTACCCGTGAGAAGATCTTAACCTCAATGGCAAAGAAATTTATCTGTATTGTTGACAAGTCAAAGCTTGTTGACTGCCTTGGTAAATTCCCTTTACCTGTAGAAGTAATTCCAATGGCCCGTAATCAGGTTGCAAGAACCTTAAAGGAATTAACTGGTGGCGAACCAGTTCTCCGTGAGGGTTGCATTACAGACAACGGCTGTGAAATTCTTGACGTTAAAGGTCTTAAGATTTCAGATCCTGTTGCTCTTGAGCAGAAGATTAACCAGATCCCTGGTGTTGTAACAGTTGGTTTATTCGCCTCCAAGGGTGCTGATATTGTTCTTTATGCCACTGAAGATGGTGTTAAGGTATTAAGTCGCTCCTAATCATTTTTTTACAATAATCAAAAGAAGGCTCTTGGTAAGCCTTCTTTTTTTTGACACATAATTTACATCAGAACTGACATAAATATCTGCTTTTAATTTATCCAATCAGGCTTTCTGAGCCTTTTTTCAAAACTTATTTAAGCTTTTTTTACGTCTTTTTGACTTCTCAATGTGAGGTCACTCAATACTTTTACTGATGAATTACTTAATTTCTTGAAAAAAAAGAGGTAAAAGGGCACAATTTACGTGTGCTAAAGGCCTTTGCAAAGTCGATTTAAAATTGGCACGGTAATTGAAATAGTACTCATAGTTAATGTATCTGTCTAAATTTTGACAGTGGAGGTTATTATGAGTATGTCAATTAATTCACTATCTGCAAATGGCAATATGATGCTGCAGTTACAGAGAATGCAGCAGCAGATGAGAACTTTAACTCAGGCCGCACAGATAGGCTCAGAACAGAATGCAGCTCAGTTTGCAAATGAGATGAGCTCAATTGGCATTGAAACTACTCCTTCTTTTAAAGATGAGTTAATCAACCAGGTTGACGCAGTTTCACCAGATCAGAAGGTTGATAATGTTGGCGCATTTGCAAATATGCTGCACAATGCCTTTGAACAGGTTAACAATTTACAGAACGATGCTGAAAACAAGCAGACTCGTTTTGATTTAGGCGACAGATCTGTCACTTTATCAGATGTAATGCTGGCAACTCAGAAATCCAGTATTTCTTTTGATGCAACCATGCAGATCCGTAATAAGATGATTGAGGCCTATAAGACAATTTCACAGATGCAGATTTAATCAGCTGCAATCTTAAGTGATGAGGATTAAAAAATGGCAGACAATGATTTTCCAGTACCTCAGCAGGGAGCAGAGCAGTCAACTGCTCTTGCTACTGCCTCTGGGGCTGAAACAGAGTCCGGCTCTACAGAAGTAGCAGCTCCTGCAGAAGATACAGCAGGTTCTTCTGCAACTGCAGGTCTTGACGATAAGCCAGGATTTTTTAAAGGATTTTTCAAAGACAGCGAGATGGTTCATCGTCTGGCTATTCTTGCTTTTTTAGTAATCTTCGTTGCAGCTATTATTTTTGCTCTGATGTCCTTTACCTCAAGCAATAAATCTGTTGAGACTGAAAGAAAATTAGGTCAGTATTCAACCGAGGATATCGGACAGGTATTAGACTTCCTTGATGAGGCAAACTTTCACTATCGTTTAACCGGAAACAATACTATCGTAGTTGATGCAACTCAGTACAATGACATTACTGAGCAGATGCTGCGTCGCGGTATTGCCATGCCAAGAGAAAAGACTGATGACGGTGACAAGATCATTATGACTGACACCGGTTTTGGTGTTTCTCAGAGAATGGAAAACGAAAGAATCAAGCATGGCAGAGAAGTTCAGCTTGCGCGTGCTATCGAAAGAATTGATGGCGTGCACCATGCAACTGTTCTTCTTGCTATTCCAAAAGAGAATGTATTTGCCCGTGAGAAGAATCGTCCAAGTGCTGCAGTAGTTGTGACCTTAGGTCAGAATGCTTATTTAACTCCAGAGAATGTAAATTCAATCAGGTATCTTGTTGCATCCTCTGTACATAACCTGCTTGCAAAAGACGTATCTGTAACCGATCAGACCGGTCGTCAGTTATCAGCTGAAGTAAACGGCAATTCAGCAGAATCAAAGCTTCAGAAAGAATTTGAATTCAGAACCATGCGAGAGGCTCAGTATCGTGACAAGCTTGATACTATTCTTGCCCCAATGCTCGGACTTGGCAATTACTCTTCAGAAGTGGATGTTACCTTAGACACCACAGTACAGGAAGAAACCACTCAGATGTACAATCCTGATTCACAGGCAGTACGTTCTGAAACCTTAAAGGAACAGTCTGGTAATTCTGATAAAACTTCTCCATACGGAGTTCCTGGTTCACTTTCAAATCAGCCTCCTGCAAATGCAGCAATTCCTCAGGAATTAAAGAACGGTACTGCAAACGCTGCAGACAGCTCTTCAAATCGCAAGGAGAGCAGAGAAGCTGTTCGCAATTATGAGGTTGATACAACTCTGCGTCATACTGTAAGACCATCTAATGTGGTGTCTCGTCTTACTGTATCTGTTGCAGTTGACTATTCAAGAAAGATTACTCCTGAAGGCCTTGTTACCTATGAGCCAAGACCACAATCTGATTTGGACAAGATAGCTGATCTGGTTCGTGGTGGTTTAGGTTTGAATGAGGCACGCGGCGACTTTGTAAAAGTTGAGACTGTATGTTTCCCTCATGGTGATGATTTACCTCCAAAGCCTTGGTATGAACAGGAATTCTTCTTCAGAATGGTTCGTATCGGTGGCTCTGTAATCGTTGTGCTGATTGTGATTATCTTCATTATCAGACCTCTGCTTAACAAGCTGCTCCACAAGGACGAGTCCGATATTGCTGAAGAGGTGGATCAGGACGAGCTCGATTCTCAGTCTGCACTTGAAGGTTATGATGATTTCAACCTCATTGCAAAGAATAAGGAACTTGCCGATCAGGTATACACTATTAATCACGAAGGTGGTATTGAACTGCCAAATCTTCACAAGGAAGCAGATCTGTTAAAGGCAGTACGTACTCTTGCTTCAAACGAGCCACACCTTACTGCTGAAGTAATTAAAGATTGGCTTGAGTCAGACTTCTCTGATAAGTCTTAGGAGACAAAATGTCAGATACTACATCAATAGCAAATGCACCGGTTGCCTCAATTGGTGCCAACAACCAGCTCTTAGAGTTTACTGAGGATGAGAAGTCTGCCTTAGAGAATATGTCAGGTCTTGACCGCTGTGTTCTCCTGATGCTCTCTCTGTCAGAGGAAGATGCTGCCCAGATTTTTAAAAATCTTGAGCCAAAACAGGTTCAGAAACTTGGTGTGAGAATGTCTGAGACGTCTGCATTCTCTCAGGATCAGGTTAATGCTGTTCACAAATCTTTCTTAAAGGATGTAACTAGGCATTCAAATCTTGGTCTTGGCAATTCAGATTTCGTTCGTCATGCTCTGGTTGCAGCTTTAGGTTCAGAAAAGGCCAACAACCTCATCGAACAGATTTCTCTTGGAACCGGTTCTCGCGGTCTGGATTCATTAAAGTGGATGGATGCACGTCAGGTTGCTACCATTATCCAGAACGAGCATCCTCAGATTCAGACTATTGTGCTCTCTTATCTTGAGCCTGAACAGTCTGCTGAAATCTTGTCTCAGTTCCCAGAGCCTGTACGCCTGGATCTAATTATGCGTATTGCAACATTAGAAGAGGTTCAGCCAGCTGCTTTACAGGAATTAAACGAAATCATGGAAAAACAGTTTGCTGGTACTGCTGGTTCTCAGTCTGCCAAGATTGGTGGTCTTAAGAGTGCTGCTGATATTATGAACTACTTAGACAGCTCAACCGAGACTCAGCTGATGAATGCAATCCAGTCTCAGGATAAGGAAATCGGTAATCAGATCCAGGATCTGATGTTCGTGTTTGAGAATTTAAATGGTGTGGATGACCGTTCTATTCAGACTCTGCTTCGTGATGTTCCAACCGATGTGCTGCAGAAGGCTTTAAAGGGTGCAGACGACAACCTCAAAGAGAAGTTCTTCAAGAACATGTCTTCACGTGCTGCTGCCGGTATGAAAGAAGATCTTGCATCTATGGGTCCTACCAAGCTTGCAGATGTTGAGGCAGCTCAGAAAGAAATTCTTACTATTGCAAGAAAGCTGTCTGATTCCGGCGCTATCATGTTAAGCCGTGGCGGCGGTGGCGGTGATTTCGTATAAACCAGGGTAGCAAATCATGTCAGATTTTTTTTCTAGTGGTTCAGACAAGATCGATATTGCCAATGCAGATGTCGTAGACCGTGCTCAAAAAAAACGCCATCTTGACACCCGCTTTGACAAAAAGGTTATTTCTGTTACTTCTGCTGATAAAGTTGGTGAATACAAAATCAAGCAGTGGCCAACTATTGGTGACGCTGAAGAAATTGGAGATACCAAAAATGCATTAGGTCTCTCTATTGACATGCTCGACAGACGCAGAAAAGCTGTTCAGAAACAGAAACAGCGTCTTAACTTTGAGTATGAATTAGAGCAGATTTCTCTTGCCTGTGATGCCATTGAAGAAGAATTTCAAAAGGATGCTCAGGATAACACCCTTAACGGTGTTTCATTAGAAGAGCTAGATAAAATCCGTTCTGATGCCTACGAAGAAGGTAAAAAGCAGGGCTACGATGAAGGCTATCAGGAAGGTCTTAACAAAGGCATTGAAGATGGTCAGGCTCAGGGCTTTCAGACAGGTATCGAGAAAGGCTCAAAAAAAGGTTATGAAGAAGGTCTTCTGCAGGGGCAGGAAGATGGTTTTGTCAAAGGTCATAACGAAGGCCTTGAATCGGGACAGAAGATTGTGGTCGAACAGGCTGAGCGCTTCCGCTTTTTAGCTGACTGCCTTGCCAATCCTTTAAGAGAAATTGACAGAGATGTAACAGATGAGCTTGCCTATATGGTTTCAAGACTTGTTAAGGTTATAACACACAAGGAAATTTCTCAAAACTCTGATTACCTGGTTAAGTCTATTGAAAAGGCTATTACTATTCTTCCTAATGCAAAATCAGGTGCAGAGATCCATTTAAACCCTGAAGATCATGCTGTAATTTCAGCTTCTATCGGACCTGATTATATCCGTTCTCAGAACTGGCAGTTAATTGCTGATGAGTCTTTATCAGTTGGTGATATCAAAGTTACCAATACCAAGTCAGAAGTTAACTGGAGAATTAACGATCGCATCGATGCAGTATTAGAAGAATTCCTTACTGCTGTATATCCATGTGTTGATTCTGCTCTGCGTGAGTCAGTTCCTGGCTGTCCTGAATATGATGAGATTCCAAAGAAGCCACTTGCTCCTAGAAACCTTTCAGATCTTGCAGCCGCTGCCATGTCAGAAAACGTAGGTTCAGATGAGCCTGATGAGGCTATGAGTCAGGATCCTGAAGCTGTGCAGATACAGGATGGTGGTGCAGTTCCTGAAGAGGAAATTCCTGAGGTTGAAGCTCAGGCTGTGCAGGGGTAGCAGGTCTATATGAGTAATCTTTTATCAAGACTTCAGTCTGTAAATCTTCCGCAAAAGGAAAGTGAGCCGGTGCTCTCTGGTAGACTTACACGAGTTGTAGGTCTTACTCTTGAGGCTGTTGGCCTTAATGTTCCTGTAGGAGTACGCTGTCGTATTGATACCGCATCAGGTCCTATGTTAGCTGAAGTTGTAGGCTTTGATGGTTCGACTACTTATTTAATGCCAACAACAGATATCATTGATGTTCAGAATGGCAATCTTGTAACTCCAGTTACCGGAACTGAGGATTATCCTTACGGTCTGCATCTTCTAGGCAGAGTTGTAGATGGCCTTGGTAATCCTATTGACGGCAAGGGACCACTTGTTGCAACCAATGCCGCCAAGTGGCATCCAATCAAATTAAACCCAATGGCAAGACGTCCTATCAAGCAGCCTCTTGATGTAGGAGTTAAGGCCATTAACTCCTTGTTAACCATCGGTCAGGGCCAGCGTATTGGTCTTTTTGCAGGTTCTGGTGTTGGTAAATCTGTACTTCTTGGCATGATGACTCGCGGTACTACTGCTGATATTGTTGTGGTAGGTCTGATTGGCGAGCGTGGACGAGAAGTTAAGGAATTTATCGACGACATTTTAGGAGAGGAGGGCAGAGCCAGAGCTGTGGTTGTTGCAGCTCCTGCTGATGCATCTCCTTTAATGCGTTTAAAAGGTTGTGAAACCACTTTCTCAATTGCAGAGTATTTTAGAGATCAGGGCTATAACGTGCTGATGATGATTGACTCATTAACCAGATATGCCATGGCTCAGCGTGAGATTGCTCTGGCAGTTGGTGAGCCTCCTGCAACTAAAGGTTATCCTCCATCAGTATTTGCCAAACTTCCTGCTCTGGTGGAAAGAGCAGGTAACGGTGGCGAAGGGCAGGGGTCAATTACCGCCTTCTTTACAGTGCTTGTAGAAGGTGATGATCTTCAGGATCCAATTGCTGACTCTGCAAGAGCTATCTTAGACGGTCATATTGTGCTCTCTCGAGAGCTTGCAGACTCTGGTCATTTCCCCGCTATTGATGTTGAAAAGTCTGTAAGTCGTGTTATGCCTGCAGTAGTTACCTCAGAGCATATGGTAATGGCAAGAACCATCAGACAGTGTCTTGCTCAGTACACGCAAAGCCGAGAACTGATTCAGATTGGCGCATATCAGCGTGGTTCTGATCCTAGAGTGGATCAGGCTATCATGATTAAGCCTTATATTGATGAGTTTACAGTTCAGGGAATGAAGGACATTGTCCCTTATAAAATGTCTCTTGACGGTTTAAAGCAGCTTTCAATGGTTCTTATCAATGATGCTCAGCAGAAGATGGATGCTATGAATGCAAAGGGGGCTGCTCCTAATGGTCAGCCTCGTGCTCAGGTAAATCTTAAAGGGCCTAATGGACAGGGTGGAGCTTCAATTAGACCATCTGTCAAAATTACCAATAACATGAGATAAAAAGATGGCAAATCAGGATAAGGCTCTGTTACTGGTACTTGATCTGCGCAAGAAAGAAGAGGATGCAGCCTTGCAGCAGTGGACTGATGCGCAGAACAGTGTTCATAATTTTGAAAAACAGATAGAACAGTTAATTTCTTTCCAGAAAATCTATGCTGATGAAATGGAGGTTAAGGCAAGAACTTCCATGGATATGAATATGTATTTTTCATATCAGCAGTTTATCGACAAATTAGATAAGATTAAGATTAGACAGGAAGAAGGTCTTTTACAGTTAAAAGCTCAGGAAGAGCGAGCTAAACAGAATTATCTGCAGAAACAGCAGGCTCGAAAAATCATAGAAGCCCTCCTTGAAAAACACAAAAAAGCCAGAGCTTTGAAAGAAGCAAAAGCAGAACAGAAACTTGCTGATGATATTGTTTCTTCAAAGATGGCAAGATCACTTATCGAACGTAATTCTTAGTTTTAACTCAACTTTTGCATTTGGATTTTAGCTCCAAATGCTGATAACAATGCGGTTTAACACTGCATTTGCTCTTTAAAATACGATTTTTGATTATCAAG
>ONCB01000100.1 GCA_900316175.1 uncultured Succinatimonas sp.
CAAGACCTCATCAGTATGAGATGAGCCGTCTGAATCTTGAAGGTTCAATCACTTCAAAGCGTAAACTTAATCTGCTGGTTAAAGAAGGCATCGTAGACGGTTGGGACGATCCACGTCTTACTACTATCTCTGGTTTAAGACGCAGAGGTTATACTCCTGCATCAATCAGAGAGTTCTGCCGTCGTATTGGTGTTACCAAGCAGGAAAATGTTGTTGAGATGAGTGCTCTTGAATCATGCATCAGAGATGATTTAAACACTAATGCTCCAAGAGCAATGGCTGTGCTTCATCCAATCAAGCTTGTTATAGATAACTATGGTGAAGATGGTGTAACTGACACTTCATACACTTTCTCAAATCATCCTGAACGTGATGATTTAGGTTCAAGAACCGTAACTATCAGCAAAGAACTCTACATTGATGAGGCAGATTTCAGAGAAGAGGCCAACAAGCAGTACAAGAGACTGAAGCTAGGTCACGAGGTTCGTCTGCGTAATTCATATATTGTTCTTGCAAAATCCTGTGAAAAGGATGAATCAGGAAGAGTTACCGTAGTTCACTGTGATGCTGTTCCTAACTCTGTTGGTGAGAACATTGAAGGTCACAAGCCAAAGGGTGTAATTCACTGGGTTGATGCAAACAACTGCTATTTTGGTAAAGTAAATCTTTATGAAAATCTGTTCAATGTTGCAAATCCAGGTGCGGCTGAAGATTTCCTTTCTACAGTAAATCAGAACTCAAAAACTGTAATTGAAAATGCAGCTTTGGAAATGAGTCTTAAGGATGCTGTTGTAGGCCAGAGCTTCCAGTTTGAAAGAGAAGGCTATTTCTGCACAGACAGCAAACATTCTGTAGAAGGTAAACCAGAATTTAACCTTACAGTTGCTCTTAGAGAAACAAAAAAGGTTTCTGTATAAAACAATGCGTAAAGGAGTATAAAACTATGTCAGATATTGAAAACGAAGAGATCCAGGAAAGCGGTGAGAAGTTAGCTCCTCCTCCAGGCAGCGACTATGAGGTTCCATATACATTCCATTCTGAAACTCCTTTAGAGAGATCTTATGATAAGGCTGATCACTGGGTTAAGGTCGGTGTTCGTCCAAATCAGATTTATCTGGATGACGGTAAGCTTGGTGTTATCAATTTCCGCAAGGAAATGAGAGATCCTCTTTTAATCAAGGCAGGAATTGACAGAACCATCGATTTTAGATGTTCTCTTACCCTGTCTGCAACTGATGTGGATATCGTATTCTCAAGTGTGTGCTATTACGAGCCAGGTGCAGAACCTACATACATCAATGCATATGATCCTGAGCTTTCATCAATCAAGGAAGTTTTAAGCATGGTAAGTAATAATCTTTTTGCTTATCTGCAGAAACCTCTTTTACAGCAGGATGGCGACATCTAATTAAATTTTCCGCTATTGTTTAGCGGAAAATGACATTAAAAGGTATCTTTAAAGGTGCTTTTTAAACAAAAGACACGATTGCATTAGGAGAACGAAGTGTCGAACTTAAAATTAAGCAGATTGGCTCTGATCCTTGGCGCTGCAGTAATTCCTGCGGCTAACCTTACAGGCTGTGTATCTGTTAAAAACTATTATCAGGAGTTCTTTGGTATAGATAAAAGTACCAGAGAGTCTACTGGATATTATGAATACAAGGACACAAGATTAGCAAATAACAACATTGTTGTTCCAGAGGGGCTTGATGATCCTGGTTATAACAAGAACCTTTTTGTTCCAAAGGTTGATGTAGAGAAGCTGCAGGGACCTGTTGGCGATGAAGTCGACGTAAGACCTCCTCTTACTCAGCTTCGTTCTGATATTGGTGTTCATGCACAGTGGCTTTCTGGTGAAGCATTTGTATGGTTTGAACCTAATGGTGATCATGGCATTCGTTCTGAAGATGATGCATGGATGCTGCTTGCTGCAACTTTAAAGCGCCTGAATATCGGTGTGGGCAAGCTAGTTGATGATACTTATATGTTAACTACCATTTCTCGTGACTATAATTCTTCAGCTCAGCCTTATGAAGCTGCTGACGAGGAAAGAGGTGCGTTAAGATATACTCAGATTTATCAGTGCCGTGTTGGTAGAAACAATTACGGTGAGTTAGGCATCGGTACCAAGATGATTGCTTCTATGACTTCATTGTCTAACGGCAAGCAGATGGAAGATAATCTTTCTGTTATTGAACAGGAACGTTTTGCTATGGGATTTACCAATAATCTCATTCATGAACTGTCAATCACTGATACTGTAGCAAGTTACGATCCAGACAGCCTGGTTATTTCACTTGACAGAGATTCTAATAACCATGTTGCAATTATGGTTGAGGCTCCATTTGAGACTACCATGCGTCTGTTGAATATTGCTCTGCCAACAATGAAGTGGAAGGTTGCCAAGTACTCTGTAGAAAAGGCAGAGTATGAGATTGAAATTGAAGAGATGACCGAAGCCTTCTATCGCCGTTCAGGTCTGCCTCGTCCACCTTCAATGCCTGTTTCAAATTACAAGATCCGTGTTGGTATTGAAGGCAGCCGCTGTTCAATTACCTTCTATGACACCAAGGATGATCCTCTGACCACTGAAGTAACAGAACTGTATCCAACAGTTTCAGCTGCTTTAGCTAAGGCATTTAGAGAGTACATTGCAGGTGCAGGCCACATTGTAAAGGCTAACTAATCTAAGGTCTTAATAAAGGTTCTTTAAAGAACCATAAAATAGACTTAAAAAAATCCTATAACAATTTTGTTATAGGATTTTTTATGATTTAATGAGTCAGTTTCTAATCGTCTTCAGGCGCACCTTCAATCTTATTTTTACCAAATTTAAGCATTGCTACAAGGCATACTGAAGAGAAAATCAAACCTATAATATTGGATACCTCAATAGAAAGTCCCAATCCCATAGTCTTTTCATAGCAAATGTAGCTAATTGATACAGATGCAATGATGAATGCCGGAATAGTGCAGATCCAGTGTAACTTACCTTTTCTGTAAAGGTAAGCGGCAGCAGCCCACAGCATAATTGCTGCAAGTGTCTGATTTGACCAGCCAAAGTATCTCCAGATGATTGAGAAATCAACATTTGACAGGATAATACCAACTGCAAACAGAGGAATTGCAATATACAGGCGCTTGAATGGCTGTGCCTGTTTCAAATTTACTGCATCAGCAATTGTTAATCGAGCTGCACGGAAGGCTGTATCTCCTGAAGTAATAGGTAGAATAATCACGCCAAGGATTGCCAGAAGACCACCAAATTTGCCTAATAAAGCTGTACAGCTTTCATATACAACATTTGACGGACCTCCGTTTGAGATTGAATCTAATAGAGCATGAGCTTCAGGATAGAAGGTCATACCAACAGTACACCATACAAGACCTATAAAGCCTTCAGCTACCATGCCGCCATAGAATACAAATCTGCCTTCAGTTTCATTGTTTAGACAGCGACTCATAAGAGGTGACTGTGTTGCATGGAATCCTGATAAGGCACCGCAGGCGATTGTGATAAACACCATAGGCCAGATTGGAAGATCATTAGGGTGACCTGTAGAGAAGTCACACCAGGCGTAGAATCTTTCTGGCATTTCAACGAGCATGGCGATTGTTACGCCAACTGCCATAATAATCAGCAGTGCGCCGAACAGTGGATAGATTTTACCGATGATCTTATCGATAGGAAGCAGTGTTGCAATGAAGTAATAAGCAAAGATTACGCAGATCCAGAATGTGTAGTCAATATTAAGTGTTAATACTCCAAGATCTACAGCTTCTGCATTTGTCAGTTTGTTTAAAAGACCTGCAGGAGCAGTTGCAAATACCACACCTACCAGAAGGAGCAGCACTACTGCAAAAATGTTCATACCATACTTTGCGTATTTGCCAAGGTTATAGCCTACAACTTCTGGAACATTAGCTCCGTTGTAACGGACAGAAAGCATACCAGCAAAGTAATCATGAACCGCACCGGCAAAAATAGTACCAAATACGATCCATAAGAGAGCTGAAGGTCCGTATAAGGCACCCATGATAGGTCCGAAAACCGGACCGACACCTGCAATGTTTAAAAGCTGGATAAGCCATAATTTCCACTTTGGCATTGATACATAGTCAACACCGTCAGCACTCTTTAAAGCAGGAGTGATTCTGCTTTTGTCTGCACCGAAAGCCTTTTCAACGAATCTGCTGTACGTTATATAGCCAATCACTAGAGCCAAACAGGCTGCAAAGAATATTAGATAAGCAGGCATAACACCATCCTCCATATATTTGTTAACTAAGAGTTTGTCTTAAAGATCAAAACTCTACACTTTTAATATAAAACTATATTCAATAAATATTTGAACGGCAGATCAAATAACATTGAGAAATATCTGGATAATGTGTTATACAAAAGTCTGAGAATGGAAATTTTGATTTGAGAAAAAAAATTGCTTCGCTAAAAGCGAAGCAAAACCTAGGAAAAAATCAGTTAAAAATTAAGCTCTAGTCTTAATTTGAAATGTATTCTATAGATTTAAAATGACAAAAAAAGAGGTACAGTTAACATTTTATCTAAGGCTCTGTGCATTATTATTTGAATTTTGACTTTAATCACACTGAATTCTTTATAAAACAGAAGTAAAGGTTTTTTTAAATGTGTCGTTATTAAAATAGAAGCCTTGCAGCAGTTAAGGTTACACATAATAAAGACAAAGTCTTAATATAAGAATTATCAAAGAGAGAAAACCGTATGGCGATTACGCTGACAAATGTTGCCATGTTAAAGGCAACACATCAAATGTCATCCGTATCCAGACAGTTAGGTACTGTAATGGAGAGGCTGTCGTCCGGTTTTCGTATCAATTCTGCTAAGGATGATCCGGCAGGTCTTCAGATTGCAAATCGTTTAACTTCCCAGATAAATGGTTACAAACAGGGTAACCGCAATCTCAATGATGGTATTTCTTTAGCTCAGACAATGGAAGGTGCCATTGATGAGATTGTTAATATGATGCAGCGTATCAGAACATTAGCAGTACAGTCTGCTAATGGTACCTACACAACTGCTGACAGGAAGGCATTAAATGAGGAATCTAAACAGTACTGTGAGGAAATTTCCCGTATTGCCAAAAATACATCTTATGGTGGTGTAAAAATTCTAGACGGACTGATGGCAGGCTTTGCCTCAGAGGATGGATCGGTTAAGATTCAGGTATCAGGTATGGCAGGAGATACCATTTCGATACCAAAGTATGAATATGGCCTTTCCATGTCAGGTATGATGTCTCATATCGGTGTACAGGATGCTTCATGCATCATCCACTATGGTGATGAGTATGCCTTCAGTCTTTCTACACAGCAGAATGCTCGTGACGTTTTAGGGTGTATTGATCAGTTTATCTCTTCAGCCGATTCTTATAGAGGTATGTTAGGCGCAACTCAGAACCGTTTTGAAAGTGCAATCCGTCTTAACGAAACTATGGAAGAGAATCTTTCTGATGCCAGATCCAGAATCAAAGATACTGACTATGCAGAGACTATTTCTGAATATCAGAATCTTCTGGTGCGCCAGCAGGTAATCGCTTCTATTTTCAGTCAGGTAAAAAACTCAAAGAATCTTATTCTTCAGCTGCTTCAGGGCTGATATTTTCCTTTTGTCTCCATCAAATATTCTGCCTTTATCAAAAATCACTGAAAATCAAAAGGTAAATCCAAAATTAGATGCTAAAATTGTCTTTATAATGGATTAAAGACAGTTTGAGTTGATTATGAAAGGATTATTTGTAACCGGAACCGGTACTGATATAGGAAAAACCTATGTTTCTGCAGCTATTGCCAAAGCACTTACTGATAAAGCATTAAATCTTGCATATTACAAGGCTGCCGTAAGCGGTGCGCCCAGCATTGAACAGTCAGACGCAGGTTTTGTTAGAAACAGTTCCGGTATTAAACAAGATACAGACAGACTTTTATCCTATCTTTATGAAAGACCTTTATCACCACATCTTGCTGCAAGACTGGAAAACCGTTTTGCAAGTCTTGAAAAAATTACTGGTGATTTCAAAGCTCTTGATAAGGATTATGATTACGTCCTTTCAGAAGGCGCAGGCGGTATCATCTGTCCTGTGGTCTATGAAAAAGATGTAAAGATAATGTATCTTGATATTTTAAAGGCTTTGAAGCTGCCTGCTGTGATTGTGGCAGATGCAGGTCTTGGAACGATTAACCACACTATCCTTACCTTAAGTTATCTTCGCGCCAATAACGTTGATGTTAAAGGGGTTATTCTTAACAACTTTGATAAAGATTCTATTATGCACAATGACAATCTTTTTATGGTTGAAGATATTGGCAGAATTAAGGTAATAGCAACTCTGGCCCACGGCAAGCGTGATCTTGAATTATTAGATAAAAACATGGAAGAGTACTTTGATGACATCACTTTCTAAAGAAGCAAGAGAGCTTATCGATTTTGATTTAAAACATATCTGGCATCCTGCAGCTCAGATGAAGGATTATGAGACTTTTGAGCCTGTACCTGTAGTAAGAGGAGATGGGTGCTATCTTTATACTGCAGACGGAAGAAAAATTCTTGATATTGTAAGTTCCTGGTGGTGCAACCTTTTAGGTCACTGCAATACTGAGATTTCCGATGCCATTTCAAAACAGGCTCACACTCTTGAGCATGTTATCTTTGCAAATATTACTCACCCTTATGCAATTGAGCTTACAAAAGAACTTTTATCTGTTGTACCAAAGGGTCTTGTAAGATTCAATTATGCTGACAATGGATCTTCAGCTGTTGAAATGGCCTTAAAAATGGCATTTCAGTATCAGATGCAGATTGGCAACACTAATAGAACAAAATTTGCCTGCCTGTCTGAAGGATATCATGGTGAAACCATCGGTGCTCTTTCTGTAGGCTCCATGGATTTATACAGTCTGATGTATAAACCAATGATGATGGAGAATATCCATATTGAAGCTCCAGATATGTTCCGTCATAAAGAGGACTATCCTGAAAAATGCCTTGAAAACGCCAAAAAGGTATTTAAAGAGCACGGTCATGAACTTTGTGCTCTAATTGTAGAACCACTACTGCAGGGTGCAGGTGGCATGAGAATTTATCCAAAGGAGTATTTAAAGGCTCTGTATGACCTGTGTCAGGAATATGGAGTTCTATTTATCGCTGATGAGATTGCTACTGGCTTTGGAAGAACTGGTAAATGGTTTGCTTGCGACCATGCTGGAATAACACCTGATATTATGTGTCTTTCAAAAGCAATTACTGGCGGATACATGCCAATGTCTGTTGTCTGCACGACTGAAAGGGTATATCAGGCTTTTTATGATGATTATTCAAAGAATAAGGCTTTTGTGCATTCCCATACTTATGCGGGAAATCCTCTTGCCTGTGCTGCAGCTGTTACCGTAATCAGGATCTTAAAGCGCGACAAAATCATAGATAAGGCAAATGAAACAGCTTTATGGCTTACTGATGAACTTACAAAAAAGTTTTCAGATATTGAAAATGTTGGTGAGATAAGACACATTGGTCTTATTCATGCAATTGAGCTTGTAAAGGATAAGTCGACTTTAAATCCTTTCCCATCATCTGAAAGGCTTGGTTACAGAATTTATCAGGACGCTTTAAAGGAAGGTCTGCTCTTAAGATGCATCGGGGATATTCTGTATTTCAATCCCCCTCTTAACATCAGCAGGGAAGATTTATCAAAGGCAATTGATATAACATACAAAGTCATAAAGCGTAATCTTGAACAAATTGAGACGAAATAAGATATTTTTTTTAAATTGACTTGTCAAACTAAAATTTACTATATATAATGTGCTCACTTTCAAGGATGCTTAGCTCAGTCTGGTTAGAGCATCTGCCTTACA
>ONCB01000152.1 GCA_900316175.1 uncultured Succinatimonas sp.
GCAATTTATATTTCGCATTCCATCAAGGTTTATGACTGTTTTTTTGGATTTGATCCTTGTGTCACAATTTACTATGAGATACTATTTAGAAAATCCGAGTTAAGATGCCGCTTTTTTAGCGGCATTTTTCATTTATGGTGCTTATAAATCGCATAAATGCAAGATTTGCAGAGATCTGATATAATCATCATATGAATTAAATTTTAAAAGAGTTTTACAATGTTTGAAAATCTTACTCAAAGACTTAACCGTACATTAAAGAATATCTCTGGTAAAGGCAGAATTACCGAAGATAACATCAAAGATACCTTACGTGAAGTGCGTACTGCTCTGTTAGAGGCAGATGTTGCACTTCCTGTAGTAAAGACCTTTACCGCACGCGTAAAGGAAAGAGCATTAGGTTCTGAGGTTGCCTTAAGCCTCACTCCAGGCCAGGAATTTATTAAAGCTGTTCATGCTGAGCTTATTGCCACCATGGGTGGACAGACCAGTGAAATCAATCTTGCTCATCAGCCACCTGCAGTAATTCTTCTGGCAGGTTTACAGGGTGCCGGTAAGACTACCACTGCAGCCAAGCTTGCTCTTTATTTAAAAGAACGTTTAAAGAAGAAGGTTTTATTAGTATCTGCCGATACTTACCGTCCTGCAGCTATGGATCAGTTAAAGACCCTGGCTGAGGAGATTTCTGTTGATAACTATCCATCCGATCCAAAGTCAACTCCTGAGGATATTGCAAAGGCTGCGCTTGCTGAGGCAAAAGTAAGAGCCTATGACGTTATGATCCTCGATACAGCAGGTCGTCTTGCTGTTGATGTTGAGATGATGGAAGAGGTTAAAAGGCTTCATGCTCTGACCGATCCTATCGAAACTCTGTTCGTAGTTGATGCTATGACAGGTCAGGATGCAGCAAACACTGCCAAGGCTTTTAATGACGCCCTGGCATTAACCGGTGTGATCTTAACCAAGGCAGATGGTGACGCCCGTGGTGGTGCAGCCTTATCTGTAAGAGAAGTTACCGGTAAGCCTATCAAGTTCATCGGTATGGGTGAAAAGATTGTTGCCTTAGAGCCATTCCACCCAGATCGTATTGCATCCCGTATTCTTGATATGGGTGATATTCTTTCCCTGATTGAAGATCTGCAGCGTAATACAGATATGGATCAGGCCAAGAAGATGGCCGATAAGTTAAAGTCTGGTGAAGGCTTTACTTTTGAAGACTTCAAAGAGCAGATTGCTCAGATGAAGAAGATGGGCGGTATGACCGGTTTACTTGACAAGCTTCCTGGAATGGGCAACATCTCAGAGCAGATTAAGGACAAGGTCAACGACAAGCAGATAGACCATATGGAAGCCATTATCAATTCCATGACCAAGAAAGAACGTCGCAATCCTGAGATCATCAAGGGCTCACGCAAGAAGAGAATTGCCATGGGTGCAGGTGTTGAAGTGCACGAGGTTAATGTGCTGCTCCGTCAGTTTGATATGACCCAGAAGATGATGAAGAAGATGGGCAAGGGCGGTATGCGCAAGATGGCTGGGGCCATGCGTGGCATGATGGGAGCCATGGGCGGTATGGGCGGCTTAGGTGGCTTAGGCGGCATGTTCCGTCGCTAGTAAAAGATCTGTTACAGACGTCATCAGTAGCTTTGCTCTGATGGCGTTTATATTTTTGTGAAGCATTATTTTATTGTTTTAGAAGAGCTTTCAGATTAATAGTAAGCTTAATTTAAAAAAACTTGATTTTTATCTCAAATGATGTAAAATAATGCAACTGTTTTGTTGGTGATAATTTTAATTATCATTATTTTTTTAGTAATTTTAATAGGTAATAGCGAAATGGTAGTCATTCGTTTACGTCGTTTAGGCGCTAAAAAACGTCCTTTCTATCACGTAATTGTTGCAGATAAGCGTTTTGCTGCAACTGGCCGTTTTATCGAGCAGGTTGGTATTTTCAACCCTGTTGCATGCGGTAAAGAAATTCGTCTTCGTTTAGACATCGAAAGCATCAATGCATGGATTGCAAAGGGTGCACAGCCTTCAGATCGTGTTCAGCGTCTCTTAAAGGAAGCTGAGATGGGCGAAGAAGCTGTATTAAAGGCTAAGGCCGCTAAGCGTGAAGCTGCTCTTGCTGCAAAGCAGGCTGCTGCAAATGCTAAGGCTGAGGCAGCTGCAGCTGAGGCTTAATAGTCTTGACTGACACACCGCGTCAAATGGGAGCCTTAGGCTCATCATTTGGAGTAAAAGGATGGATGAAAGTCCGTTCATTTACTGACAGACCTGAGAACCTTTTTGACTACTCGCCATGGTTTATACGTCAGCGCGGGGCAGAATGGCGCGAGGTTCAGGTTGAAGATTATAAGCCACATGGAAATGACTTTGTTGTCAAATTAAATGTGGCGCAGACTCCTGAGGAGGCGAAAGCTTATGCAGGAGCTGAAATAGGGATCAGGCGCTCAAGCCTGCCACCTGTACCAGAAGGTACCATTTACTTAAGTGACCTTGAAGGTTTAACAGTAATAGGTAACGATGGTGTAATGCTCGGCAAAGTGCTGAGAATTAGGGATTATGGAGCTGCTCCCATTATGGAAGTTTCTCCCTCTGACCACCTGGCTAAGGAACGCAAGGACAATTTCCAAATTCCTTATGTCGTGGGCCCGATTGTTAAGACAGTTGATCTCAATGCCGGAACAATCGAGGTTGAGTGGGGCGTAGACTATTAGCCATGTATTATTTTGGTGTTGTCTCGCTCTTTCCTGAGATGTTTGATGCTGTAACCAAATATGGTGTTACTCGCAGAGCCTGTGAAAAAGAGCTCATTAAGGTAGAGGCCTTTAATCCTCGCGATTATACACTTGATAAATTTGGTAACGTGGATGCAAAGCCTTTCGGCGGCGGTCCGGGAATGTTGATGCAGTATCAGCCGCTTCACGATGCAATCAAAGTTGCTCGTGAACATGCACCTTCAGGAACAAAAGTTGTCTGTTTATCCCCTCAGGGAAAACAGCTCGATCACTCCCTGGTCACCAAATTCCACAGTTGGGGCTCAATGATTCTTATAGCAGGACGCTATGAGGGTATTGACGAGCGTGTCCTTCAGACTGAAGTCGATCTGGAGGTTTCTATCGGTGACTACGTCCTGTCGGGGGGTGAACTTCCTGCCATGTGTATCATCGATGCAGTTTCTCGTTTGGTTCCCGGAGTACTGGGAAACATTCAGAACGCCTATGAGGATACTTTCGCTCAAGGACTGCTTCATTTTCCGCAGTATACCCGTCCAGAGGAAATCAATGGACTTAAGGTGCCTGAGGTTTTAGTAAGCGGTAATCACGAAAAAATTCGTCAGTGGCGTTTGCAGCAGGCATTAGGCCGTACTTATGAAAGACGACCAGATTTGCTTGAGGGCCGTGAGCTTGATAAGCTTGAGCGTAAGCTGTTAAAGGCTTATAAAGAAGAGCACGGTTTGAACTAGTTTTAATTTTTTAACTTAATGGTAGGTACTTAAAATGGCATCTAACCCAATTATCGATCAGTTAGAGAAAGAGCAGCTCCGCACCGATATCCCTGAGTTCAACCCAGGTGATACCGTTCGTGTTGAGGTTAAGGTTGTTGAAGGCGACAAGTCACGTTTACAGGCTTTCGAAGGCAACGTAATTGCTAAGCGCAACCGCGGCTTAAACTCATCATTCACCGTTCGTAAGATTTCTTCAGGTGAAGGTGTTGAGCGTGTATTCCAGACTCACTCACCAATCATTGCTTCAGTTAAAGTTACCCGTCGTGGTGATGTTCGTCGTGCTAAGTTATACTACTTACGTGACCGTAGCGGTAAGGCTGCTCGTATTCGTGAGAAGATCGGCGGCTAATAACTGCTCATTTAAGCTAACAGCTTAATAAGAACCCTGAATGATAATGTTCAGGGTTTTTTTTTGATTACTCGGATTTTCACATTTTTTATGTCACATGAGAAAGTCCGAGATCAAAGCCCCACAGAGTGGGGCTTTGCATTTCCAAGAGGTTACTCTAGCTCTCCA
>ONCB01000099.1 GCA_900316175.1 uncultured Succinatimonas sp.
ACTTCCTAATCGAGGTGGATTAGGACTCAAAGTAGCTTAAATACAGGCTTTTGTCGTGCACTACTTTGAGATTTTATCCACAGATGTGCACGAAGAGCCAAAAAATATTAAGCGTTTTGAAAGCTCTTTTGGGACATTGAGCATCAGTTAAAGTTATCAAAGTGAAAAGCATACTTTCGTACCTAAGAATACCTTTTGCGTTTTTAACAGCTCTGCTGCTGACTTTTGCAGCTGCGTCAGTGTGTGCACAGAATGTCCACCGTTTAAGAACCTATCATGACAGCACTCATTCAAGAGTGGTGATTGAGCTTGATGAAAAGCCTGACTACTCTGAGGCTCAGACACAGAGTGGTGCTACCTATGTAGTGCGCGTGCGCAATGTTAAAAACAAGAATCAGGCGCCTTCAACAGTCAATGTTTCAAAGGACAGCTGCATTGTCAGTGTCAAAAAGGCACTTGATGGCAATGATGTCCGCTATGTTTTCTCTTTAAAAGGATGCTCCTTTAAAAACAGCTTTGTATTGAATCCTTCCATGGACTCAAAAGCTTTCCGTCTGGTTATAGATTTTGATCATAAGCAAAACGCAAGTGCAAATAAAAAAGAAAGTCCACAGACAAAGAGCGCTAAAAGCAGTAACTCAGATAGTGGCATCGATCTGTCAAAAAGTCTTGCCGAGTATGAAAAGGAGCTTTATTTAAAGCATTCAACACCGGCTGCTGACGGCTTTAGAACTATGACCGCCCAAAGTGCAGCTCTTTATAAAAAGGAGCTGTCAAAGCTCAGAGAAGACTATAAAAAGGCCAAGGAAAACCAGAATACAAGAAAAGATAACAAGATTGCAAAGAAAGAGACAAAGCCAAAAGTTGAAATAGAAGAGGTGGTATCTGATACAGATGCACCGCCTGCTCCTGTGGCTGTAGCTCCTGTTACCAGACCTTTTATTATTGCAATTGATGCAGGTCACGGAGGTAAAGATCCTGGTGCCATCGGTAAACGCGGTGTGCGCGAGAAAAATGTAACTCTGGCCATTTCAAAGTATCTTGTAAACTATATCAATTCAGACAAGCGTTTTCGCGGCGTCTTAATCAGAAGCGGTGACTATTTTGTGGATCTGAACCGGCGTTCTGAAGTGGCAAGACAGAAAAAAGCGGATCTTTTAATTTCTGTGCACGCTGATTCTGTAGCCTCTGGCAGCTCTACTGCAAGAGGTGCTTCAGTACTGGTGCTTTCAGAGCGTAGAGCCAATTACGAGCTTAACAAGTCATTAGAGAAAAACCAGCAGAAAAAGATGTTAGGCGGTGTTAAGGAAGCAACTACCAACGGCTACTGTGATACTGAGGCCTGTCAGAAGATGGTTACCTCTATGGCTCAGGATGTATCCTTAAAAGAAGGAGAGCTGCTGGCAAAGGAGATCCTCTCATCCATATCAGCCTTCACCCGTGTGCGCAAAAACTCTCCAATTGACCGTTCTTTAGCGGTGATCAAGGCACCGGATATTCCTTCACTGCTCATTGAGACTGGTTATCTTTCAAATACCACAGAAGAGATAAAACTCAATCAGATTAATTATCAGAAGCAGCTTGCCTACAGAATTTATCTTGGTATCCGTTCTTATTATGACAAGTATCCTGCCAAGAACATGGCTTCAAGACTTGATTCAGAAAGACGCAATACCGCAACAGCCAACAGCGGTAAGAAGATCAAGGTTGCAAAGGGGGATACCCTGTCAAAGATTGCAGCTAAATATGGAACTTCCGTCAAGGCTTTAAAAGATCGCAATGCTCTTAAAAGCGATGTGGTCTTCTTAGGTCAGACCCTCTACCTTCCATAGAGAAACTTATGGGCAGGATAAGATTATTATCAAAGCAGCTTGCAAACCAGATTGCCGCAGGTGAGGTTGTAGAAAGACCATCATCGGTGGTAAAAGAGCTGTTGGAAAATGCAATTGATTCAGGGGCAGAGGAGATCCTCCTTGAGGTCAAATCGGCTGGTAAAACTCTTATCAGAGTAAGAGATAACGGACATGGTATTGAAAAGGATGATCTGCCTTTAGCTCTGTGTCCTCACGCAACTTCAAAAATCTATACATTAGATGATTTAAGTGAGATTAAAACCTTAGGTTTCAGAGGTGAGGCTTTAGCTTCCATTGCCTCTGTTTCCCGCCTTGTGCTTTCGTCAAGAGCAAAAGACAGTAATGATGCCTTTTCAATTACCGTAGAAGGTGAGCAGATGGATCCTGTGATAAGCCCCACAGCTCACCCGGTGGGTACTACGGTTGATGTCTCCGATCTGTTTTTTAATACTCCGGCAAGACGCAGATTTTTAAAATCAGACAGAACTGAATTTTTAAGAATTAAAGATACTTTTATAAGAACCGCACTGTCTCATCCTGATATCAGTTTTGAGCTTGTTTCTGATTCAAAGAGAGTACTTAAGGTTGGAGCCTCAACAGATGGCGGACTTGATTTAAAAAGATTGAAAACTCTGATTGGCGCAGACTATTCGTTAAGCGGAATTTTAGTAAACTGTGAAGATCCATGCCTTGGTATCAGTGGTATGATTCTGCCTCCTCCTTCACTTGAGCAGGCTCTTTCAGATCAGATATATCTTTTCTTAAACGGCCGAGCCATTGCAGATAAGGTGGTGACTCATGCCTTAAAGGAAGGATATTTTGAGGTTATAAAAAAGACACTGCCTTTGCGTTGTGTTCTTTACCTTTCCATATCTCCAAAAGAGGTTGATGTAAACGTCCATCCAAGAAAGGATGAAGTGCGTTTTCATGAGGTTTCAAAGGTTCATGATCTGATTTGTGGAGCTGTAGTTGATGCCCTGAAAAAGGCCGGCATCGGAGAAGTTTTTCAGGAGCATTCAAAGCCTGATGATCTTTCAGTCTCTGAAGGGGTAAAAAGTGAAGATCTCTTTAAAGAGCTTGATGATGGTGTAAGCTCGACTGATCCTTATCAGTCTGAGTCAGCACTAAAGCAAAGTGCAGAGCCTTTTTTACAGAACGCATCCATTCATCAGAGTGCCTTTAATATTGATGATGAGACCCTGCCGCAAATGCCTTTAAATGTCGGTGGCATAATAGATTTAAAAGCGGTATCAGATCGTTCCTGCCCTGAGATTGTAAAAAGAGAAAGGGTATCTTCTCAGGCCTATTATCATGATCTTTTATCTAACAGGGATAATGTTTCGCGCAACATCAGTGTATACAAAGCAGGAGTTGATGCCGGCAACATTGTTTCATCAGCTTCTTCATCGAACTGTGCACGCGATTTTCACTCTCCGTCATATTCTAACGGCATAGAGCTTTTAGACATCATTTCAGATAACTTAGCCTTTGTAAGGTATGAAGGTACATATGCTTTAGTAAAATTAAGTCCAATAAGACTTAACCTTATTAAAAAGACTTATTTAAATGACGTATCTTTAGAAAATGTAAAAAAGAAGATTTTAAAACTTCCATTCAGCGTGAAACTGCCTTTAGAAAAGATTAAGCAGATAAAGGAGAATGCTCATCTGTTCTCTCGCCTTGGCTTTGAATTGAATTTTAAAAAGACTATGGTTGAGCTTACAGCGATGCCAGAAATGCTGTCAGGTTCTGATTTGTCTGCACTTTTGAGCAAACTTTTTATTCTGGTTACAGAACATCAGCAGGAGATGGCAAAAGGCGAGTGTCCTGATGAGGTTCTGACTTTAATTGCCTCATCCATGTCATACGGCCATGAAAACATGGACACACTCTCACTTTTACAGTCGGTAAAAGATTTTGAAAACTTAAAAGCTCTTGGGGCGGTAAAAATTATAGATTTAAAGGCGTTGGCTTCTGAATTTGGAGAATAACTTGAATAAGGATAATGAAAAGCTAAAAGCCGTGGTGATTTTAGGTCCGACAGCTTCAGGTAAAAGCTCCCTTTCGCTGGAGCTTGCCAAACACAGAAAGATAGAGATTATAAGTCTTGATTCGGCCCTTATCTACAGGAGGATGGACATAGGTACAGCCAAGCCTTCTAAAGAAGAGCTTCAGTCTGTGCCACATCATCTTATTGATATCTGTGATCCAAAGGAGAGCTATTCTGCTGCAGCTTTCAGATCTGACTGCATAAGACTGGTAGGTGAAATCACCAGGCGAGGTGCACTGCCTGTTATCTGCGGTGGCACCATGATGTACTATAAGGCTTTAGTTGACGGTTTATCTCCACTGCCAGAGACCGATCCTTATGTCAGAGAAAAGATTGCAAAAGAGGCAGAAAAAATCGGCTGGCCTGCCATGCACGCAAGACTTGAGAACATTGATAACAAGTCTTTTTTGAAATTAAACCCCAATGATAAACAGCGAGTATCAAGAGCTCTTGAAGTCTATGAGATGACAGGAAAAGCTATGAGCTCATTTTTTGAAAACCGTAAAGATGAGTGTCCGTTTGCCCGTTATGAATATATTCTGCTGCCTGAAACTGACGATCGAACCGAGCTTAGAGTTTTGATTAAAAAGCGCTTTGAGAAGATGGTTGAAGATGGTCTTATTGAGGAAGTAAGAGCGTTAAAAGAGCGTGGCGATCTTAATCTTGAGATGCCATCCATGCGTTGTGTGGGCTACCGTCAGGTATGGCAGTATTTAGACGGTGAGTATGATCTTGACAGGATGATAGAGCTTTGTGTTCATGCCACCTCGCACCTTGCAAAGCATCAGATGACATGGCTTAGAGGCTCACTTGGCAAGGACGATGGCTTTGCACTTAAAAAGAAGCTTTTAATCGGCTCTAAAGACAACCTTGAAATCCTGCTTGAAAGTCTTAATGCCAACTTAAGCTGACAGTCTGCTTAAAAGGAGTTTTTATGAAAAATATAATCTGTAAAATTCTTTTTATTTTTCTTGCAGCTTCTTTTATCTTTGCAAATGCAGCAAAGGCTGAACCTTTTGCTGTAACCTCTTTAGGTCCTGTGCAGGGCGTAAATCAGCGCGGTGTTGAAGTCTTTAAAGGTATTCCATTTGCACAGAGTCCAACAGGAACACTGCGCTTTGCCCCTCCCAAGCCTGTAGACAGCTTTCCTGACACCTATATGGCAACCACATTCTGTCCGATTCCGGTTCAGCCTGGTTTTGTAAGTCATGATCCAATGAAAAATGCAGCTGAAGACTGCCTGTGCCTTAATATTTTCAGACCAAAAGGTGCAAAGGATGGAGATAAGCTTCCAGTATACGTATGGATTTACGGTGGTGCCTTTGTATCTGGAGCATCTTCTATTTCAACCTATGACGGCACTTCATTTGCTAAAAACGGGATCATTCTCATTACCTTTAACTACAGGATCAATGCTCTTGGTTTCTACTCATCAGAAGAGACCTTAAAGCAGTACGGTACCACCGGCAACTGGGGTATTCTTGATATGATTGAAGCCTTAAAGTGGGTGCACACTCATATTGAGGATTTTGGGGGCGACAGGGACAATATAACCATAGGTGGAGAATCGGCAGGTGCCTATGCAGCCTCTGCACTGGTGCTTTCAGATAAGGCACAGGGGCTTTTTTGCAAGGTTATTTTACAGAGCGGCACCATCTTTAATTATCCTATTGACGGCTTTAATGCTGAGTTAAACAACACTGAGGCTTTAAAGGCTTCAGAGCGTTTTGCCTCCTTCTTTGAGGCAAAGGATAATGCTTCAGGTCTTGAAAAACTAAGACAGATAGATCCGGTTTTAATTGCCATGCAGAGTAATTTTGAGTATGACATGATAAACAATACTCAGCATATTCTAAAACCCTATTTTGACGGTACCACACTACCGTCTGATCCTTATAAAACCCTAAAAGATGGCAATTACCAAAAGGTGTCGGTTCTGATTGGCTACAATACCAATGAAGGCACCATGTTCACAAACCCCAATATAACAGACAGTCAGTTCAGACTCTCTTTAACAAGGCTCTTCGGGCAGGAGAAAGGTGATGAGGTATATGAGTACTTTTCAAAGAAAAAAGGCTCAGACTACAAAAAAGCCTCTGATTTCATGGGAGATATGATGTTTAACCTTGGTATGAAGCTTTTTGCCGATGAGCTTAGCAAAAAGGCAAATGTGTATATGTATCATTTTGCCTATGGGCCTGATGATGTGGACCGGTCAGGCGGAGTAAGTCACTGCAGAGAGCTAAGATACGTCTTTAACAATTTAAAGGATCAGGCTACGGAAAAAGATCATGAGGTTGCTCAAAAGATGCATGAGCGTTTTGTAAATTTTATCAAATTCTCTGATCCAAACATTCATGAAGAGGCTGGTAATAAGGTGAATAACTACCTTATAAAATGGCCTGTGTATGAGACAGATTCTCCTTACGTAATGCGCATTGATTCCTTTATGCGTCCTGAAAAATTTGAATTAAAGGATGAGCTTTTGTTTTTAACCCCATACTTTATTTCAAAATAATAACAAGCATAAGTATCAAATTTGAGATTTAAAATTACAGTCTTAAAATGCTTTTCGTATAATAGGTATATAAGGCTTGATCGATTTTTGAAGATAAATATAAGAGTTAATAATGGCTGACTTTTTTAAGGCTTTAAAGACCTCTGTAATGGGGGCACTGGTATTTGGCTTCACTGTGCAGAGTGCACAGGCTGATATTGTGATCTGGGAAGATGAGAATATGGCTCCTGGTCTTTATCAGGCAGCCAAGGATTTTAAAAAGCAGACCGGTATTGGTGTTACCATTATTGAGCACCGCTATACATATGCTCTTGAAAAGCTGCGTCTTGACGGCCCTGCAGGAGTTGGTCCTGACTTGGTGCTGCTGCCAAACGATCAGGTAAGTTCCGGTGCTGAGCAGGGAATGATTGAACCTATTATGCTTAGCGATGAGGACAAGGCTGACTATCTTCCGGATGCATTAAGAGCTGTTACCTACAAAAAGAATATTTACGCTATCCCAAAATCAATTGAAACCTTAGGTCTTTTTTATAACAAGGATCTGCTTGAAGAACCATTTGAGACTTTAGAAGAGTACTACCGCTATTCTCTTGACCGTCAGAAGAACGGTAAGTATGGTCTTATCGCATCCTTTGACGATCTGTATTACGGAATGTCTGTACTTGAGCCTTTTGGAGCTTATATCTTCGGAAAAAAAGATGAAGATGAGTACGATATTTATGACATCGGTCTTAACAATGAAGGTGTGTATAACGCCATAAGCTACATCAGAAAATTCTATGACAGAGGCGCTTTCCCATCTTCACTTTTAGGCTATTACGGTCGTCATGCAATTAACGATCTGTTTACAAACCGCAAGGCTGCAGCCTGTATCACCGGTGTCTGGCAGATAAAACCATTTATCAGCTCAGGTGTTAACTTTGGTGTTTCCCCTCTGCCTTCACTGCCAAATGGCAAGCATATGTCTTCCTTCCTGGGTGTGCGTGGTTTTGCTGTTTCCAAGTGGTCAAAGCACAAGTCTGAGGCAATTGAGTTTGCAAAATTCATCAATCAGACAGAGTATGCCATCAAGCGCTTTGAAACGACCTATGAACTGCCTCCTCTAAAGTCCGCTTTAGAGTCTGCTGTTATTCAGAAGAATGAATACGCAAGAGCTTTCGTAATTCAGTCAAAATACTCATATCCAATGCCTTCAGTGCCAGAGACTCAGGCTGTATGGCAACCTTTTTCGGAAGCTTTAAGAGCAATCTATACAGGCAAGCTTGAAATTAAGAAGGGTATTGATACAGGCGTTGAGAATATTCGAGAAGTCATCCGCGACATGTACCGAGATCAGGATGATGACTTTGGTGAGTTATACAAATAATCTTAAAAACTCGGATTTTCACATTTTTTATGTCACATGAGAAAGTCCGAGATCAAAGCCCCACAGAGTGGGGCTTTGCATTTCCAAGAGGTTACTCTAGCTCT
>ONCB01000046.1 GCA_900316175.1 uncultured Succinatimonas sp.
GAATGAAAGACTTACAGCAACGATAACTGATTTGCAGGAAAACATAAAAGAGCTGCGCAGACAGTTGAATATGGATTCCCATAACAGTTCAAAACCACCCTCAAGTGATGGTTATAAGAAGCCAAATAAGGCAAGAAGTCTTAGAAAGCCAACAGGCAGAAAGCCTGGTGGACAGAATGGTCACAGTGGAGCGAACATTCCTTTTTTAAACCAAATACATCATTCCTAACTGTTAATTACTTAAAATTTTTTAAATTTCAAAAGGTAAAATTTTCTGAATTATGCCATTACTCACAGTTATAAAAACATTAATGACTATCATTAGACTGTATTTGTCTAAAAAGGTGGAAATTTATGAAATTTTCAAATGTAATTCTCTTAACTGCATTAACAAGTTTAATGTCCTATCCTGCTTTTGCCGAAGAGTATGATATTGAAGAATTAGAAGAGAAGTGCGAAAACGGCTCAGAGCCTGAGTCCTGCAAGATTTTAGGTGACATATATGCTGTTGGTGATGATGATCTTGATGTGGATGAGGATTTCTTAAGAGCAGCTAAGTACTATAACATGGCCTGTGATGCAAAAATATCAGGTGCATGTGATGCACTTATTGTTGACAGAGCTGAAGCTGAAAAATATAAGAGTTATTCTGCACCGGCTGATCTGCTGGCTGTTTTAGGCAAAATCGGTGCTCCTGGCACTAATTATGAGGAAGTATTTAACTTCCTTAAAGACAAATGCGAAAAGGGCAAAGATCCATATGCTTGCGGTTTCTATGGAGAATTTCTGATTCAGGGTATTGTTGGTCGTAAGGTTATCAACAAAGGTATGCGTTTCTTAAAGGGAGCATGCAGAAGCGGTGATCCTTCAGCCTGTGCAAACCTTGGCACTCGTCTGATGGTTGGTGAGGGTGTAGATATTGATGATTTCAAGTCATATTACACCTTAAAGTATGCCTGCGATAATGATTTCTATCAGGCTTGCCGTATCAGTGCTATCTTCTATGAAAAGAGAATTGGCTTAAAGAAAGATCAGAAGAAGATTAGAGAACTTTACGACAAGGCTTGTTTCAATAATGATGGTGTAAGCTGCTATAAGCTTGGTACCTCATATATTAATCAGCCAACATCTGATAAAAAGAAAAAGTTACCTGCTTTAAAAGCATTCGTTCATGGTTGTGAACTTGGTAATGCTCAAAGCTGTAATTCTGCTGGTCTTATTTTTGAGAATGGTGAACTTGTTAAAAACGATTTAACTCAGGCCTTTAGATACTATTTAAAGGGATGTGAGGGTGATGTGGCTGTCTCATGTAAGAATTTAGGTTACTGCTACTCATTAGGATATGGTACTGATCTTGATAAAGGCTTATCAAAAGAAGCATACACTAAGGCATGTGAGCTAGGTGATGATGAAAGTTGTTCTGTTGCAGCTCAGATGTATGATTTAAATCAGGAATAACATCAGGATTTGTATTTATAGAGGCAATATAACATATGAATATTCGGCATGTTATTTCAGCCATGTCGCTTTTAATGTTGACTGCAGTTTGTTTTAATACAGCGATGGCAGAGAAAATTGGTGTACTGATGCCAACTGATAATCTGCAGAAACGCTGGTTCAATCACGATGGTCCTGTTTTAAAGGATGAGCTTGAAAAACTCGGTCACACTGTTACTGTAGCTTATGCTTCAGAAGACGATGTTATGGTTCAGAAAAAGCAGCTTCAGCAGATGATTATTGCTGGTAACAAGATCATCATCGTTTCTCCTGTTGATTCAGCTTCATTGTCTGAATTTATGGATCAGTATGTTGATGCTAGCATCTATATTATTGCTTACGACAGACTTATATCAGGAACAGAAAAGGTAGACTATTTTGTTACCTTTGATTCAGCCGATGTAGGCAAAAAGATTGGTGAATATGTTGTAGATAAACTGAAACTTAAAGAACCAGAAGCTCAACCTAAAAATATAGAGTTTATGAATGGTCCTAAAGAGGATTCTAATTCTGCTGTTTTATATGCTTCAGCAATGGGAGTACTGGCTCCTTATATTAAGAATGGACTTATAAACATACCATCTGGTGAAGCAAGCCTTGAAAAGACTCAGATCACTGCCTGGTCAAAGCAGTTTGCCAGAGAACGCATGATACGTATTATTGATCAGAAGAATTACGGACCTAAAGGTGAAAAACTTGATGCTGTGGTTTGTTTAAATGATTCTATAGGCAGAGGAGCTATAGATGCCCTGACTAGAGCTGGTTATGAACCTGGCAATTACCCGATTGTAACCGGTCAGGATTGCGACAAACTTTCTGTAAAGAGCATCTGGTCAGATGTCCAGTCTATGTCAGTTTTTAAAGATTCAAGAAGGCTTGCTGCAGAGACTGCAAAGATTGCTGATGCAGTTTCAAAAAAGAAAATCCCTTCTCTAAATAGACCTGAGGGTACATTCAATGGAGTTAAAAATGTACCTACACATATTCTTGATGTAGAAGTTGTAACAAAAGAGAATGTAAAGGAAGTGCTTATAGATAGCGGATATTATCCTGCTTCCACGCTGGATTCATTCTATTAAATTTTTGGAGAATTTGAACGATAAGAATATATAGATTATATAAATAAAAAAATAACATTATAATATTTTGCTACAGCACTACTATTTTCGTTTATAGGAAACTGCATATGCGTTTAACAAAAAAAATCTTATCTTTCGGTATAGGTGCTGTACTGTCAAGCTTTTGCGTTACTAATGCAGAAGCAGCAAAAGTTGGCATCAGTATGCCAAATGATCATCTTCAGCTTCGCTGGTTCAGCTCAGATTCTGTTTATCTTAAGGATGAGCTTGAAAAACTGGGACATGAGGTAGTTATCACTTATGCTGGAGATAACGATATTCTTACTCAGACCAGGCAGGTTGAAAACCTGGTTGATACATGTGATTTCTTAGTCATAGTTCCAATTGATTCAAAGTCTCTTAATTATTCATTAGATAAAGCCTACAAGAAAAAAATTCATGTTATTTCCTATGACCGAATGTTAAGAGACACCAAGTCTGTTTCATATTATGTTGGTACTGATTCAAAGCAGATTGGATCTACAATGGCAAAGTATGTTGTGGATAAATTAAGACTTATGGATCGTAATCAGCCTGCTAACATCGAAATTTTCGCAGGCGACATCAATGATGAAAATACAATTGATATTGATTATGGTGTAAACAGCGTATTAAGACCATTTTTTGAGATTGGAAAGCTTAATATTCTATCTCACGAAAGTGCTTTAAAACAGAATCAGACTGTAAAATGGTCCAAGCAGTATGCTCGTGAGCGAATGCAGCGTCTTGCTAAAGAGCAAGGCTATGCTCCTAAAGGGAAAAAACTCGATGCTGTTATCGCATTTAACGATGCTACAGCGCGTGGTGTGATTGATTCTTTAAGAAAGCTTGGTTACAAGGAAGGTTATTATCCTGTTATTACAGGTCAGGATTGTAACAGACTGTCTGTTTCTTTGATTGAAAATGATGTTCAGTCTATGTCCATTTTTAAGGATGAACGCAAGATGGCAATTGAAACAGCCAGAATCATTGATACCTTATCAAAAAAGAAAATGGTAACAGTAAATCATCCTGAAGGTATCAACAATGGTTTTAAGAATGTACCTTCTCAGCTTATTGATGTGGTTGTAGTTACTAAAGATAATGTAAAACCAGTTCTATATGATTCTGGGTACATAACAGAGGAAAATGCTGAATAGCTTTAATTGAAGTTTTATTTAATTTTGAAAAAACAGATACTCGATATTTTCAGTGTCTGTTTTTTTGTCTGTAAGAACTATTCTTTTTAATATAAAAGATAAGAATACTTGTATAATTTTCTTTATTTTATAAAAAATAATGACAAAAATGATGATAAGCAAAATTGTATAGTGTGTCATTATCTTATAAGTGTGCAATGCACGATATTTTATATCATATTGAATAACAATAATAAAATATTGATAATTGTAAAATAATCCTAAAAAATAAAATAAGCTATTATTTTTTAAATATTTATATTTATTAAAATACTTTTATAAAACAATGTGATAAAAATATTTAAAATGTTATATTGATATAATTATACAAAAAAAATATAACAATAATAATTTTTTGATAATTTTGTTAAGTTGATAATTAAATAATAAAATATTGTAATAACAATAGGATAGAAAGAAAAAATAATTTAATTACACTAAAAAATAAGAGTTATTAGACATTGTGTCGTACGATATTCATATTTTTTAATTGATTTATTAAAACAATTATTTATAATTTAGTTATGTTACACATAATGCATATCACATCAATTCACCTTTATTAATTTTTTGATATGTATAAGCTGCATGCAGACTTTAATGCATGGTAATTTACGTTCTTTTTGTTTTCACATACCTCAAGTTGTAGTTAATTTAACTCAACATTTATCCCTTCGTGAGTTACACGAAGGGTATTTTTTTTGTAAAAAGAGTGTAATTGCCGTATGGCTTAATGCTTTAAAAGGCAGGCAGTTAAGTAATAAACTATAATTAAGATATAAGAAAAACTACAGTGCTTTTCACTAAGTACTCTGATTGCAGCATATTTACAGCGCATGTTGCAAATCAAAATTCTTCAACAGCAAAAATCGCGTTTTTGAATTTAAGCAGTAATATATTGGTGACTTTATGTTAAGTGTGATTCTACGTGGTTTTATCGTGATTATGTTTATAATCATGTTTATATGTTTCGGCTTTTTTTATACGCTTGGAGCATTCGTTAAGATCGTTGTTTCTTTATTCAGCAGAAGCGAAGATAATCAGTTTTCAAGAAGCAGGGGAAATCTCCTATAACCTAACAGGCAGTACAGGAATCAGTGCATCTGTTTATCTGTCAACAAGATCCTATGACGTATGTCGTATGGAGTATGTAAAGTAATAGTCGTATGTCTGATACTAAAGAACTACAGCTTTTCTATTACTTTATAAACGGCCTCAGTTTTATACTGGGGCCGTGGTGTTTCATTCAAGCTGATTTTTGAGAATAAAAAACAGTAACAGCATCAGTACTGATGTCATTAAAAATATACCTTCAAGAGAAAAATATGCTGCAATAAATCCAAGTACTGCAGGTCCTAAAAGTACTCCTGAATATCCAATCGTACCAACTACAGCTATAGCTTTAGCCTTATCCTTTGTACATTTTCTTGCAGTTTCTGAAATTACAATCGGAACAATGTTTGCTAGACCTATGCCTAAAAAAGCAAAAAGAATCAGCATGATTAAAGGATTTGTAGTATGTACACACAGAAAAAGTGCGATCATGGAAATAATTGAACCAGAACACAACAGCTTCTTTTTTCCGAAAATACCAATCAGCTTTGCTCCAGAAAATCTTGCAAGCGCAACAGAAATCTGAAATATCATGTAACCTGTAGAATCTAGTTCTAAAGGAACACTGCATTTTCTGTGAAGATATACTGATGACCAGTCATAAATAAGTCCTTCTGATAGAAACATCAGTGCACAGGCCGTTCCTGCAGATATTAAAATCATAATACCAAGATCATTTCTGTTTTCGTTTTTATTTTTATCTGTTTTCTGACCGTGCGTATTTAGAAGCTTTCCATGAGCATATAACATCAGCATCAGTCCAATAATGCAGATAGATGCTGAAAGAATGAAAAGACAGATCCCTGCATACAGAAGAGCAGGGTAGATTACGGCGATTATGATTGAACCAAGTGTCTGGTAACCATGAAATTTTGAAAGCAGATCCTTTCTTGAAATTTCCTCAAAATATGTTGCGTGAACATTATTGGCAACTTCACTGATCCCTAACGAAGCTCCCCATAGATATGAAATAAAGAGCATAGATATAAAATCAAAACAGGGACTTGCTGCTGCTGTCATTGATAAGAAAAGCAGTATAAAAGAAAGTGAAAGAACAGGTCTGACACCGAAAAATCTTATTAGCTTTCCTGTTGCGGGCATTCCGGTTACTGCACCTACGCCGAATGCTAGAAGGAGCATGGTATATGAGCTTTGAGTAAGATTCAGTCGCTCAATAACATATGGCATAGTTGCTGCCCATGGGGCAATACCAATTCCTGAATTAAGAAAAGAGACCTTTCCTGCAATAGTTGCTTTCTGTAGTAATGTGGAGTTAATCATTTTATTTTATTGACATAAGTTAAGATAATTTTAACAAAGTGTCTGCTGCAAGTAAAAATAAATAAATGTCTGCTATAATTTCAATGTAAATTTTGGTCAGAGAGATAGTTTATGAAATATATAAAGCTTGCAATTACAATGTTTCTTTTTGCAGCCTCTGCATCATATGGCATAACTGATGCACAGAAATTAAATGAGCTTGAAATGGCTTGCATGAATGATGATGTTGCTTCATGCAGTAAACTAGGTGTCGCTCATACAAAGGTTATGGATTTTAAAAAGGCTGCTTTTTATTTTGAAAAGGCATGTTCACTAAATGATGAGAAGGCATGTACAAATCTTGGTGCCATGTACAGAATGGGACACGGCGTAGACCATGATGATAAAATTGCCTTTGAATATTTTGAAAAAGGCTGTGACAACGGTGATTTTTTTGCCTGTACTAACATTGGAGCCATGTATTCAAAGGGGGATGGCGTTGATGTAGACGTTGAAAAAGCTTTAGAGTACTATGAAATAGGCTGTTCTGGAGAAGTTGGGGTAGCCTGTGCTACTTTAGGAAACATCTATAAGGATGGTGCTTCTGTTAAAAAAGATCCTGAAAGAGCTAAAAAGTATTTTGAAAAGTCATGTCACTATGGTCATCAGTACGGCTGTGAAGAATATTCAAAATTCAAATAGCTAATCACAAATAAAACCAGCAAAACTGAAATTTCCGTTCTTTATCAGGATAACCTGCTGATTATTTTCAGGTTATCTTGAACGCAAAAAGGTTAATATGTTTATTTTTATTCATTAACCTGTTTTTCTTTGTTCCTATCTTCCTGTTATCTGTATATCTTGCAAATTGTGTACTTCATACAGATCTATCAGTAATTCTCAAGACTAAACACACTGATTCTTTCTAATGACGTGCTGATAGCGCGTGCCTGAAATTAAAGTAAAAAGAAAAATCATTAGCTATTATAAAAAAATGATATTAAATAAAATTGTGTCATTTGTTCACATGCACACTATTCAAAAAAGACAACTTGTATATTAAAAAAAATGTGAATAAAGGCAATTTTAATTATGCAAATTTCAACTTTTATACCAAAAAATGCATCGAAATATTACACAATCTGAAACAAAAAAATAACAAAAATGTGCTTTGAAAAATATTTATTAACGTGCTTAAAAGCACAAGTAGTGCACGTAAATATTAATCTACTTAAATACAAAAAGATAAATAAATTTCAGTAATAGAAATGATCAATTGTGTGTAACCGTTTAAATATCTATAAAATCGTGAAAAAAATTAAAAAAAATATTATATATTTAGAACAATGATTTTATTTAAATAACGATAAATCAATAGATTAGATAAAAAGTGTGTTCTTGCTCAAATATCTAAAGCTGTATTAAAGGTAATAAGTGATTTTTATATTTTGTGCACCTATTATCATAAATGTGCATATGCACAATTTAATAATAAACATGAGGTTTAATTACTATGAAATTTAAGACAACTCTTACCACTATAGCTTGCGCTGTTTTAGCATGCACTGCTTTCTCATCAACTGCAAATGCAGCAAAGATTGGCGTTTCTATGCCAACTCAGTCATTACAGCGCTGGAATCAGGATGGCCACAATCTTAAGGAGCAGTTAGAAGCTTCAGGCCACGAGGTTGAGTTACTGTACGCAGGCGACAATGATATTCCTACTCAGTTAAACCAGATCGAGAACATGATTGCTGGTGACTGCGATGTTTTAGTTATCGCTCCAATTGATGGCGGTTCTTTAACTGCAGTTTTAAAGGGTGCTAAGGATAAGAAGATCCCAGTTGTTTCATATGACCGCTTAATTATGAATTCAAACGCAATTTCTTACTACGCAACCTTCGATAACTACAAGGTAGGTCAGATTCAGGGTAACTACATCGTTGATGCATTAAAGTTAAACGACGATGCAACCCCAGCTAAGAACATCGAATTATTCACCGGTTCAATCGATGATAATAACGTAAACTTCTTCTTCGGTGGTGCTATTGACGTATTACAGCCATACTTAGACAGTGGCAAGTTAGTATGTAAGTCAGGCCAGACCAAGAAAGAGCAGGTTGCTACCTTAAACTGGTCAACTGAAGAAGCTCAGAAGCGTATGGAGAACTTAATTTCTTCAAACGGTTATGGTCCAGACGGCACCAAGTTAGACGTTGTATTATCTTCAAACGACTCAGTTGCTAATGGTATTACCAATGCTTTAGTAAACGCTGGCTACGATGCTTCTAACTTTCCTGTATTAACAGGTCAGGATTGCGATAAGCCATCAGTAACCAACATGAAGCGTGGCTTACAGACCATGTCCGTATTCAAGGATACCCGTGATCTGGCAAAGCAGGTAGTTGTAATGGTTAATGCTATTGTTGACGGTAAGGAAGTTCCTGTTAATGATACCACCACCTATAACAACGGCACTGGTGTAATTCCTTCATATCTGTGCTCTCCAATTGTTGTAACCAAGGATAACTTAAAAGAAGTTTTATTTGATTCTGGCTACTACAAAGAAAGTGAAATTAAGTAATTAAACCTTACTAACTTGAGGCCGGAGAAATCCGGCCTTTTTGGAGAACGTATTTTTATGTCAGAGCAAAATATTTTGCTTAAGATGAAGAACATCACCAAGCGTTTCGGTAAGGTAACAGCCTTAAAGGACGTAAATTTAGAGGTGAAAGAAGGTGAAGTACACGCACTCGTAGGTGAAAATGGTGCAGGTAAATCAACCTTAATGAACGTCTTAAGTGGTATCTATCCATACGGAAGTTATGAAGGCGACATTATTTTCGATCAGGAAACCTGTCGCTTCAACAAGATTCACGATTCAGAAAGCAAAGGTATCGTAATTATTCATCAGGAATTAGCATTAGTTCCATACCTTTCAATTGCTGAAAACATGTTCTTAGGTAATGAGAGAACCTCTGCACTGTCAAATGGTGTTGTTGATTGGCCAAGAACCTATCAGCGTGCTAAAGAACTCTTAGATTTGGTTGGTCTTGATGAAGATCCTCGTACTTTAATTAAAGATATTGGTGTTGGTAAGCAGCAGTTGGTTGAAATTGCAAAAGCTATTGCAAAGAACGTTCGTCTGCTTATTCTTGACGAGCCAACAGCTTCTTTAAATGAAACTGATTCTCAGAAGTTACTTGATCTGATTGCAAAGTTCAGAGATCAAGGTATGACTTCAATCATTATTTCTCATAAATTAAATGAGATTTCATACATCGCAAATTCTATTACTGTTGTTCGTGACGGTTCAACCATTGAGACAATGGATAACTCAAATCACGATATCTCAGAAGACAGAATTATTGCCGGAATGGTAGGCCGTGCTCTTTCAGATCGATTCCCTAAGCGCAAACCAGAACATAAGATTTCCGATGATGTTCTCTTAGAGGTAAACAACTGGACTGTTCACCACCCACTTAATACTGAACGTAAGGTAAACGATAACGTATCTATCAAGATTCACCGTGGTGAGGTTGTTGGTTTTGCCGGTCTTATGGGTGCAGGCCGTACTGAATTTGCAAAGAGTCTTTTCGGTAGGTCATATGGTACTAAGATTTCCGGTGATGTAAAAATTAATGGTAATCCAGTAAAACTCAATTCTGTAACAGATGCTATTAACGCAGGTCTTGCATACGTAACTGAAGATCGTAAGGGTGATGGTCTGGTATTAGAGAATCCTATTGCTCACAATATGACTTTAGCAAACCTTGAGGCTTTATCAAAATACTTAGTTCTTGATAAGGATCTTGAAGGTGCAACCGCCAAGAAGTTAAAGGTAGACTTAAACGTAAAATGTGCATCTGTTGATCAGAACGTAGGTAATCTTTCAGGTGGTAACCAGCAGAAGGTACTGCTTGCAAAGTGGATTTTCGCTCACCCTGATGTTCTTATTCTTGATGAGCCAACCCGTGGTATCGACGTTGGTGCCAAGTACGAAATTTACTGCCTTATCAACAAGCTTGTTGAAGCAGGAAAGGCTGTGCTGGTTATCTCATCAGAATTACCAGAAGTTTTAGGTATGTGTGATCGTATCTACGTTATGAACGAAGGCAGGATTGTTGCTGAAATGCCAAGAGCTGAAGCATCTCAGGAAAGCATCATGGCCGCAATTTTACGTACATCCGGCAAGAAACAGAATTTGGAGTCAAAATAAATGTATATTCTCAACATGTTAAAACGCAATTCTCTTTTGATTGCGTTAATTATCGTAATGATTGGCTTTGAGCTGGTAATCAGATGCACTGGTCACGGCTCATTATTCTCACCACAGAACTTTACAAACATTATCTACCAGAACAGCTATGTTATTATTCTGGCTGTTGGTATGCTTTTCTTAATTATCGGCTGCGGTAACATCGATTTGTCAGTTGGCTCGATCGTATGTTTAATTGGTGCTGTTGCCGGTGTTATGATGGTTAACAACAACTGCAACATCTACATGTCTATGGCAGTATGTCTGCTCCTTGGTATGTTAATCGGTGCATGGCATGGTTTCTGGATTGCTTACATCAGAATTCCATCATTCATTGTAACCTTAGCAGGTATGTTACTGTTCCGTGGTTTATCACTTATCGTTCTTGATGGTATTACCATTAACCCATTCCCAGATGAGTACCTGGACATCTTTACCTCATACTTCCCAGCAATTTCTCCAGATGTTTTAGCTGACTATGCCGGCAAGACCTTTGATGAGATGACTCGTGCTGAAGTTAAGGCTGCTACCTATGGTATCGTATTTGCCAAGACCATGATTGTAACTGTTGTTATCGTAGCAGTTTACTTAATTGGCATTATTTGCGGCCGTGTATCAAAGATTAAGAAAGGCTACGAAGTTGAACCAATGTACGCTTTCTTATTCAAGCATGTGTTAATTCTTGTTGCTATCGTAGCTTCAAGCATTCTCTTAGGCCAGAATAAGGGTATCCCTGTAATTCTCGTTCTCATTGCTACTGTAGTTTTAATCTACGCTTTCATTGCCAACAAGACTGTTGTAGGTCGCCGTATCTACGCTTTAGGTGGCAACGAAAAGGCTGCAAAGCTTTCTGGTGTTAACACCAACCGTCTGCTCTTCTTATCCTATGTAAACATGGGTCTGTTAGCAGCTGTTGCAGCTTTAGTTTGCGTAGCACGTTTCAACTCAGCTTCTCCTATGGCTGGTACCGGTTATGAGCTTGACGCTATCGGTTCATGCTTCATCGGTGGTGCATCTGCATATGGTGGTGTTGGTACCGTAGGTGGCGCTGTTATCGGTGCTGTATTCATGGGTGTTTTAAACAACGGTATGTCAATCTTAGGTATTGACGCTAACATCCAGAAGACTGTAAAGGGTCTGGTTCTGTTACTCGCTGTTGTTGTAGACGTTATGTCAAAGAAGAGAGTTTCCAACTAATTCTTCATTGAAACAGGTGGGGGGGGGAGATATTCCCCCTGCTTTGTAAAAACCTAAGAAAAAATCAGTTAAAAGTTAAGCTGAATAATAAGTCAGCGAAATATGTAAGTCTCTTACAGAGATAAGAAATAATTTAACAATAAAAAAACAAATCTGAGGTTTTATATGCGTTATCTGTTAGGTGTTGATTTAGGAACTTCCGGTACCAAGACCGTGCTTTTTGATGAAAATGGTCAGTCTGTTGCATCAAAAACTGTTGAATATCCTCTGATTCAGCCAAAGAACGGTTGGGCAGAGCAGGATCCAAAGTTCTGGTATGATGCAACTATAGATTCTATAAAAAGTGTCTTAACCACCTCAGGTATTGACAGTAAAGATGTAGCTGGACTTTCAATTGCAGGCCAGATGCATGGTCTTGTAATGCTTGACAAGGATGGAAAGGTTTTAAGAAACGCCATCTTATGGTGTGATTCAAGAACACAGAGTCAGTGTGATGAGATTACCGCATTAGTAGGTAAGCAGAGACTAATCGAAATCAATGCAAATCCTGCCTTAACAGGTTTTACCGCTCCAAAGATCCTCTGGGTTAGAGAGAATGAACCTGATATTTACAGCAAATGTGCAACCATTCTGTTGCCAAAAGATTATGTTCGCTACATGTTAACCGGTTCCCTGGCAATGGAAATTTCTGATGCATCAGGAACCAATCTTTTAGATATTAAAGAACGCGTCTGGTCAAAAGAGATTTTACAGAAGCTTTCAATAGACGAAAAATTACTGCCTCCAATTATCGAATCTTGCGATGTTGCAGGCCATATTACTAAGGAAGTAGCTGCTCTGACAGGTCTTGCCGAGGGAACCATCGTAGCTGGTGGTGCCGGTGATAATGCAGCTGCTGCCTTAGGTACTGGTGTATGCTCTGAAGGTGATGCTTTCGTAACATTAGGTACCTCAGGTGTAATTTTTGCTCATACCACCAAGCCATCAATTGATCCATTAGGTCGTGTTCATACATTCTGTGCTGCTGTAAAGAATGCATGGACTGCAATGAGCTGTACACTTGCCGCCGGACTTTCAATGCGCTGGACTCGTGATGAGCTTTATACCATTGAAAAAGATCTGGAATCAAAGGCTGGCAATGATGTTTACAATCTGATGACTAAAAATGCATCAGAAGTTCCATTAGGTGCAGATGGTCTTATTTATCTGCCATATCTGATGGGTGAGCGTTCACCTGTTCTTGATGCAAATGCCCGTGGCGTGTTCTTTGGCCTGAGTGCAATTCACACTAAGTCTCATATGACAAGAGCAGTGCTTGAAGGTATTACTTTGTCTCAAAGACATAATCTTGAAGTTTTACATCAGATGGATATCAATCCAGTAACTTTGACAGCATGTGGCGGTGGTGCTCAGTCACCATTCTGGCGTCAGCTTTTAGCTGATATCTTAAAGTGTAAAATTGTGACGACAACTTCAAAAGAAGGTCCAGCACTGGGTGCAGCAATTTTAGCAGGTGTTGCAGCCGGCATCTTCAAGAGTGTTGAAGAAGGTTGCAGAAAGCTTGTAAAACAGTCAGACAAGTCTTCAGATACTATCGCAGAAAATGCTGCAAAGTATGAAGAAGTTTACAAGATGTACACCTTCTTGTATCCAACGTTGCGCCCTGCTTTTGCAAAACTTGCCACAATGCGTGAAAAGCTTGATGGTCAGTGTAAGAGCAAGTATGCAAGTGTAGAGGATATTACCTTTGAGCGTTACGGCAAGGTAGTAAAGGATCTTCCTGTTGACAGTCTGTTACCTCTTTTAGAGAAGACTCCATGTCCAGAGGATGGAACTGTTTATGTTGCTTCAGAGCCAACTCTTGAAACTGATGAACTCATGAACGCTATGAGCAGTCAGCTCTTTGGTGGATTAAAAGTTCAGATTGGTTACTGCAATGGTACCAACAAGGCGTTAAATGCTCTTGAGTACCATCGCAACAGTGAACTTAATGTTGCCTTAAATGACAGCATTCTGATGGTTGCTCCAATGACAGCATTACATGACGGCATTCTTGATACCAACGATGTTGAGATCTTTACCGTAAAGAAGGGTACTGCTGTTTTATTCTATGAAACCACTCTTCATTATGCTCCTTGTGTAGGCGAGGGTGAGAAGAATTTCAGAATGTGCGTTGTTCTTCCAAAGGACACTAATACTGATAGACCATCTGGCGTAACCCATGATGGTGAGTCTGGCTGTTTGACTCATAATAACAAGTGGCTGTATGCACATAAGGATTCAAATGAAGCCAAATCAGGTGTAACAACAGGTCGCTTAATTGGTGAAAATATCATTTTAAAATAAGAAGTTATAAAAACAAAAAAAGTTAAAAGGCACAATATGGTGTGCCTGAATGAGGCAAAAAATGACTGTTACAGTTAAGTCTCTTGCAAAAGCTGCAGGTGTTTCTCGCGGAACCGTTGACAGAGTTCTGCATGACAGAGGCAGTGTAAAAAAAGAGCTGGCTATTAAAATTAAAGCACTTGCAAAGGAAATGGGATATGTTCCTAATCGTGGAGGAAAAAATCTTGCAGCAGTGCGTGAAAGATACAAGATTGGAGTTCTGCTTCCAAGTATCGGTAATGCATTCTTTGAAGGTGTGATAGAAGGTATTAACCGTGCAATTGCTGAATATGAAGATCTCGGTGTTGATGTAATTATCAACAAGGTTCAGGGATATGATGAGGCAACACATTTAGCTTCAATTGATGATCTGAAATTAAAGGGATGCTCAGCAATCTGCCTGGCTACACTGGATACTCCGGCAGTTTCAAAGAAGATTGAAGAATGCAATGATCTGGGAATTAAGGTTATCCTGGTTAATTCAGATGTGTCAGGCTGCAGACGTATCTGTTATGTGGGTTCTGACTATTGTAAGTCAGGTCGCACCTGTGCTGGTCTTCTATCACTGATTTCAAGAAAAGAAAAGTTAAACATTTTGGTTGTAACCGGTTCAAGCCGTATGCAGGGGCACAGGATAAGAATCGATGGTTTTTGTCGTGAGCTTGAGCACCTGAATGTGGATTTTGAAATATGTCAGCAGGTCGAATCAAATGATTCTGATATTCAGGCTCAGATTGTTACATCGCAGTATCTCATGCATCATAAAGAAATTAACTGTGTATACGTAACAGGTGCAGGTGTGCAGGGTGTGGGTGCTGCTATTATCGCAACTGGCAGAAAAGATATTATTGGAATTGCATTTGATGATATTTACACAACCGTTGAAATGGTTCGTGCCGGTATTTTCAAGTTTGTAGTATGCCAGCAGCCTGACAGACAGGGATACCATGCAGTAAAACGCGCCTATCAGGTTCTTTCCGGTTCTGTAAATGCACAGACATTAAATGATTTTTATACGGATACCATTATCAAGATTTCTTCAAATATTGGTAAATAACTCTAGTTTCCCACATGGAAATTTAAAACAAAACTAGATTCACTCTAGGTTTGATGCTCTTTAAAAACTTGTATTGATTTATTTTTGGGGAAGAG
>ONCB01000059.1 GCA_900316175.1 uncultured Succinatimonas sp.
AATCGAGGTGGATTAGGACTCAAAGTAGCTTAAATACAGGCTTTTATCGTGCACTACTTTGAGATTTTATCCACAGATGTGCACGAAGAGCCAATTATAATCATAATTTTCTTATTTTGGTAAATATCGCTCCACTTAACATCGTTTTAAGTGGTGAAATTCACAAACCAGAATGAATAACTCTCAAGTAATAAATTAAGTCATTAACGAAATACCTTTCAGATTATAAGTTTTTCAACCAAAGACAGGCAGATAAAATAAAATATAGGAGTACAATATCTATAGTCAGAAAAGGCTGATTTACGATGATTGAATTTTTAAAAAAATTAAGACCATATACTCTTTTAATTGCCATCACCTCAGGTCTTATGGTGTTTGTATTTACAAGACTCTTCCCGGTGCTTGAGGAGGCAAAACCTATAGCAGATCTGTTTTTAAAATTACTTCCGCTGTTTATTTTTACTATGCTGTTTTTAGCATTCTCAAAGCTTGATGTAAAACAGATGAAACCTAAAAGATGGCATTATCTGTTACTGCTTTTACAGGCATCTGTTACAACAGCAATTGCTCTGTTTCTTTACTACAACAAAGACTGCTCTTATGCCATTATTCTAAAGGGCGCCATTGTTTGCATTATTACCCCTACAGCATGTGCTGCGGCCGTACTTACAGGAAAGCTTGGCGGTAATGAATCCTCTGTAACAAGCTATATTCTTTTAAGTCATGTACTGGCAGCCTTCCTGGTACCGTGCCTCTTCCCACTAATTTCAGATAAGGGAGAACACAGCTTTGTCGATGAGCTGTTACATATTTTGAGTCAGACTGCACCTTTAATCGGTTTTCCATTATTAAGTGCACTTTTCATTAAATATTTTTTAAAGAAGCTTAATGCCTACATCGTAAGCATCTCATCGTTAAGCTTCTATCTGTGGGCTATTACAGTATTTGCTATTTCGGCTCAAACCTTCTTTAATATTGCCGCATCAACAGAAAGCAGCTATGCAATTTCTCTTATGGCAGCAACCGGTCTTTTCTGCTGTATTGCACAGTTTGCAATCGGTAAAGCAGCAGGTCACGTGCAGGGTCAGCGTATCAGTGCAGGTCAGGGCTTAGGTCAGAAGAACATGCTTTTTGGCACCTGGACAGCTCTTGCTTATCTTTCTGATACTGTGGCTATCATTCCAGGAACCTACATTCTCTGGCAGAATCTTGTAAATGCCTGGCAGATGAGTCATCGCGAAAAGATGTTGAAAATCTGGTCTAAAGAAGGAAAAGACCCATATCAGGAAAAATAAAAAAAGCGGAGAGTCCTGGTTTGCACTGACCTCCGCTTTTTTTTGCAGATATAAATTCTGAAACTATAAAGCTACAGGATCATCAACAGCAAAATCCTTATCTTCAACAGGCATAAAGCCAACTAATAACTTCTGATCTTTAAAAGACTCAACCCAGCTTTCGTTCCAGGCCTTAACACTTACCAGCTGTGGCTTTGCATCAATTGAAGCGCTCTTTGCGTATGCCTCTGCAAGTTCTGCATGTGACCATACAGGGAGCACGCTGTATAAAGTGCCATTCTCATCTTCTTCAGTATCATCTAAAATTACTGGACCTTCACCATCGATAAGAATGTAAAAGCCCTGCTGCTCTTTGGCTACTCTTAAAAACATAGCCTGTCTGTAGTCGGCATTTAAAGCTAATACAGCTTCAAATTCCTTTTGTGTAAGCTCGCTCATATTTACTCCTAAAAGCCGCGCTCTAATATTGGTTTTAAAAACTGACCTGTGTAAGATCTGCTGCACTCAGCCACTTCTTCAGGGGTGCCGCATACAATCAGCTCACCGCCCAAACTTCCGCCTTCAGGTCCTAAGTCAATAATATAGTCTGCAGACTTGATAACATCAAGGTTATGCTCAATTACCACAACAGTATTGCCCTGATCTCGAAGACGCATCAGCACTTCTAAAAGCAGCTTTACATCCTCAAAGTGAAGTCCGGTTGTAGGCTCATCTAATACATAAAGAGTACTGCCTGTAGCCCTCTTTGACAACTCTTTTGACAGTTTAATGCGCTGTGCTTCACCACCAGAAAAAGTGGTGGCAGCCTGACCTAAGGTGATATAGGATAAGCCAACATCCATCAGTGTCTTAAGTTTGTTGGCAATGGATGGAACAGCCTCAAAGAAGGTTAAAGCTTCCTCCACATTCATCTCAAGCACATCTGAGATTGATTTACCTTTGTAGAGAATTTCCAGTGTTTCACGGTTATAGCGTTTACCGTTACACTCTTCACACTTAACATAAACGTCAGGCAGGAAGTTCATGGAAACCTTGATGGTGCCGTCACCCTGACAGGCCTCACAGCGTCCACCCTTTACATTAAAGGAGAAGCGTCCTGCCGCATAACCTCTGGCTCTTGCATCGGCAGTCTTTGCAAACAGATCGCGAATATCTGAGAACAGCCCAACATAGGTGGCAGGATTTGAACGTGGGGTTCTGCCAATAGGACTCTGATCAATACAGATAATCTTGTCAAAATGCTCAAGACCTTTGATCTCTTTGTATGGAGCCGGATCATCATTGGCAGTAGCACCGTTTAACTGGCGCTCAGCAACTCTTACCAGGGTATCGTTAATCAAGGTTGATTTACCAGAACCTGATACACCGGTTACCACAACAAAGCAGCCAACCGGAACTGAAACGCAGAGATCTTTAAGGTTATTACCAGAGCATCCTTTTAAAGTAAGCATCTTGCTCTTTTGAGCCTTGATCCTCTTTTTGGGGATCTCAATACGGCGACGTCCGGCAAGGTAATCACCGGTTAAAGAAGCCCGGTTATCCTCAATGGCACTTACAGGTCCCTGAGCTATTACATTGCCACCGTTGACACCAGCTCCAGGACCAATATCCAGAATAAAGTCAGCAGCTCTCATGGTATCTTCATCATGCTCTACCACGATAACTGAATTACCGATATCTCGTAAATTCTGCAGAGCAGATAAAAGCCTGGCATTATCCCTCTGATGAAGACCAATACTTGGTTCGTCAAGTACGTACATAACACCGGTTAAACCTGCACCAATCTGACTTGCAAGACGAATACGCTGAGCCTCACCGCCAGAGAGTGTTTCAGCTGAGCGTGACAGATTAAGATAACCTAAACCAACATTAATCAGGAACCCCAAACGGTTATTAATCTCTTTTAACACACGCTTTGCAATATTCTGCTCCTGCTCATTTAAAGTAAGATGCGAGAAGAAACGGTGACAGTCAAAGATGGAATAATCTGAAATCTCAGGCAGTGACTTACCATCCACGAAAACATGGGTATATTCTTTTTTAAGTCTGGTGCCGTGACATTCAGGGCATGGCAGAGGTCTCATCAGATGAGAGATGTAAATCTTTACATACTCTGACTCTGTCTCCTTTAAACGGCGCTCAAAATTTGGGATCACACCTTCAAAAGGCTCAAGACTAGAACGGGTCTTGGTTCCGCCGGCATAGGTGATTTCCATTGGAATAACTTCACCACGGCTGCCAAAAAGCACAATATCGCGCTCTTTATCTGTAAGTTCACGATAAGGCTTTTTCATATCAATCTTGTAATAGCCACAGGCAGCCTGAAGCTGATGGAAGTACATAAGATTCTGCCTGTCCCAGCCGACAATTGCACCCTGTGACAGAGACTTCTCCTTATCAGGTACCAGCTTTTCCTCATCAAGCACCATGCGTACACCCAGACCTTCACAGACTGGACATGATCCATGAGGATTGTTAAATGAGAAATTGCGTGGCTCCAGCTCTGGAATTGAATATCCACACTCAGGACATGAATAATGAGATGAGAAAACTATCTCATCTTCTACCTTATGATCATCCATTGGGGCTACAACCGCAATGCCGTCAGCATATTTGAGCGCTGTTTCAAAAGAGTCAGCAAGACGCTGCTTTAAATCAGATCTTACCTTGATTCTATCCACCACAATATCAATGGAGTGCTTTTCACGCAGGGCAAGATCTGGAGGATCAGATAAATCGCAGATCTCTCCATCAATTCTTGCTCTTATAAAACCGTCTCTTGCAAGATCTGAAAACAGCTGTTTGTACTCACCCTTTCTGCCACGCACCACCGGAGAGAGGATCATAAGCTTCTCACCTTCCGGACGGGACAATACGGTATCCACCATCTGTGATACAGTCTGAGCTTTAAGCACAGTTCCATGCTCAGGGCACTTTGCAAGACCGATTCTTGCCCACATTAAACGCAGATAATCATGAATTTCTGTAATAGTTCCTACTGTTGAACGAGGATTGTGTGAAGTTGCCTTCTGCTCAATGGAAATTGCAGGAGACAGACCATCAATAGAATCCACATCAGGTTTATCCATTAATGACAGGAACTGTCTTGCGTATGCAGAAAGCGATTCAACATAACGTCTCTGGCCTTCAGCATAAAGCGTGTCAAAGGCAAGTGATGATTTACCTGAACCTGAACGACCGGTGATCACACAAAGCTTGTTGCGTGGAATAGTGATATTAAGATTTCTCAGATTGTGGGTTCTAGCACCACGAATTGTAATTTTATCCATAATAATTCAGCAGATAAGAAAATTAACATTCCTAATCTATTTTAATTTTTTTTGCGCTTTTTTTATACGCCCTGCATTATTTTTATCTAATAAAGGTTATCATAATGAAGATAAATTTCTGTTAAGCAAAAGCAGTGTCAAAACACAAAATACTAAAGACACTTGAGGATCAGGATCAAATAACACTGATTCTCGATACACAGACAAAAAGATTCTGTATCATAGCAGCAAAGAAAAAAGATTTTTTTATAACACAAGAAAGGAAATATACACATATGGCTCGCGGAGTAAATAAAGTAATTTTAATTGGTAACTTAGGCGATGAACCAGATTTAAGAACCACTGGTTCTGGTACTTCTGTTGTAAACATCTCCATGGTAACCAATGAAGTAAGACGCAACATAGAAAACGGCAGCACAACTGAGATTGCTGAATGGCATCGTGTTGTAATGTGGGGCAAGCTTGCTGATATTGCCAAGCAGTACCTGCACAAGGGTTCACAGATCTATGTAGAGGGCAAACTGCGTACCCGTTCATACACTGACAAGCAGAACGTAAAAAGATATGTTACTGAAATTGTAGCAGACGAGATGCAGATGTTAGGTACTAAGGGTGATTCAGCTTCAGCCATGTATTCTACAGATCCAATGGCTGCCCAGGGCGCTCAGATTCAGGCTCAGCCAAGAGCTGCAGCTCCTATGTATAACTCACAGCCACAGCAGGGTTATCAGAGAGCTCCAAGCCCATATCAGAATAATGGCGGTTATGCACCTCAGAGTGCTGGCAACGGTGTTTACAGTGCACCAAATCCTGTGCAGTCACCAGCACAGAGTCAAAACATTTACGGTGGACAGCAGAGTGCTTCTACATACGGTTCAATGCCAATGCAGGAACCACCTGTAATGCCAAACAATGCAACTACCGTTGATGGCAACATTGATGACAGTGATCTGCCATTCTAATTAAAAGTTTATTTCTCATGTTGAGCCTGCATTGCAATATGCAGGCTTTTTTATATAAACAAAATATTTTTGTCATTTATCTGATATCAGACAAATATGGGGCATAAAATGAAGACAGAAAAATTCAAGTCATTAGCAATTAGCACATTTCTCCTGGCCCTCTGTGCCTGCTCGAGTGGCACTCCTGGTATTGTCAACTATACCGTTGATTCACCATCTATGATGTGGTCAAACAGCTTTGCACCGTACAGAAATGATTCTGGCGTAGTAGATAAACAGGCAGACTTAAGAATCTACCAGATTATGGTTGAATCCTTTATTGATGGCGATCCTAAAAGAGATTACAACACAGGATACGGACCTTCTTCGCATAAAGGCGATTTAAAGGGTGTAATCAGGGCAATTCCCTATATTAAGAGCCTGAATATGAACGCTATCTGGCTGACACCTGTCTTTGAGAGCGCAAAAGAAGATGAAGAGCCATCAATGCTCGATGCAACCGGTTACTATACCCGCAATTACTATAAGGTAGACAGACGTTTTGGTGATGAAGAAACCTTAAAAGAACTCGTAGATACAGCCCATGCCAATGGTCTTTATGTAATTTTAGATGGTGTATTCGGTCACTTCAGATCTGATCTTGAAAATACCTCTCCAACCGGTAAAAAGCTTACCATGACAGACAAGTGCATCGGTGGCAGTATCAGCATCTATCCTCCTCTTAAAGGTACTTTATGCACTGATTTTAATGATGACGGATCATCCTTTGAGTACATAAAGGAAGTTGGCGCGTACTACATTGAAAAATACAAGATTGACGGATGGAGACTTGATCAGGCCTATCAGATCCCTATTGACAGGTTAAGAGATTTTAAAAAGCATGTAGAGGAAGTTTCTTCAAAGGTTACCTATAAGAACGACAAGGGACAGAATGTAAACCCTCTTGGCTACATCGTAGGTGAATTCTGGACAGACAACCGTACCATGACAAACTATGGCTACGGCTCACATGACAATCCTGCCTTGACCTCAAACTTTGACTTTGGCTTAAGATACGGCCTGGTGCAGGCTCTTGCTGTTGAAGAATGGGGCAAGAGAAACAACTCAGCATACAGAATTGTAGAAGGTTTAAGCTATGATGCCACAACCATTCCGTCTCATGCCTGTCCAAACCTTATGATCACCAATCATGATCTGGTGCGTTTTGCAGATCTTATCCAAAGAGCAGGTTATGCCTCTTCCATAGATGAGCGCGTAAAGCTCGCGCTGTCCTACCTGAGTTTTGTTCACTCAGGTCCTATTACTCACTACTACGGAGAGGAAATCGGTCAGGAAGTACCAAACTTTGACAAGAAAGTTAATGTGATGGGATACAAGGATGACCATGTTGCAAGAGACAATGGCAAGATTGATAACTTCACCCCTGAAGAGACTGACAGAAAGAACCTCTTCTCCTTTTTAATGAAATTAAGATCTGAGCATGGCGCCATTTCAAACGGAAAGATGGAAATTTTAAGTGTTAAAAAAGATCTGCTGGCAGTCAGAAAGACCTTTAAGGGCGATGATACCTTCATCTACCTGATGAGCCTTAACCCAACTGATACCATAAAGGTTACCGTGGCCAAGGATCTGCTTCCATCAGGCAGTCCAACCGAGCTTGTCTACACTGACTGCTCAGAAATGAAGAAGGATGAAAATGGAGATTTTGTGTCCACCATAAAACCTCTGCACTTCCAGATTATTCAAAGTGGCAAGCCTGATAAGTGCTACACAAATTAAAGTTTTAAGCTCCATCACCGCATGGAGCTTTTTTACAGGTAGGATTTAAGTTTTTTTAACTCTGGTCTGTCTTTTCCAAAGATATCCTTAAGCTGCGCGAGGAATACCTCTGCTGTTGCAAGAGAATCAGACAACGCATTATGAGCTTCATAATCAGGTAGAGCACGTCTTTTTCTGATGGCAAAGAGTCTTAAGTCTGGATTCTCATCAAGCCTTAAAAGTCTTCTTTCTATGGCCATAGTGTCAATGACATAAAAAGGCAGCGGTGCATTCTTTTTAAGTCCCGCCATAGCTTTTAAAAAGGATGTTTCAATAAATGCGCAGTGAGTCAGGACAATTTTTCCTGACAGGCGTTCAAAGAGTTCAGTTACGGCCTCACGCTCACTTTTTCCCTTTAAAACCTTCTCCGGGGTGATGTGATTTATAAGTGCACTGTCTTCTTTGATGAACTCTGAATTATTCACATAAAAATGAAAGGCGCTGTTAAAATCAATGCATCCTTTAATGATACTGATACCGCCTGCTGAAAGAAGATGATCCTTCTTGGCATCAAGACCTGTTGTCTCAAAATCAAGGGAGACAATCTCTGTCTTATCAAGAAAACTCTCAAAATCATGAGGTTCATACAGATAGAACTGCCTGTACTCATCAGGACATGCCTTTGAGTGCGCAAATCTATGGCATCTGTACATATTTCTGTAAAGGGGGCAGAATAATTCTTTTAGTCTCATCGTATCCTTTAAAAACCTGAACCAAAGCGAAACTTCAACGCCTTCTGATGCTTCTCAATAATTCTGAAGGCATCGCGTAAATGATTTCTTTCAAACTGAGTTAGAAGCTCTGGATTTAAATTATTTGAAAGCGGTTTTCCTGATTTCATGGAATTTAACTGATGATTAAATCTTACACCATTTAAGAAGGTATAAGCTTCTCTTAATTCCTGATAGTCATCTTCTTTTATAAGGCCAATCTCTACTGCCTTATGCAGTCTTTCATAGGTATCTGTAGACTCTGATTTAGCTGCAATTCCATAAATTCTTGCCATTTCCACAATCAGATTTACAGCCTGCTTCTTGATGTTAAGGTATGGATCATTATCGCCGTCCTTTGTCAGAACAAACTGTCTGAAAAGACCTAAAGGTGGTGCCACTGTGGTTGAAATTGCAGTTAATATGGCTAAAAAGCGTCTGTTCTCATTGGCTGTTTCTATAAGATGCTGACGAAGCTTCATTACCAGAGAACCATTCCCGTAAAGAGAACGCATATCCAGAAAAACTGAAGCTTCCAGAATTGCCTCTTCAGTGGTGTTGGCAATCCAGTCTGAATAATTCTGTTTCCACTTTTCAAAAGAACACAGCCACTTTTCATTTGAGGCCATAAAATTACCGTCGCATAATGGATAGCCACACTCATCAAGACTTTTACAAACAAAATCAGCAAGCTTCTTAAAATATACTTTCTGCTCTTCATTAAGTTCTGCTTTTGTAATAATACAGTTATCCTGATCAGACAAAAACTGTACCTCAGAGCGCGCCTGAGAACCGGCACAGACAAAGGCATAATCAATAGGGGCTCTGCCAAATCTGCTCTCTGCAATCTTTAAGATCGCCTGGCAGAAAACATCCGCAATATGACTCATAACCTTCTGAATGGTATGAGGTTTAACATTGTTGTTAACAAGAGTCTTAAAAATATCTTTTTTTTGATGAGAAAGACTCTTTAATCTTTCTATATCAGTAGCTTTAGACACTTCCTTACACAGATAAACAGCCTGAAGTTCTGAATTCTGGAGCAGACATACAGTAGACACATATCCTAAGATTTTTCCATCCTTTAACACCGGAAGGTTTTTAATGTTGTTTAAAACCATCATGTTAAGGGCATCATACACATTCTCTTTAGCATCGATGGACAGGACCTTTTCAGTCATAATTGAGCTTATAGGCTCATTTACATCCATGCCCAAAGCTACAGCCTTTAATGTAATATCAGACTTGGTGACCACACCTGTAAGCTTTCCGCTTTCTATATCAGTCACCATCGCAAGATCGCTTTGCTTTATACCTAAGAGCTTTGCAGTATCTTTAATAGAGGTATCTTTGCTGACTAAAGCCGGATTGGTAAAACACACATCCTCTACAGTCTTTACTTCCCCCTCTTCATTTCCATCCCCGTCATCAACATAGTTGTGTGAGGATGAAATACGAACCCATTCCTTGGCATTAAAATACTCACCTACAGCCTTATTTTTCTCAATCAGAAAGGCTAAAACCTTCTTTGGAATTTCATATAAAAGCGTATTTTCTATAAAGACTACCCTGTAGTCACTCTCGCCTTCCTTATCCACCTGGGTAAAGCCGAAGGTATCACCTTCTGAATAGCGCGCTCTTAAGGAGCCGTCACTTTTATTAATCTCTTCAACCACACCAGTCTTAATCATAAAAAGACCAATGCCGCTTAAGCTTTCATCAACCAGAACATCATCAGGAGTGTGATAAGAAATCTTAATCTTGGTGGCCATAGCATCTTTCTCAAGATCTGAGAGCTTGGAGAAAGGATAGGTGTTTGAAATGAACTCGTACACATTCGGAAGTAAAGACAGATCCATAAGATCACCTTTAAGATATGCGTTTTAAAGTTTATAGAAAATAGGTTTCAAAAAAGCCTGACTTTTGTCAGGCTTAAAACATGAGAAAGAATGAACTAGAAACCAAAGCCTAACTGTGGATTCCAGAATGCTGCGTAAATTACAGCAACAATCAACAGAACTGCATATGAAGAAATTGCAAAGGCAGCTGAAGTCTTGAAGGTCTTAGCAGTAGTGGTAATTGCCTTAGCATCATCATCGCCTTCATTGGTTGACAGTGAAACGAATACAATTACTGCAACAGTTAAGATGAAGGTATAAAGCATCTGATCGATAAATGGCATATCGATTGGCAGGAACTTTAAGGTAAGAGCAATTACGATTGAAGCTAATACACCAACTACAGCGCCAGTTGAGTTAGCCTTCTTGTAGAACAGACCGCATAAGAACACTGCGAGGATACCAGGTGAAACAACACCGGTGTACTCCTGAATGTACTGGAAAGCCTGACCTAAAGAACTTAACATTGGAGCTAAGAAGATAGCGATAATTAAAGCAAATACTGCAGTTAAACGACCTACGGTTACCAGACGTAAATCTGAAGCATTAGGAGCAATGTACTCTTTGTAAATATCCATAGTGAAGATAGTTGCTGTTGAGTTTAACATTGATGCTAATGAAGAAACGATAGCAGCAGCTAATGCAGCAAATACAAGACCCTTTAAGCCAACAGGAAGTAACTGTGCAACCCAAGGATATGCTCTGTCAGTCTGAGCTGCTGTTGGGATGTTTGATGCAACGATGTCGCCGTATACCTGCTGTAACTGATCTAAGAGTGCTGGGTTGTAAACAGTGATGTAGTAGGCAGCAATACCAGGGATTACAACAATGATAGGAGTAATGCACTTTAAGAAAGCTGCAAAAGCAAGACCCTTCTGAGCCTCGTCAACAGACTTAGCCGCAAAGGTACGCTGAATAATGTACTGATTGAAGCCCCAGTAGTAAAGGTTTGCAATCCACATTCCACCGATAAGAACAGCAATACCAGGAAGGTTGGTAAACTGTGGATTTGACTTGTCAAGAACCATGGTGAAGTGCTCTGGAATATCCTCAATTAAGGTTGATAAACCTGAGAATACACCGCTCTCACCGCCAACAAGCTTTAATGCAAGGTAAGAAGTAGCAAAACCGCCAACAACTAAAACAACAACCTGAATTACGTCAGTCCAAACTACAGCTGATAAGCCACCGTATACAGAATAAATTAAGGCAAAAGCAGCTAAACCTAAGATGGTGTACACCATAGGAATGCCTAAAATGGTCTCTAATGCCAGGCCGCCAAGATATAAAACTGATGAGAGGTTAACGAAGATGTATAAGCAGATCCAGAAGACAGCAAGAATGGTCTTTAAAGTCTTGTTAAAACGCTTCTCAACGAACTCAGGAATGGTGTAAATACCCTTTTCAATGAAGATTGGCAGGAAGTACTTACCAACCAGAATCAGGGTAACAGCAGCCATGAATTCATAAGCTGCAATACCAAAGCCGATGGCATAGCCAGAACCTGACATACCGATGAACTGCTCTGCTGAGATGTTGGCTGCAATTAAAGATGCACCAACAGCCCACCATGGAATTGATTTTCCAGCAAGGAAGTAACCCTCGGCACTCTTTGTATTCTTCTTAGACGCAAAAAGGCCAATGGCAATAACTACAATGGCATAAACAGCAAAGATTACATAATCTAAGGTGCTCAGGCCAGCAACGATTTTTTCCATTTTTAAAACCTATGTTTTATTTCACATACTAAAAAAAGCCGGATTATTCCGGCAAAACGCATGCAAATCATTTGCAAACGTTTACAAATAATATCATCTAAAAACCAGTGATCATTCCACAAATACTTAATTTATGATCATAGTCACATATCATATCGTTAACATAAAAACATGTAGTCTTTTTATTGCTATATTTTATAAGGATATGAACTCTCTTTTTTTTAAAGCTGTAGATATAATAGCAGTTACGCATCAAATTTCCCCAAATTCGACTAATTCAAAGATTTCTAAGTGCAACTTGTATTATAGCAAGCATAATACATAGCTCATTTCTTTTTTCTTCGCACTAAAAATTTGGCGCTCCCTTATGCCACCAAGGCTTTTCATTTAAAAATTCCCAAAATAAGAGAATGATTGTTTTGTTATATGTATTATATTATGCTATAATACATATATTATGAAACTTGATTTATTACCTGATTTTGCTAAGCCTTTTAAAACTAAAGGTTTTGACGTTAGACTTGTTCGTGGTAGCTATCAGCTCTTTAAGGTTTCTTCTAAAAGAGTTGAGGGTAAGAAATATCCTGTTCTTGAACAGTCATATATTGGAACTATTGATCCTGATAAGGGGCTATTACCTAAAAAGGTTTCCTCTTTAACTCCTACGCTTGTTGAATATGGACTGAGCCATTTTATTCTCTGTAATTTTAAGAGAAAAATTCAGCGTTCTATGTTTAACCATTCTTGCCCTGAGCAGTCTTTTATTCTAGGTGTGATTTTGTTTATGTATGGTCATATTCAGGATAGATTTATTAGACTTTCTTACCTATCCAAAGATTTTACAAAAACTCCTGACGTTACTGGTCTTGCTGCTTTAAAAAGAATTAAAAAAATTTCTTTACTTATTAAATCCTGTTTTGAAGAAGCTATTCCTGACAATGCTGATCGTGACTACATATTAGTACTGTTACGTGATCTTAAAGTTGATATCAATACGCCTAAACCTTGTGTTTCTTATTCAAAGGAGCTTTCTGAGCTTTTAGTTAAGTACAAGCTCAAATAACAAGTTTTTTACTGGTAAATAATCGAAAATGCTCACCCATGATCCAATGATGCCCACCATGTAAATCCATAAAATGCCCACCTTCGTTACAGCAAATTACACTTATAGC